>JBBINL010000031.1:0-18874 GCA_037443905.1 Burkholderiales bacterium | reverse complement strand
CCTTCATGTTCATCTGGAACATGGTGGGCGCCCTGGTGCTGATTCCGGCACTGTCAAACTTTTTGCTCAGCGACAAGCACATGCGGGTACCCGCAGTGGCCAAAACCTGAGTCTGGTTGCCAGCTTCAAGACACAACTGCCCGTTGGGGGCCTGCAAGTGCCGTCGTGCATTCTGATGTCTGAAATCGGTGAAAATGAACTCTGCAAGCTTTCAGCAATCCAAGGTGTCTGGGTCAGGATGCGTCGCTGCACGAGAGGTCTGACCCGCAAAGTATCAAGTTCGTCTCACATTGGGGATCATCATGAAAAAACTGCTTCTCTTGTCTGCCGCGCTGGCCACCTGCTCGGTGGCACTGGCGCAGGAAGTTGGCCGCGTGATTTCTTCGACACCCGTGGTTCAGCAGGTTGGCCAGCCCAGAAACGTCTGCACCACGGAACAGATCGCAGTGCAACAGCCCAAGTCGGGGGCGGGCGCCCTGATGGGAGCCATTGCCGGTGGAGCTTTGGGGCATGCCATCGGCAGCGGCAGCGGCCAGGCGGCGGCCACCATGCTTGGCGCCTTTGGCGGGGCGATTGTGGGTGACAACATCGAGGGTCAACCCATGGCACAGGTGCAAAACGTGCAACGCTGCAGCCTGCAAACCTTCTATGAAAACCGCACCGTGGCCTACAACGTGGTTTATGAATATGCCGGCAAGCAGTATTCGGTGCAAATGCCCCATGACCCGGGTCCCACGGTTCAGTTGCAAATCACCCCGGTCGGAGCCAGCGCACCAGAGGCGCCGCCCATCGCCGCAACGACCTATCAGCAGCCGGTCTACACCCAGCCGACCACGATGGTGATCACGCAGCAGCCCTATCCGGTGTATGCACCGCGCAGTTACTACCCACCCATCAGCGTCAATCTGGGCTACGTCTACTGGCGTGGCGCCAACGGTGGCTACTACGGCCACCGGCATTGAGTGACGTTTTCAGGTCAGACGCCAACGAGCGTTGGCGGTGAAGGTCTCGATCAATACCAACACTAAGCCGTGGCGAGTTCCATGTCGGCGCGCGCGGCACTCAGCGCGGCGGCTTTCGTTGCATCGCCCATGGCCAGACCCTCGGCGCGAACAATGCGCACATCCGTGATGCCAAAGAAGCCGAAGACCACCTTGAGGTAGCTTTCCTGGTGCTCCATCGCCTGGCCGCCTGCGCTGGTCGAGTAGGCGCCGCCGCGGGTCGAGGCCACGATCACGGTCTTGCCGGTGGCCAGACCCACAGGGCCGGACTCTTTGTAGGTGAAGGTTCTTCCCGGTTGCGCCAGGCGGTCAATCCAGGCCTTGAGCTGGGTCGGAATCGAAAAGTTGTAAAACGGTGCTCCAATCACAATCACATCACTGGCCAGGAACTGGCTCACCAATTGTTCCGAAACGGCGTTCTCGGCGCGTTGGGCTTCGGTGGGTTCGGGCTGGGCGATGCCCTTGACGGCAATGGCATCGGCACCAAAATGGCTGGGGGCGTTCAACGCCAGGTCAAGGTATTCCACCGTGGTGCCAGGGTGGCCCTTGAGCCATTCGGCAACGATTTCGGTGGTGAGCTGGCGCGAGGCGGAATGGGCGCCGAGGATGCTGGAGTCAACGTGCAGTAATTTCATGGTGGAGTTCCTTTTGGGTTGAACATGCCACGAGTGTGGCACTGTGATTATTCTAATTTTGGCGTTATTCATTGATAAATCACGTAAAATGAGAATAATATTTCCATATTTAGAACAATAAACCATGATAGCTCTCCATCCGAGCCTGTCAGCCTGACTGCCCCGGTGCCAACGCGCTTTGCAGCATGTCGATGAAAACGCGCGTCTTGACGGGCATCAACTTGCGCTCCGGAAACACTGCCCACGCGGTTTGGCTGGGCAAACACCAGTCTGGCAAGACCCGGCGCAGTTCACCCCGGTGCACACAAGGCAGGGCAAAATAGTCTGGCACGGCGGCAATGCCGGTGCCAGCGCACGCCAGTCGGATCAATAACTCGGGCGCGTTGGCGCTGGCCCGCCCGTTCGGCACGCCTTGCCAACGCTGCTCACCCTGCATCAGGTTCCAGTTGGCCACTTCGCCATTGCCTTGCAACATCCTGATGGCGTTGTGGTGAACAAGATCATCAGGGCTCACAGGTTCGCCGTGCTCCGCCAGGTAGCTGGGGGCCGCGTACAGTCCGAAAGAAAAATCTGCCAGCCGTCGCGCCGCCAGCGATGCATCATCGGGCAATTTGCCAATGCGCAGCACCACATCGAAACCTTCACCGAGCAAATCAACCCGGCGCGGTGACAAATCGAGTTCCAGCTGGATCGCCGGGTACAGCGCGATGAAGGTGGCCAGCGTGTCAGCCAGCAGCAGGTTGGCGAAGTCGCTCGGCATGGAAACCCGCAGGCGCCCGCTGGGCGTGGCCTGGCGCCGTTCACTCAGTGCCGTGACGGCCTCCACCTCTGACACCACCTGGCGAGCGTGTTCCAGCAATTGCAAGCCGAACTCGGTCAGGGATTGACGCCGGGTGGTGCGTCGCAGCAGACGCTCGCCAAGACGCTGCTCCAGCGCGGCAAGCCGTCGCGACACGGTGGATTTGGGCAGCCCCATGCGCTCGGCGGCGCGGCTAAAGCTGCCCAGTTCGGCCACACTGGCAAAGATGAGCAGATCGTTAGGATCGATCTTAGAGCTTGATTGTTCCTTCATGAGAACAATCATATCCATTTAAACGAATTCTCAAAGTCATTGTTGATAAATAAACTACAACCATCATCAACCACTGAGTTCATCTCAGCATTTTTTAGGAAACCATCATGTCTGCATCCCTTCAGAATCCGCTCAATCTGGCCGCCAGATGGCTCATGGTCGCCCTGTTCCTGCCTGCCGGCATCGGCAAGCTCACCGGCTTCGAGGGCACCGTGGGCTACATCGCTTCAGTCGGCTTGCCCTTGCCCACGGTGGCGGCCGCCATCGCGCTGATCGTCGAAATTGTCGGCAGCCTGGCGCTGCTGGCGGGTTTTGGTACCCGCATTGCGGCCCTGGTCCTGGCGGTTTTCACTCTGGTGGCCAGCGCTTTCTTCCATAATTACTGGGGTGTTCCAGCTGATCAGGCCCTCATGCAGCAACTGCTGTTCTTCAAGAACATCGCCGTGGTTGGCGGCCTGCTGGCGATTGCTGCCAATGGCGCAGGCGCCTGGAGTCTGGATGCACGCCGCGTCTGAATTTGTATCTGATGCATTGCTTTTGAAACCTGCAGCGTGCCGATGCGCACCCTGCCCCCACGAAAGGTCCGCCCATGAACACCACCATCGACAAGCACAGCGTCACCGTGTCCCGAACGGTAGAACAACTGATTGCCGGCCAGGCCACCTCGGACGGCGCGGGCGTCAAACTGACGCGCGTGCTCACCCACAACCTGCAGCATCGGCTTGATCCGTTCCTGATGCTCGATGCCTTTGGCAGCGACCAGCCGGATGACTACATCGCCGGTTTTCCCGACCACCCGCATCGCGGTTTCGAAACCATCACCTACATGAATGCCGGGCGCATGTTGCACCGCGACAGCGCCGGCCACGAGGGTCTGCTGGAAAACGGCGGTGTGCAATGGATGACGGCTGGCAAAGGCGTGATCCACTCCGAAATTCCGCAGCAGGAAGAAGGCGTGATGGAGGGCTTTCAGCTCTGGCTGAACCTGCCCGGGCGTGACAAGATGAGCACGCCGTGGTACCGGGATTTCAAGGCTGATGAATTGCCGAAATTCACAACGGCAGAAGGTGTGGCCGTGACGCTGATTGCCGGTGAAAGCCACGGCGTGCTCGGCGCCGTGACACGCGAGGCCACGCAGCCGGTCTACCTCGATCTGCACCTGCGGGCGGGTGCCCGCTTTGAGCAGCCATTGCCCGCGGCTCACAATGCATTTGTTTACGTGTACCGGGGAGAAGTCAGCATTGGCGGCAAGACCGTGCCGATGCAGCGCATGGCCATCCTGACCAACGACGCCCAAGCCGATGGCGTGGTGATCGAGGCCAGCATCGACGCCCGGGCACTGCTGATTTCAGGCCAGCCACTGAACGAACCGATTGTTCAATATGGCCCGTTTGTGATGAACTCACAGGAAGAGATTTACCAGGCACTGAGCGACTACCGCGACGGACGGCTCGGGGATACAGCCTGAGCAGGTCTTTCATGCATTGCATCTGATTTTTTGCCGCAACACCGCCACAGGCCGCGGCCCCCACGGATGGCATACCCGCCCTAAAATCATCTGAAAGGTGTTATGAAATGCTTATCCGTTTGATTTACGTCAGTACCGCTGTTGGTCCGCAGACCAGCACCATGACGAACGCAATCCTGAAGACGGCGCAAGTCTGGAACAAGGCCCATGACATCACGGGTGTGCTGTGTCAGGGACAAGGCGTTTTTTTGCAGGTGCTCGAGGATGAACGCAACCTCGTCACCAAGCTCTATGCACGCATTTACGCAGACTTGCGCCACACCGATGTGGAACTGATCCACTGCGAATGTATTGCCAAACGGCGCTATGAAAAATGGTCCATGGCACACGTCAGCCTGTCTGACGTCGATCCAAAGACAAAAATCGAATGGCCGGAGTTTGACCCCTACTCCGCCTCCGGGATGCTGGTGATGGCGCGCATCGATGAGTTGCTGGCGTCAGGCACGGTGATCCAGAGTCCTGATTCCTGAATTGGGCGTAGCGACGGCGCAGCGCGGCCAACAGCGGCATCCTGAGCATGAACGGCCACCGGATTTGCCTTGCTTGCGCCGACCATTTCAAAGGAACCTTATGCAAAACGCACTGCTTCTTGGCTCTGCCATATTTTTTGAGCTGATTGCCACCTCGTCCCTCAAAGCCTCTGACGGTTTCACGCGCCTGTTGCCTGCGGGCTTGACCGTTGTTGGCTATGCGGTCTCGTTTTATCTGCTGTCACTGACCCTCAAACGCATGGAAGTCAGTGTGGTCTACGCCATCTGGTCAGGCGCAGGGACCGCACTGATGGCCATTGTTGGCTTCCTTGTATTTGCAGAACCCTTGCCGCCACTGAAGGTCGCATCCATTGGACTGATCGTGTTGGGTGTGGTGGGGCTGAACCTCACCGGAAAACCGGCCTGAGCGAAGCTGGGCTGGCGTAACGAAGCTGGATCAGAACCCGTCAGAAATTTTCTGATCCCGGCCATAGAACAGGCGTGCATCCGGCCTCTCACGTTGCCAGACTTTCAACAATGACGGACACGATGCCAACACATAGCCCCATGATGGCCCGCTGGATGCGGTGCCGTCGTGTTGCTCTGGCTCAGACCGGGCATCGCGGCTGTTCGTCGAGCAAGGTGAAAAAGCGCTGCACGACTTTTTGCAACAAAAGATCAAGCGCATGCACGACGACTCGGCCTGGCAAGGCATCGTCGAGAAGTGTCGGTAGCCGGAAGCCGGCGCGCAGTTTGCGGAAATCTGATAGCCCATGATCGGGCGATGCTCAAAAATCGGGGCATCCTGAGGTCGGTTCAGCAGCGCACCGGCCGCACCCTGAAAAAATCTTGTTAGTTCCATCTGGAGAAAAGCATTTCATGAAAAACCTAAAAGCCATGCTGGTATCGACGGCGCTGGTTGCGACCACACTCACCGCAAGCCTGAGCCCCTCATTTGCGCAGGAGTCGGCCGCTGCGCCGGCGGTTGCCCCCGAATCGGTCTTGATGCACGACGGCGACGGTGCGGTGTATAAACGCTTTACCGGAATGCATCAGGTGCGTTACCTGGAGATATTCCTTGCCGGTCGCGAAGCGTCCTCCGGCAAGCTGGTGGCGCCCACCTACAACACGATGTTCATTGAAGGGGCCTACGCCGCCTCGAAAGATACCGCCCCGCAGGCCCTGGTCGAAGGCATCGACCTCGCTCAGCTGAAAAAGGACTACAACCTGGCCGGTGCCTCCTTGAACGGCCCGAAAATCTGGACGCCGGATTGGTCCGACGCCGACATTGGCAAGGTGCGTGAATTCAACGGCATCAAGGCCCCGTGGGTCGGAAAAATGTACATGGACAATGCCGGCCCGGTCTCCAATGTGACGTCGTACAAGCCGATGGTCTTCGTGCGCAAGAGCCAGCTGGGCTGGAACAAGGGCACCACGGTCATGATCCTCGATGATGCCGACGGCAACACCTATGTGATGAAGGGCTTCCAGCAAGGTCTGAAGCCGCAACATACCTACGCGCAATTTATGGCGGCCGGGCAAAGCAATTTCAAGAAGCTGCCTGAGGGCTGGAAGTTCCGCGTCAAAACCCTGGACAAAGACTTGATCGAGACCCCGGAAAACGGCCAGGCCCAGCTCGTTGCCGACGAGTTTTTCAACGTCTATGACAAGACCGGCCCGGGCATGAGCAACTACAAGCCCTAAGCATTGCCAAGGTGCATGGTGCGCGCCGGGGTACGCCCAGGAGGGCCTCAATGCTCAATACACAAGCGCAATCGCCGTCTCGCCAGCGCCGACTTCCCGACACACCTCGGGCGCTGAGCGCCGACCTCAGGGCAAATCGATACGACGGGAGCCCGCGATCGCCAGCACGAAGTCCGGGCCGAAGAGCCCGCCGGGCGTCTGGTAGCCGGGCTTTGCTGCACCCGCCAGCACCCGCCGGGCAATCTCTACCGAGGACTCGATGGTAAAGGCGTAGCCCTCTTTGGTTTCGAGGTAGCTGCGCACCGTGTTGCCCTGTGCGTCTTTGGCAATGGCGATGAACTCTGCGGTCATGCCGGCGCAGTACGCTTTGTCCGGCCCGGTGAGCCAGCGCCGCGCCTGCGCACTGAAAAACTTCTGCGCGGCTTCGCTTTGCAGCAGGCCACGGAAAAACCCGCCGATGCGGATCGCCGGCGCGGCGCCCGGCATCAGGCTCATGAACACGGCAATGTTCGGGATGCCGGTGGTGCGCCAGGCCGAGGAAATATCGCCCCAGGGCATGCCCACCAGCTTGAAGCGCTTGCCTTGAAAATCCGTCACGCGCCGGTCGGCCCCGGCTGGGCGCTCGACCAGCAAGCCGTTTTTGCGCACCAGATTGGGCAGGCCCATGTTTTCAATGAAGGTCGCCACGGTGCCCCGCGAAAGGCGCTCCAGCGCGCGGATGTGCAGCTCCAGATGCGTGGCCCTGGGCATTCGCTGTTTCATGTGCGCGGCGAGGCAATCGCTAGGCACCACATACATGCCGGTGCCCGACATGGCCATGATGCCGGCTCTTTTCAGTTCCGCGTCCCGGGCGGCAATCGCCTCCATGACGTGGTATTCGCCGGTGATGTCGAGGTAATGCGCGCCGGCGGCAATGCAGCCATCGAGCATGGGCTTGGAGGTGATCGAAAACGGCCCGGCGCAATGCAGCACGACGCCAACTCCGGCGAGGCCTGTTTTCACCGCTGCTTTGTCGTGCAAATCAACGCAGCGGGCCTCAAGCCCGAATTCCTTGCCGATGGCGGTGATCTGCGCGGCGTTGCGGCCGGCGACGATGGGCGTTAGCCCACGTGCCACCGCCGCCGCCACGATCTGCTGACCAGAATAGCCGTTGGCCCCGTAGATGACCAATGCGCTCATGGCCTGGGTTTAGCCGAGCACCACCATGTAATCCAGACGGCGCACCGGGCGGGTGGTGCGGATGCGCATCATCTCCTGCCCGCCCAGGCGCTCGAGAAGCGCGTTGAGCGCCTGGGCGCCAGCGCCCTCCAGCGATTGTGCCCACTCGGTGGCCTGTGCGAAATGCCACAAGCCGGCGGGCGAGCTGAGTCGATTGACCGTGACACCGCGCCAGCTGTACGAGATCGGGCCGACTGTCGGGTGTACCCTGCGCTGGCCATCGTGCGAGAGCACATGCCCTGCCGGTAGCCCAGGGTTCGCGCTGATGAGAGCATTCAGGCACTGCGCATCAGCCATCAATTGCGGCATCCAGTCCTGGAACATCAGCTTCAGCACCGGCTCCAGCGTGGCGGGAATCGAGTCGTTGGTCGGCCACTCGGGGGTGTAGTCAAAGAACTCGCCGCCCAGCACTTGCCCGCGGTTCATCCGTTCGGTCCAGTGATAGACATTGGGTGCGCGCTTCATCATCAACCCGGCCGGCACCGGGTCGCGGCCAAGGTGCGCGAAGAGCGGCGCCATGAAACCGAAATCGGCAATCGACGGTCGCCCGCCAAGCAGGTAGGGGTGGTGCTGGAAGTGGATGTCGAGCAGGTCGAGCAGTTCTTCATGCGCGGCCTCAAAAGCCGGGATGGTCTCGGGCGCGATGCCCAGATGCGGCAAGAATCCACTGAAGTAGTTCATGTACTGCAGGCCAGCGGCCAGGCGTGCGGCGCGATCGGTACCGTGATGCAGGGCGCGGCCAAACTCGGCCTGAAGAAAGTGCTCCTGCTGATCGCGGTAGGTCCAGCGGTAGTGCATGGCGGCGGGCAGCAGGCATTCCGAACCGTAGGCGTCGAGCAGATGCGCCATGGTGCGCTGCACCGGCGTGCTCGGCACCATGGGCGAGTCGGGATACCGGCGCTCCAGCTCGGCGATGATCTCGGTGCTGTCCTGCAAAAATTCGCCGGTGCCCACCTCCACAATTGGCACCACCACCTGACGCACCGCCGGCACCACCTTGGCCTGGTAGCGCGGATGGCTGGGCGGCAGCTCGCGGAAAGGCAGACCTTTCTTGATCAGATAGGAGCGCACCTTGCCGGTGAACAGCGAATGGGGCGTGCCCCACAAGGTCAGCAGCGGCATGTCGCCGGGTTTCGGGGTGGTAGTCATGGCAGTCCTTGGTGGGGGTTGTAGGAGACGCTGAAAATCAAGGGGTCGGGGCGGTGCCGCGCTCAGAGCGTCACGGCTTGAATGGCCCGCGCTGGGGTTGGTACAGAAAGCATGTAATCTTAACGGATCCTGACAGCAAATTCAATCGCATGAGACTAACTATGGCCGGGCCAGCCACCACCCCTTGCTGGCCTTTGTGGCCGACTGGCGATTGGTGGCCAACTTCTGGCTGCGAGCGGGCAACACCGGTTCTGCCAACAATACCTTGGGCTTTTTTGGAGCCCACGCTGGAGAATCTGGGCGGCACCAAAATCAGACTGTTTCGCGCTGACAGTGGCTTCTATGACAAAGCCATCATTGACTTTCAGGTGGGCTATCCTGTCACTGTTTGCCGATGATGAGGACTTGCAGGGCTGGCGCCATGGGGCAATGCTGACCGATTTGACGATTACAGCGCTCAAGGTGTGGCGCTTGTACCGAGGGCGAGCGGACTGCGAGATCCGGATCAAGGAGCTCAAGTCTGATTTTGGCTTGGGCAGCTTTGTGCTGCGCGACTTCTGGGCCACCGAAGCGGCCGTTGGGGGTGACTATGTTGGGCTTGTGTGGTGTTGCACGCTATCCGGCACTTAAAACGGCGTCTTTTCGGCCATGGCGTTGTTGCAAATCCGCGCGATACCCACTGGTATCGCTGTGGTTTGCGCCTGGCCCTGAACAAAAATCCATCGGTTTTAAATGTGCCGTCAAGCGTGCAACACCACACTAGCGACCAAGGCAAGTCAGAAAACCTCAGCTACCATTCAACCGTCTTGCACACAAAATTCCTGACACTCCCGATTTTTTGAAATTTCACTTATCCAAGCTTCACAACTCTTGGTAAAAATTCTGTTGTAAAAGTATCGAATGGGTGACTTTTCTGACTGGACGTAATCCATTGATTTCAAAAGACAAAAAACCAGACTTGAACGAAGACGCTGTGGCGGCCCACACGCCAATGATGGCCCAGTACCTGAGCCTGAAAGCAGACTACCCCGACACCCTGCTGTTTTACCGCATGGGCGATTTCTACGAGCTGTTTTATGCCGATGCCGAAAAGGCTGCGCGCCTGCTCAACATCACGCTGACGCAACGCGGCCAGTCGGCCGGGACGCCGGTGGTGATGGCGGGAGTGCCGTTTCACGCCGTGGACACCTATCTGGCGCGACTCATCAAGCTGGGCGAGTCGGTGGCGATTTGCGAACAGGTTGGCGACGTGGCCACGGCAAAAGGCCCGGTCGAGCGCAAGGTGGTGCGGGTGGTGACGCCCGGCACACTGACCGACCTGGAACTGCTGGGTGACAAGTCCGAGTCGATGCTGCTGGCGGTGCACCAGGGCGCGCGTCACAGCTGCGGACTGGCGTGGCTGAGCGTGACGCAGGGCGAGGTGCATCTGGCCGAATGCACGCCCGATGAACTGACCGACTGGGTGACTCGCGTCAACCCCGGTGAGCTGATCTTCAGTGCTGGAGCCACGCCCGCGTTTGAAGCAAGGCTGCGCCATATGACGCTGACAGGCCCGGTTTCGATTTCGGCGCGACCCGACTGGCAATTTGACTCCGGGCTGGGTCAGCGCAAGCTGCTCGAATACCTTCAGGCGGCCAGCCTGGCCCCCTGGCGAGCGCAGGACCTGGTCCAAGCACAAGCTGCTGCCAGCGCGTTGCTGGCCTATGCCGAGCACACACAGGGCCGGGCCCTGACGCATATTCACAGCCTGCGCGTGCAGCGCGCGGGCGAACTCATCGATCTGCCGCCAACAACCCGGCGCAATCTGGAACTGTTGCAAACCCTGCGCGGCGAAGACAGCCCCACCCTGTTTTCACTGCTCGACACCTGCATGACCGGCATGGGCAGCCGCCTGCTCAAAAGCTGGCTGGTGTCACCCAAGCGTGAGCGCAGCGAGGCGCAACAGCGCCTGAATGCGATCGCCGCCTTGCGTGACGGCCAGGCGCGCACCTCAGGTGGCGGACCGTGGGCCAGGCTGCGTGAGCAACTCAAGGGCAGCACCGATGTGGAACGCATCACGGCCCGCATCGCACTGCGCCAGGCGCGCCCGCGTGAACTCGTCGGACTGCAACTGACACTGCAAAAAGCCGCGCTGCTGGCGCCCGTTTTGGATTCGCTCGATGCATTTTTGACTGAGCTTGCCAACAGCCTGCTGCCACCCCACGGCTGCACAGAATTGTTAAGGCGCACCATTGATGCAGAGCCTGCCGCCCTGGTGCGCGACGGCGGCGTGATTGCCAGCGGTTTTGACGCCGAACTGGATGAGCTGCGCGCCATCCAGACCAACTGTGACAGTTTTCTGCTCGACCTTGAAACCCGCGAAAAAGCCCGCACCGGCATCGCCAACCTGCGCGTGCAATTCAACCGGGTGCATGGCTTTTTCATCGAAGTCTCGCAAGGCCAGCTCGACAAGGTGCCAGACGACTACCGCCGCCGCCAGACCCTGAAAAACGCCGAGCGTTTCATCACCCCGGAGCTCAAAGCCTTTGAAGACAAGGCACTCAGCGCCCAGGAACGCGCGCTGGCACGGGAGAAATGGCTTTATGAGCAGGTGCTCGACCAGTTGCAGCCTTTTGTGCCGGCACTGACACAACTGGCACGGGCCCTGGCCACGCTCGATGCCCTGTGCGCGCTCACCGAGCGCAGCCTGACGCTGGAATGGTGCGCGCCCCGGTTTGCCAAGGAACCCTGCCTGGACATCGAAGCCGGGCGCCACCCGGTCGTGCAGGCCCGGCTCGCGCAAACCAGCGCCGGCGCGTTCATTGCCAACCACACGCACCTGGGCCCAAAGCAACGCATGCAGATCATCACCGGCCCCAACATGGGCGGCAAATCAACCTACATGCGCCAGATTGCGGTGATCACGCTGCTGGCCAGCATGGGCAGTTATGTGCCCGCCAGCGCTTGCCGGCTGGGGCCGATCGATGCCATTCACACCCGCATCGGCGCGGCCGACGACCTGGCAAACGCCCAATCGACCTTCATGCTGGAGATGACCGAGGCGGCGCAAATTCTGCACGCCGCAACGCCCAACTCACTGGTGTTGATGGACGAAGTAGGCCGTGGCACCAGCACCTTTGACGGCCTGGCGCTGGCCAGCGCGATCGCCACCCAGCTGCACGACAAAACCCAGGCCTTCACGCTGTTTGCAACGCACTACTTCGAGCTGACCGAATTCCCGGCCGACCACCATGGCGCCGTCAATGTGCACGTGAGCGCCGCCGAGGCGGGGCGCAACATCGTTTTTTTGCATGAAATCCATCCAGGCCCGGCCAGCAAGAGTTATGGCATCCAGGTGGCGCGTCTGGCCGGCATGCCCGCCGCGGTGCTCAACCAGGCACGTCAGACGCTGGAGGCGCTGGAGGAACAGGCCTCGCACCAGCAAGCCCAGATCGATTTGTTTGCCCTGCCCGCAGTGGCTGATGACAGAACGGCCAGCCCGGTAGAGATTGCCCTGGAAGCGCTCGCCCCCGATGACTTGAGTCCGCGCGAAGCGCTCGAAGCCCTTTATCAACTTAAAAAAATGAGCCAAACCAGGAAAGGATCGTGAGGCTGGCCACCCTAAAACAAAGGCCTGGCAGTCAAAAACAGCCAGGCCTGCAGAATGATGGTCGGGGCGAAAGGATTCGAACCTTCGACCCTCTGGTCCCAAACCAGATGCGCTACCAGGCTGCGCTACGCCCCGACAATCTGATTGTAATCGCTGAAATTCCGGATTCAGGATGCCCGGTTCCATGCAGTCGCATGTCTTCAATGCCACATGACACAAACCCCTGCCCCATTGCCCTGGCTGGCCAGTGACGACCCTTTCCCACCGGTCGACACGGCCTGGGGGGCCGATTCCGTGGCGCCTGGCCTGCTTTGTGCGGGTGCCGATTTATCGGTCAATACCCTGCGAAACGCCTACCGGCAGGGCATTTTTCCGTGGTTCAGCGCTGGTCAGCCCATTTTGTGGTGGAGTCCGGCACCCCGCATGGTGCTTGAACCGGCTCTGTTCAAGTTGCACCCATCCCTGAAAAAAACATTGAAAAAGTTCAGCAGTCAACCCGATTGCGAGATCCGCATCGACAGTGCTTTTGCAAAAGTCATTCAGGCCTGCGCGGCCAGCCCGCGACAAGGTGCGCATGGTGGCACCTGGATCGTGCCCGACATGATCAGCGCCTACATTGACCTGCACCACGCGGGAATGGCACACAGCATCGAAACCTGGATCAAGGGTGAATTGGCAGGCGGCCTGTATTGCGTGGCGATCGGCCATGCGGTGTTTGGCGAATCGATGTTTTATCGCAGCCCTGATGCGTCCAAAATTGCACTTGCTGCGCTGGTGAGCTTGTGCCGACATCACAGCATCAGCC
The DNA here is from genome assembly GCA_037443905.1 of Burkholderiales bacterium. Lineage (GTDB taxonomy): Bacteria > Pseudomonadota > Gammaproteobacteria > Burkholderiales > Burkholderiaceae_C > Rhodoferax. Next base: position 5,703 of record JBBINL010000031.1, on the reverse strand, counting down.
AGATCGACTGCCAGCAGAACACCGCACATCTGCAATCATTGGGCGCGCATGAGATTTCAAGAGCAGAGTTTTGCCAGCGGGTGCATGCCATGGCGCAACTGGCCACGATTGAATGGCATTTTCGGCCCCTATACTGGCAGCAACTCTTCACATTCAACCCGGATGCAGCGTGAATCAGTTCCAGGAATCGGCGCTCAAAACGCTTCAGTTCTATGCCACCGCCAGTTACCCTTGCAGTTATCTGGAGGGCCAGCTTGCCCGCTCCCAGGTGGCCACGCCTTCACACCTGATTGACACGCCAGGCTACTCGGCGCTGATGCGCAACGGTTTTCGGCGCAGCGGTTTGTTTTTTTACCGGCCGCTTTGTGATCAGTGCCAGGCTTGTCAGTCGCTGCGGCTGCCCGTGGCGGATTTTCAGCCTGACCGCAGTCAAAAGCGCGCCTGGGCCAGGCATCAAGCACTGCGGGTCACCGTCCAACGCCCCTTTTTCTCGTCTGAGCACTTCGCGCTGTATCAGCGCTACCAGAAGGCACGCCATCAGGACGGCGGGATGGATGCCGACGATCCCGGACAGTACCAGGATTTTCTGATCGACAGTCATGTCGACTCATGGCTGGTGGAATTTCGGCAAGCCTCCCACGGCAACGCGCCCGGCGTGCTGAAAATGGTGTCCATCATCGACCAACTCGACGACGGTCTTTCTGCGGTTTACACCTTTTATGAGCCTGAACCGGGACAGTGTTACGGTACTTTCAACGTGCTGTGGCAAATTCAGCAAGCTCAAACCAGGGGTTTGACGTATCTTTACCTGGGCTATTGGGTGGCCCAAAGCAATAAGATGTCCTACAAGACACGTTTCAAGCCATTCGAGCTGTTTGTCCGCAACCATTGGAACGCCATGGATGACAACCATCACGAGTGCAATGTTGCACCCCATCCGGATATTTTCACAAGATAAAATGAAAACATATTTCAGGATATCGCATGCGAAAGACTGACACTGCCATTGCCGCAACACCCACCATTCAGGTCATTGAACGCATGATGATCTTGATGGATGTGCTGGCCTCCCAGGAAGAAGCCATCTCACTCAAGGAAATCAGCGCCAAGACCGGCCTGCATCCCTCCACCGCGCATCGCATCCTGAACGACCTGGTGCTGGGCCGGTTTGTCGATCACCCCCAGGCCGGAAGTTACCGTCTGGGCATGCGTTTGCTGGAGTTGGGCAATCTGGTCAAAAACCGCCTGAACGTTCGCGATGCTGCACTCGATGCCATGCGTGAACTGCACCGGATGACCCAGCAACCCGTCAACCTGAGCATCCGCCAGGGCGACGAAATCATTTATATCGAAAGAGCCTACAGCGAGCGCTCGGGCATGCAGGTGATCCGGGCCATTGGAGGCCGCGCACCCCTGCACCTGACATCGGTAGGCAAGCTTTTTCTGGCGGCGGACGATGCGGTCAAAGTGCGCTCTTATGCGCTGCGCACCGGCCTCGGCGGCCACACCAGAAACAGTCTGACACAGCTGCAGGCACTGGAGCGCGAACTCACCAAGGTGCGCCGGGAAGGTATTGCCAATGACAACGAGGAACTGGAACTGGGAGTGCGCTGCATGGCTGCGGGCATCATGGATGACCAGGGGAAATTGGTCGCGGGTTTGTCCATTTCAGCCCCGACGGGTCGGCTCGACGAATCCTGGTTGCCCAAATTGAAGGCCACGGCCCAGCAAATTTCAGCCAACCTGGGTTACCGGATGAACCATCCGGTTTGATTAGCCGCCGATGGCTGGCGCGTCGGCCATGATGGCGGCCGCATTGGCGGTCGACTCGATCCAATGGCGCACGCGCTCGGCGTCGCCCAAACGGCTCAGCTTGCCCGCAGAATCCAGAAACACCATGATCAACTGACGCCCGGCCACCTTGGTCTGCATCACCAGGCAGCGCCCGGCTTCCGAGATGTAACCGGTTTTTTGCAGACCGATGTCCCAGCTCGGGTTTTTGACCAGCCGATTGGTATTGTTGAATTGCAGCATCCGGTTGCCCACGGCAACCTGGTAACCTGGCGATGTGGTCAATTCGCGCAGCAGCGGTTGCTGGTGCGCTACATCCACCAGCTTGGCCAGGTCACGCGCGCTTGACATGTTTTTGCTGGACAAGCCCGTGGGTTCCACATAGCGGGTGTCTTTCATTCCCAGCACTTGCGCCTTGTCGTTCATCAGCCTGACAAAAACGCTCAGCCCACCGGGATAGGTGCGGCCCAGCGCATGGGCGGCGCGATTTTCACTGGACATCAGCGCCAGATGCAAAAGTTCGCCCCGGCTTAGTTCGGTACCCACACGCAATCTGGAGGAACTGCCTTTTTCGGTGTCGACATCTTCCTGGGTGATGGTGATTCTTTCATCCATGGGCAGATTGGCTTCGCTCACGATCAGACCGGTCATCAACTTGGTCAGCGAGGCAATCGGCAGAACCGCATTGTCATTCTTGCTGAAGAGCACCTCGTTGGTTTCCTGATCGATGACCAGTGCCACATTGGATTTCAGATTGAGATCATCCGAGGCATATTGCAAGCCGGCCAGTTGGCCAAACGATGGCTTGGGAGCCTGTGCCACTCTGACCGGTGTTTTTTTGCGCGGGGCAGCCGCATATTGTTTCGTCACCCGACGCTTGGCCACCACAGCCGTTTTCTTCTGCTTGCTGGCATGGGTCTTGGCGGGCGCCGCGTTCACCATCGGCGCCCATGCAAACCAGCTCAACAAGCTCAACAGACAGATGAAAACTCGCACTTTTTTTGAAAAAAAGCTGCTTGTTGCGGATGTCATGACATTGTCTCCAGGAAAAACCACTTGGCGAAGGCGCAGTTTAATCCTGAAAGTCTTGATACAGCAATGACTTGCAAGACTTTATTAAACTAATTTGCAACATCAGCCCTGCGCCGCCACTTTTTCTGCCTGATTCTGGAGTTTGTTCAGTGCACTCAAATACGCCTTGGCCGATGCCACCACAATGTCAGGGTCGGCGCCCACACCATTGACGATGCGACCATTGCTTTGCAGGCGCACCGTCACCTCGCCCTGACTCTCGGTGGAGCCACTGATGGCGTTGACCGAATACAGCACCATCTCGGCACCGCTCTTGACGTTGGCCTCGATGGCCTTGAGCGAGGCGTCCACCGGGCCGTTGCCATTGCCCGTGCCGGTCACCTCGATGCCGGCAATGGTCATCACCACGGTGGCCTGCGGCATTTCACCGGTTTCACTGTGCTGCGACAACGACACCAGCGCATACTGATCGTTGCTTTGCGCCACGCTTTCTTCACTGACCAGGGCCAGAATGTCTTCGTCGAAAATTTCACTCTTGCGGTCGGCGAGTTCCTTGAATTTGGCAAAGGTCAGATTCACCTCGGCCTCGCTGTCCAATTCAACACCCAGTTCCTGCAGGCGCTGCTTGAAGGCATTGCGGCCGCTGAGCTTGCCAAGAATCATTTTGTTGGCCGACCAGCCCACATCTTCAGCGCGCATGATTTCATAGGTATCACGCGCCTTCATGATGCCATCCTGGTGAATGCCTGCAGTGTGCGCAAACGCATTGGCACCAACGATGGCCTTGTTGGGCTGCACCACAAAGCCCGTGGTCTGACTCACCAGGCGGCTGGCAGCCAGAATCTGGCTGGTGTCCACGCCCACATCCAGATCAAAATAATCTCGCCGGGTGCGCACGGCCATCACCACTTCTTCAAGACTGCAGTTGCCGGCGCGCTCACCCAGGCCGTTGATGGTGCACTCGATCTGGCGGGCGCCACCGATCTTGACGCCAGCCAGCGAGTTGGCCACCGCCATGCCGAGGTCATTGTGGCAGTGCACCGACCAGATCGCCTTGTCAGAATTCGGCACCCGCTCGCGCAGGCGCTTGATGAAGTTGCCATACAGTTCTGGGATGGCGTAGCCCACGGTGTCGGGCACATTGATGGTGCCGGCACCTTCCTTGATGGCCGCCTCGATCACGCGGCACAGAAAATCCTCTTCGCTGCGGTAGGCGTCTTCGGCGCTGAACTCGATGTCGGCCACGCGGTTGCGCGCGAATCGCACCGCCTGCTTGGCCTGCTCGAGCACCTGTTCAGGTGTCATGCGCAGTTTCATCTCCATGTGCACCGGCGAGGTGGCGATAAACGTATGGATTCGCGCCCGGTTGGCGCCTTGCACGGCATCGGCGGCCAGCGTGATGTCACGGTCATTGGCGCGTGACAGCGAGCACACGGTGGAATCCTTGATCACATGTGCAATGGCCTTGATGGCTTCGAAGTCGCCATTGGAACTGGCGGCGAAACCGGCCTCGATCACATCGACTTTCAGACGCTCCAGTTGACGGGCAATGCGCAATTTTTCGTCGCGTGTCATCGAGGCGCCGGGCGACTGCTCGCCATCGCGCAAGGTGGTGTCAAAAATGATCAATTTGTCTGACATGTCATTTCTCCTGGGACTGAACAAAAGCGATTAAAAGGATGTGGACAACAAAAAAAGCCCGTCGCGCTTGCTGACGGGCTTTTGGGGTTGATGCAATCACGCGCTAACCACTCCGCCCGCAGGACGTGAGTGATAGCAGTCGGGAAAATTGTTGCATGCGGGCAATATAACACAGCTTGGCGCCAGGGTTTGGATGAGCAGACCCGGGGGTTGGCGTCTTGCCTTATCTGTGCAATCCGCGCTCGTCGGGTTCATCGGTCGAAGTGCTGATCACGCTGGTGGGGATGCCCTTGGCCTTGCGCCAGAAATAAATCACGTAGCCGCTCAAACCATACAGCACGAACAAACCGAACATCACGATCGGCGGGTCGATGTTGATGATGGCAATGCCAATGGCGATCAGCACGATCACCGCAAAGGGCACGCTGCGCTTCATCTGGATGTCCTTGAAGCTGTAGAACGGCACATTGGTCACCATGGTCAGGCCCGCATACAGGCATACGGTGAACATCGGCCAGGCCCAATGCGGACCGGGGCTGCCCAGATCGGTCATGACCCAGACAAACCCGGCCACCAGGGCAGCAGCAGCCGGCGAAGGAAGCCCCTGGAAATAGCGTTTGTCGACCACGGCGGTGTTGACATTGAAACGCGCCAGGCGCAAAGCAGCGCACGCGCAATAGACAAAGGCCGCAATCCAGCCCCACCGGCCCAGGCCCTTGAGTGCCCAGACATAGGCGATCAAGGCGGGCGCGGCGCCAAAAGACACCATGTCAGACAGCGAGTCCATCTGCTCGCCGAAAGCGCTCTGGGTATTGGTCATGCGGGCGACGCGCCCATCCAGACTGTCAAGCACCATGGCCACGAACACACCGGCTGCGGCCAGATCGAAACGACCATTGATCGCCATCACGATGGCGTAAAAACCACCAAACAGCGCTGCCAGCGTAAAAAGATTGGGCAGGATGTAAATGCCTTTGCGACGCTTTTTAAGCATCACACCATCGGCATGCGTCGAGTTATGTGAGTTCACATCATCCATTCAATTTGTCCAGGGTGGCGCCCATAATAACAAAGGCTACCGAATAGCCTTTGCCCGCAAAGTACACGGCAATCAGTTGCGCGTCTGGTCCACCAGCTTGTTTTTCGCAATCCAGGGCATCATCGCGCGCAGCTTGGCGCCGACGATCTCGATCTGGTGATCCGCGGTGTTACGACGCCGTGCCGTCATGCTCGGGTAGT
>JBBINL010000030.1:0-19383 GCA_037443905.1 Burkholderiales bacterium | reverse complement strand
ATGCGTCGATGCCGGCTCAGGCGGTCACTTTGGCCAGTTGGGCCTTGTAGTGGCTGGCGTGGCGCTCTTCCACCCTGGCGAGCGCGGCAAAGCGTTTCTGCGCTTTTTCGAGCGTGGCCTTGAACTGGGCGGCGTGCGCTTTGCTTTCCTCGATCTGCCCTTCGATTTCGGCGATGGCCGCCGCGTGGCCTTCAGCCTCGGCGGTGGCACGGAAACCCGGGTACATCTCGGTGAACTCGTAGGTTTCGCCGTCAATGGCAATCTGCAGGGCTTTGGCTGGCGTCATGCTGGCTTTGGGGTAGAGCAGGTCAAGGTGGCCAAAGGCGTGCATGATTTCCTGGTCGGCGGTTTCTTCAAAGGTGCGGGCGGTTTCTTCGTCGCCCATTTCGCGCGCCAGTTTGGCAAAGTAACGGTACTTGATGTGGGCCATCGATTCGCCGGCAAAGGCAGATTCCAGATTGGCCATGGTCTTGATCTCGGGTCGGGCAATGGTCGTCATGATGAACTCCTGTGGTTTGAAACAATTGAACAGTTGACTGATAGAAAGATTCGATCAGCACAGGCGCAATGTTAGTCACGTTCGATTGTTTTATCCAATTGGAATTTTCTAATTGATTGATAGTTGCTATCGGATTGCCCTGCTTCGCTGGCAACCCAGGCAAAGCGGTCTGACAATCGGGGGCGCATGGCGCACCTGCCTGGCGTCATCATCCAGGGGCGCTATGACATGGTGTGCCCGGCGCTGGCAGCCTGGCGCTTGCACCAGGCCTGGCCACAGGCGAGTTTTCAGATGATCGAAGATGCCGGCGACGCCGCCTTTGAGACCGGCATTGCTCGCGCTCTGGTGGCTGCCACGGAACGCTACCGGTTACAGGGCACGCTTTGACCCCCGGCGCCAGCCCCTGCGCAACGTGGCAACGTCTCAATGCTTGCCGTGGCCCTTGTTGTGCTTGCCGTTATCCCGGTCGTCCCCATGGTGCTTCGAGTCGCCGTAGTAACGCGGCTCATACACGTTGCGGTACCAGTCGTCCTGCACAAAATAAACCGGCTGACCACAAGCCTGATAGCGGCCGCAATACTTGCCCCAGTTTTTGGCGTGCCCCGGCGGCACCCGCAGGTAAATCGGTTCACGAACCAGCGTCACAGGGCGCTGCTCGATGATCAGCGGCTGCGGGTAGAGCAACACCGGAGCGGGCACACGCCCGATGTCGATGCGGCCATAAAAACCGGGCTCTGAAATGTTGACAGACACTCCGATGTCTGCTGCCCGAGCCGGAGTGCCGAGCGCTGAAGCCACCAGGACAAGGCTCACAAGGTAGGGTGTTGTTTGCATGAATTCATTCTATGGTTCTAAACGCCTGGCAGCGTGTAACCAGACGTAAGGTGATGGCAGCCAGCTGACATCAGCGCCAGCCCATGCTACACCTGAGGCAGCAAAAAGCGCCGCTCCCACGTGCTGATCTCGCTCTCGTAGCTCGCCAGCTCGAGCGCCTTCACGGCGCAATAGCCGGTCACGAAGTTGTCGCCGAAAAGTTCCCTAGCAATGCCGCTGCGCTGCATTTTTTGCACCGCCTCAGCCATGCTGCGCGGCAGGCCATGGGCCTGGTCGTAGCCATTGCCAGCCAGCGGCTCGCTGGGTTCGAGTTGCTCTTGCAGGCCCCTGAGCCCGGCTGCCAATGAAGCGGCCATGGCCAGATACGGATTGGCATCGGCGCCCGCCACGCGGTTTTCCACCCGTCGCGCTGCCGGGCCACTGGCCGGGATGCGCAAGCCGGTGGTCCGGTTGTCGTGACCCCAGTGAAGATTGGTCGGTGCCTGGCTGCCCGGCACATAGCGCCGGTACGAGTTCACGTTGGGCGCCAGCATCAGCATCAGGTCGGGCAAAAAGGTTTGAAGCCCGGCGATGAAGTGGCCGAGGCGAGGGCTTTCGCCACCATCGGCCAGGCTGAACACGTTGTCACCCTGCGCATCGACGACGCTGATGTGCAGGTGCATCGAGCTGCCAGAACTGCCGCTGATAGGCTTGGCCATGAAGACCGCGTTGAGGCCGTGCTTGAGCGCCATTTCACGCGCTGCATACTTGAACAAAAAGGCCTGGTCGGCAACCGCCACCGCGTCTGCATGCAGCAGGTTGATTTCGTATTGCGTCGCGCCCACTTCATGAATCCAGGTGTCGGTGGCAATGCCCAGCGTGCGGCAGGCATCGCGAAACTCGTTCCAGAACGGCGCCAGTTCATTGAGCATGTTCAGGCTGAAGGCGCTTTGGCCCACTTCAGCGCGGCCACCTCGCACGGTGGGGGCCAGCAGCGGCAGCGCCGGGTCGGCATTGGCGGCAGTCAGGTAAAACTCAATCTCGGGCGCAACCACCGGGGCCAGTCCCAGGGCGGCATAGTGGTTCAACACCTGTTTCAGGATGCTGCGCGGTGCAAACTGGCACAGCTGGCCGTCGAGTTCCAGACAATCATGAATGGCCAGCGCGCGCGGAACACTGGCCCAGGGCGCAAGTGACACCGTGGCGTAATCGGGCAGCAAACGCACATCAGGATCCGAATCGGGAAACACCGGGTTGTAGGAATACTCACCGGTGACCGCCTGCATCGGAATGGCCTGGCAAATGCGCAACTCGCCTGCCGCCAGAAAGCTGTGCACGGGCATGAGCTTGCCGCGCGGGTAACCTGAAATGTCGGGAAAAATGCACTCCACATCGCGCACCCCATGCTGGCTGAAGAGGGCGTGGATGTGATCGCCGGGGCGTGGTGGTGTGGCAGTTTCGGATGACGAATGGTTGGCAGTCTGGCGCATGGAGCCTCGGTGCAGAGTGAAGACGCACCAGTTTAAGCCCGTGGCCAGGCCGGACTTGCCAGGGCCGCAGGCGCTTGGTACCGCTTGAGGCCCTGGCTTGCTACAGGCTTACTCTGCGGCGCTGGCCACAAACGCGGCGTCGCCGTTGCTGGCCAGTTGCGTGTCAGCGCTCATGGCAGGCGCGGCACGGGTGGCGCGGCCAAAGCCACGGCTGGCCAGTTCAATCTGCATGGCTTTGACGCGGGCCAGATCCTGTGCGCTTCCGCTGCGGCGGTATTGCGCTTGTGCCTGGTGGCTGAACTTGATCAGCGTGGCCACTTCATGCGTCATGGCAGGCGCCACCGGGTTGCGTGCAGCAACCTGGATCACGCGAGTTGCGGCGGGCGTTTCGGGGCTGACGTTTTGAGCCAGGGCGTTGCCAGCGGCCAGCACGAATACCAGGGCGATCAGCGAAAAAGATTTGTTCATGGGAAGACTCCAAAAAAGTAGGGTAAAACCAAATGGGTCTGATTGACAAACCCCTCTTAGCATCGATGTGACTCGAAGATACCGCAGCTTTTTGTCAATTTGAAGTCAAACGTAACGGCAAGGCCGCTGGCGTGACATTGGTTACAACTGCTTGCGAATCAGGCAGGTTTGCTGACATGTTTGCAGCGTTTTGAACACAATTTGAGCCGGCAAATCAGCTGTTCGCACGCCGTTTCAGCCAGCGCATCAGGCCGCCAACGATCGGCAGCTTTTCGTAAAGCTCTTCGGCGGCGTCCCAATAGTCGCGGTGCAGGGTGATGCGGCCGGCCTCGTCAAGCACCAACTGAGTGCCCCCCAGGATGCACTGCGACTGCCCTTGTGAGAAGCGCCTGAAGGCGAAGCGGAACTCCCAGGTCAGGAAGCATTGCCGGCCATCCACGATGCGCCCGGTGATGATGAAGCGGGGCTGCTCCAGGCTCACGTACATGTGGCGAAAAATGGCTGCAATGGCTGGCCAGCCGCGCACATCGTTGAAGGGATCCTTGAAACGGGCGTCAGGCGCGTATAGTTCAGCCAGCGCATCAATGCGCTCGGGGCTCAGGGTCTCGAAGGCCTGCACGATGGTCTCAACTGCGGATTTCATGGCGCCATCAGCCTGGTTTCAAACGCCCGGTCAGGGCAAAGAACAAAGCATAAGGCAAATGGCGCAACAGCTTCATGCCGAAGGTAAATCGTTTGGGAAAATGGATTTCAAAGCGGCCGCGCGCCCAGCCCTGCACAATCGCCTGGGCCGCCTCTCAGGGCTGATCAGGGCGGGCATTTTGAAATTGTTTTGCGCGGTCAGGGGCGTCTCGACAAAACCCGGATTGATCAGCGACACACCCACACCGTGTCGGTGCAAATCCAGATAAAGCGTCTCGGCCAGGTTGATCAGCGCGGCCTTGGTCGGCCCATAAGCCAGACTCCTGGGCAGGCCGCGATAGCCGGCCACGCTGGCCATCAGGCTGATGTGGCCGCGCGCACCCACGGGCTGCGCCAGCAGCCGGGGAATCACTGCGGCCAATAGATGCAGCGCGCCCAGGTAATTCACCTCGTTGTGTCGCAGCAGGTCGGGCAAGTCCAATTGGGTGGCGGTCATGGCGCGGTAGTGGCCGGCACAATACACCACGGCGTCAACTGCACCCTGGGCAAACAGCGACTCAGCCGCCGCCTTGACGGCGGGCGCGTCGGTCACATCCAGCGCCCGGGCCTGGGCGCCGGGATGTTGCCTGACAAACCCATCCAGCGCCACCTGGTCACGCGCTGACACGATCACCTGCGCACCCCGCACATGCAGGGCGTGCGCGGTGGCGCGGCCAATGCCGCTGGAGGCGCCCACCAGCCAGACCCGCCGACCCGTCCAATCCTTGATGCGAGGATTCAGCGCCATACCTAACGCTTGACGAATGACAGGGTGACTTCACCCAAACCTACGCCCCACTTGCGCATCGCGGCCTTGTTGAGCATGACCTTGTCGGTCATCAGGTACATCCAGTCGTCAAACTGCACCTCGATGACACGGCCATCGACCGGCAGCGCCAGGGTATAGGTCCAGTGAAAGGCGTTGCCGCTTTGCTGGCCCTGCGCTGTGCCCACCACGTCATCGGCCTGGCCGGTGTAGCGGCCGTTCTCCAGCCGCTGCAGCCGCCAGACGCGGCGCTGCGTGGTGCCGTACGCATAACTGAAGGCTTCGTCGAGCACGCCATGGTCTCCCTGCCAGCTGCAATCCATGACCACGGTGAAGCGCTTGACGACCTGGCCGGAGCGGTCGGTGAAGATGCCATAGGCGTCGAGCGTGCCGTTGAAATAATCGCGCAACTCCAGCATCGGCTTTTGCGCGGCGTAATCTGTCACCTGCGGCGTGCTGCAGCCGATCAGGGATGCCACTGCTCCGAGGGCACTGGCCAGAATCAAAAAACGTCGTTTCATGGTGTCAGCGGCTGGGCCGCAGGATGGATGAAGGAAAAATAAAGCACCAGCGCAGCCCCGGTCTTGAGCACGCAGGGCAACAGGCAATAGGCCACGACAAGCACCTGCAGGGCTTGCGCATCACGCGTTCCGGGGGCGTAACCGAGCCAGCCCAGCAGCGGCAGTGCCAGACCGGCGGCCAGCGCCAGGTTGAGCTTGGTGGCAAAGTTCCACCAGCCAAAATAGCTGCCATCGGCGCGCCCACGGTCTCCGGCATCGTCGATCAGGCCGGCCAGCATGGCGCCGGGCAAGGCCAGGTCACTGCCCAAGGCGGCCCCGGACAGGGCGCACACCAGCACAAACCATGCGCCATCGCCTGCCCCCAATTGTGTGGCCCACAGGAAAACCAGCACCGACAAGCCCATGCCCAGCAGCCAGCTGAGCGCCAGCCCCAGACGCGCCACAGCGCGCAACCAGAGCGGCATGGACAAAGCGGCGCAAACAAAATAAAGCCCCAAAGACATCGACTGCAGTGCCTCGGAGCCTTGCAGGCGGTCCTGCACAAAAAACAGCACCAGTGTGGCGGGAATGGCGCTGGCAATGCCGTTGAGCATGAACACCGCCAGCAGGCGCCGGAATTCGGGTTGCTGCCAGGGGTGCCAGAGGCTGACCGATGCCCTGCTGGGCGTCACCGCGACTGCCGTGCGCGTCTGGCCGGAGGGTCGCTGTGGCTGTGGTGCGCGTGACCAGGCCCACCAGCCCAAACCCAGAGCGAGCCACAACAAGCCCAGCATCACCGGCACGCCCAGCAGGTTGGCCGCCACTGACGCCAGCACCACGCCGACCAGCCCCAGCCCCTCGCGCCAGGTCACCACCCGGCTGCGCTGCAGCGCGTCGCCTCCAAGCATCGCGCCCCAGCTCTGGTGCGCCAGAGCCAGGGCGCTGTAGGCCAGGTAGGTCAGCATCAGCCAGCCGCCAGCCCAGATCAGCAACGCATCAGGCTGCACCAGCGGCGGCAGAAAAATGGCCGAAAAACCCAGCCCCAGCAGCAGCGCTGCCAGCGCGCCAAAGGCCAGCACGGCCGCCATCGAGCGGTCAAACAGGCGGTCGCAGACCCGGCCCAGCCAGGGGTCGATGACGGCGTCGAGCAGCCGCGCCACCAGCAGCACTGCGCCCAGGGCAGCCAGCGACACGCCCCACTCGCGCGCGTACAGATTGGGCATCAGCACATACAGCGGTAGCGCGCAAAAGGCCAGCGGCAAACCCAGCAAGCCATAGCGCCAGCCGTCCCGGGTGCCGAGTGTGAAGCCGGAGTTCATGGCTTGCTTGCCTCCTGCGGGCCAGCAGCTGCTGTCAATTGCTGCAACAGGGACTGGCGCAGCTTGGGCTCGGAGGTTTGCGGCGACAGCCAGATGCCAAAAAACAGGCGGGCAAATTCGGGGTCGGCGATCTCACCCAAAGGCTGGCCGTTGAAGAAAAAGCGCGCGCCCACGCCACTCTGGTGCATACCCGTCAGGCGGTCGCCAGACTTGACGTCCGGAAACAGCGCTTGCATCTGCTCGAGCCAGCGCTCGGCTTTTGGCCCGGTGATGGCAGCCTGGTGTGCCATCTCGGCCAGCGAGCGCCTGGCAATGTCGGCCCCGGAGAAGTCGCGCAGGTAAGCCAGTTGCAATGCAAAGTCATGCGCAAAGTAACGGCTGGCGTCAAAACCCGGTGCCACCCACAGGCTGGCCTGGTAGACATCAAAGCCCCAGAACGTCAACTTGGCCTGACCCGATGGCGCGGCGCCAGGCAGTGCCCCGCGCAGTTCCGAAGGCAAGCTTGAAGACCAAACCTGCAGACTCAACAGCGCTGCGGCCCCGGCCAGCAGAGCCTGGCTGACGCTGGGCATCATGACGCGGGCTTGACCAGGGTGTACTGCACCAGGTCGATGTTGCCGACCTCAAAGGCCGCCTCGCAATACGCCAGATAGAACTCCCAGATGCGCATGAAGCGCGCATCGAAGCCCAATGCTGCCGCATCATGCTGGCGTGCCACAAAGGCAGCGCGCCAGCGGCGCAGGGTTTCGGCATAGTCCAGGCCGAAGGCGAATTCGTCTTCCACCACCAGCCCGGCGGCCTGCGCCTGCTGGCGGAATTCGCGCGGGCAGGGCAGGCAGCCGCCCGGAAAGATGTACTGCTGGATGAAGTCGGTGCCGCCGATGTAGCGCTCGAACAGTGCGTCACTGATGACAATGCTTTGCACGCAGGCGCGCCCGCCGGGTTTGAGCAGGCGCTTCACGGTCTGGAAATACTGCGGCCAGTAGGCGCGGCCCACGGCCTCGACCATCTCGATCGAGCAGATGGCATCGAACGGTGCATCAGCAATGTCGCGGTAATCCTGCAGGCGCAAATCGGCGCGCTCGCCCGGCACGCCCAGAGCCTGCAGACGCTGGCGCGCGTAGGCGAGCTGCTCGGTACTGAGCGTCACGCCAACCACATCGGCCATGAACTCGGTGGTGGCCGCTTCAGGCAGTGCACCCCAGCCGCAACCGATCTCCAGCACCCGGTCTCCAGCCTTGACCCGCGCCATTTGCAGCGCACGGTGCACCTTGGCGCGCTGGGCCCGCGCCATCGGTTGCGCATGGTCGCCATCAAACCAGGCCGACGAGTAGTTCATGGTCTCGTCGAGCCACAGGCGGTAGAAATCGTTGCCCAGGTCGTAGTGGGCGTGAATGTTCTTGCGGCTGTTGGCGCGGCTGTTGTGCTGCAGCAGGTGCTTGATGCGGTACAGCAGACGCCCACTCCAGGTACCGTAAATGACCGACGCCATGACCTCACGGTTGACCGCGAACAACTTGAGCAACTCAGTGAGATTGGGCGTGCTCCAGTCGCCCGCAATGAAGCTTTCAGCAAAACCGATATCGCCCGACTTCAGCGCGGCGGCAAAAACCTTCCAGTTGTGCAGCGTGAGCGTGGCGCATGGGTGGTTCGGGCTGGGCAGAGCGTGCTGGTGCGGATGCTCGCCATAACGCCGGTGCGAACCGTCGGGCAAGACCACCGTCAAGGCGCCGTGGCGCAAGTTGTCGAGCAGGCGCAAGCCGGCGCGGGCTGCGGCGGGGGCATACTGGGCAAGGGTGTAACGGGGAGCAACAGAAGTGGCGGTGTTCATGGTCAGGTCTGAGCGCTGAAGGTTGGAAAGAATTTGCTTCGGCGGCAGCGGATGTCAACGGCTGACAAACGCCTGCGGCAGCGCAGGTTTACGGAAAAACGGCACTTTTTTCAGCCACAACCGCAGTGCCTGCCAGTGGATGCGCGCCATCACGCCAAGCGTCATGGCCGGATAGCGCCACAGGGCTCGGCGCAAGGCTGCCGGTGTGATCGGTTCCAGCGCGCCGCTGATGCTGGTTTTGATCAGCACCTCAGCCTGCGGATCATTGGCGTGCGCATCAAAATAGTCGATCCGCGCCACCGTGCGCTGCGGGCCGGGGCCAAAGGTGCGCATCAGGCGAAAACGGTAATGCCCCTGGACCTGGCAAAACGGCGACACATGAAACACCTTGGTGGCACGCTGCTCGACGCCGTAGCAGGGCGCATCGAGCAGGTAACAATGGCGTTCGCCAAAAGTGTTGTTGACTTCGGCCACCACCGCGCGCAGGGCACCGCCCTGATCATCTGCAGCGCGGTGGCAATACCAGAAGCTCACCGGCTTGAAGGTGTAGCCCAGCACACGCGGGTAGGTGTGCAGCCAGACCTCGCCGGTGGCATCCAGAATACCCGCGCTGTGCAGCAATTCGTCGAGCCAGGCGATGGCGCCACCCTATGCCGGCGCGCGACCGTCGCCGTGGTCAGACTCGAAAAAGCTGATCGGCCCAGGGCGGTTGATGGCCCAGACCGTCTTTGCCGGCGGCTGCGCCCGGCTCAGGCTGCGCAGCGGCAGCATCAGAAAATACGTGGGGTAGACAAAGGCATTGGCCACCGGGCGCTGGCGCGCGTGACGCACCTCGCCAAAGCCGATCAGGGCCTGCGCTGTCATGCGTTCGCTCCTTCACTCGCTGCATCGCTGAGCACTTGTCTGGCCGCGTCCAGTCCGGCCTTGAGTCCGTCTTCGTGAAAACCGTATCCCATCCAGGCGCCAGCGTAATAGCGGTTTTGCCAGCCTTGCAGCAATGGCATCTGGGCTTGCGCCTGGACCGCCGCCTGGTCGAACACCGGGTGCGCGTAATCAAACTCACCCAGAATTTTGGCCGGATCGATCTCGCGCGCCGGGTTCAGCGAAACCAGCACCGGCTGCTGCCAGGGCAGAGGCTGCAGCCGGTTGATCAGGTAATGCAGGCAGACCCGTGCGTTTTCCCTGACCGTGGCGGGTGCACGCTCATAGTTCCAGGCGGCCCAGGCGACTTGGCGCCTGGGCAGCACCGACACGTCGGTGTGCAACACCGCCTGATTAGACTGGGTGCGAATGGCGCCCAGCGTGCTGCGCTCAAGCCGGGTCGGTGTGACCAGCATGGCCAATGCCTGGTTGGCATGGGTGGCAATGATGACCTTGTCGAAGTCCTGCTGGCCACCCTCAAAGCTCAGCCGCACACGCGAGCGCTGCGTGGGTGTGGCGCTGACCGTTTCGATGTGGCGCACCGGTGTGTTCAGGCGCTTGTCCTGGATGCGCGCGGTGATCTTCTCGACATATTGTCTGGCGCCGCCCTGCACCGTCCACCACTGCGGCCGGTTGCTGATCTGCAGCAAGCCGTGGTTGTGGCAAAAGCGCACCATGGTGCTCACCGGAAAATGCAGCATCTGCGCCGTCGGGCAGCTCCAGATGCAGGCCATCATCGGCAGGAAATACCAGTCACAAAAGGCGCTGCCAAAGCGGTATTGCTGCAAAAAGTCGCCCAGCGGCTGCGTCAATTCGGCTTCGGTGCCGTTTTGCGCAATCCGGGTGGTGAGGGCGTTGAAACGCAACAGGTCGCGCAACATGCCCCAAAAGCGCTGGTTGATCAGATTGCTGCGCTGGGCAAAGACGGTGTTGAGATTGCTGCCGCTCCATTCCAGCGCGCGCTCATGCACCTGGTCAAAAGCCTGGACTGAAAACGACATGTCGGATTTGGCAGTCACCACACCCAGCTCGACAAAAAGTTTGCGCAAATTGGGGTAAGTGCGCTCATTCAACACCAGAAAGCCGGTATCGACCCCGTGTGTCACCAGACCCTGGCGCGTGGGCAGCGTCACGTCCACCGTGTGGGTATGGCCGCCAAAGTAAGAGCCGGCCTCGAACAGGCTCACATGCGCCTGATTCGAGAGCGCATGCGCGGCCGCCAAACCCGAGATGCCCGAACCCACAATGGCAACATTCAAACCCACTTACATTCCTTTAGACTTTGTGTGTCATTAAAATACTAAACGGTAATAATTTAACCTTATGGTATTATGACGCTCTGTCTTTTTGAATCCAGCGTCTGAAAACCAACATAATTTCTATGGTTACTCAAACAGCTCCCAGAGTCTCTTTCAAGGCGCAAATGCTGCAGGCACGCGAAGAGGCCATCATCAAATCGGTCAACCATTTGCTGGCCACCAAGGGTTTTGAAGCCATGACCGTCGACGAGGTCGCGGCCGACGTGGGCATTGCCAAGGCCAGCCTGTACAAGCATTTCATCAGCAAGGAAGACCTGGCCGCTGCTGCCATGGTGCGAGTGATGCGCCGCGCGCAGGCGTTTCTTGACAGCCTGCCAGCTGATGCCGCGCCGATCGACAGCTTGCGCGCCGTGGTGGCCTGGACCATGGGACTTAAACTGGCGGGCGAAATGCCGTCGCTGCCGAGCCAGAATTCAAGCTTGCGCGCAGCACTGATCGACAACAAGGACTACATGGATGGCCTGATCGAGATCAGCGACCGGCTTGGTGGCTGGATCGAAGCGGCGCAGGCGCAAGGCAAGCTCAACCCCGGGCTGCCCGCCATCGCCGTGCTCTACACCCTGTATGCCCGTGCCTGCGACCCTGTGCTCGAATTCCTGAAAATGAGCGAGCTGTACAGCAAGGAGGAAATCATCGGCCTGGTGATGATTACCTGCTTTGAGGGTCTGAATGCGCGGCCCGGTTAAGGGGTCAGACAACGACAAGCTGCACGATGCTTGTCACGCCGTGCCAGCATGCGGCTTGCACCAGTGCGCAAACATCCCGGGACGGCTTGTCAGCTTGCGCTGATGAAGCTGAAAACCGCAGTCAGTCGACGACCACCACCACGTACTGGGTACCCGAGGCCTGGTAATAGGTTGTGCCGCATTGATGCAGGCTGGTGCCCTCGATCACGACGACCGTGCAGGAAGGGGGTAGCACGGCAACATAGGTGGTCGTCGCCACAATCCGGCGGGTGGTGCGGCGTGCCACACCGGCAACGCTCACGGGCGTCGCCGGTCTGCCGACAATGGCATTCGCCTCCTTGATCAGTGCACCACCCGGCAGCACACCTTGCGGCGCCATGTCAGCCACGACCAGCGCCACACCAAGCACCATCAGCCCAAAAGTCGATTTCTTCATCACTTGCTCCCCTGTTTCAAGCTGATCTCGCCGGTCTCGTCGACCGCAATCGCGTCAAGTTTGTGCGCATCCTTTGGCGCGACAAAGGTGAACTGGTTGGCCGCAATGGCCGGTTTCAGGTTCCAGTTGGAGAATTGCACGCTGTACTGTGGCGCACCGGTCATGAACTTGGTCGTGATCACATATTTCATGGGCAGCGGCTCGGCACCCGCTTTCACCCACAACTGCCAATCGACCTTGGCGGTACGAAAAGCCAGGTGATGACTTTCGATGCCACCGACAATTTCTGTGCCGTAGTAGCCGCTGCTGGTGATCCCCGAGGACAGCACGGCGTAGGGATTGGCCAACAGCAGGTCGCCACCCGGCAAACTGATGCCGAGTCCGGATTCGAGCGCGACCAAGGCGTCATCAAGGGTGCCGGCAATCTGCTTTTGCGCGTAAGCATTGACGTTCTTGCCATAAATGGTGAGCATCTTGCCGTCAAAGAACATCTGGGCATCGACCAGCCCGCCGTGCCGCGTGACATGCAGTTGCGATGGCCGCTGCGCCACGGCCGTGGCAGAACTGTTGAACTGCAGTTTCTGCCCCTCCTGGGTGATGATCTCGTTGCTGATGTCGGCAGACACGCTGAAGGCTTTCGCGTTGCCGATGAAATTGGACATGGCGCGCAGAATTTCATCGGCATCCGGGTTGATCGTGTCGGCCGCGAAGGCCGAGCCGGTGCCCAGACCGACGGTGGCGGCGAGGAAAATGGCCCGCAAGCCACGCCTGGTCATTGATTCATGTTGCATAGGATCGTCCTATGAAAAAGTGATTGAAAAAGCTGGACGAAAACGCCCACCCCCGAAACTTGCCTGAGATGCAGCTGAAGTCTATCAAATTTCAGCGTCAGTCAAACAGGCATTTCAGCGAATGATCGACATTGTCCGGCAATTTCCAGAAGAACCGTATCCGTGACTTCTGCGTCAGACAGGGTCACCAAGGCAGCCACGTCCGGCATCGGCAATGGCTCATTCCGGGTGATTTGCAACGCGCCTGCATTCGGGCCTCACACGATGGTCGGGACAGCCACCCATGAAGTGGCGGCTCCATCATGCTGCCAGCCCAGCAGCGCCCACAAGCCGAGTCCCATAAAAATGGCGGCAGACACCAGGTGCACCACGCGCAGCGGCACCAGCCGCGTCATGCGCTCGCCGAACCAGACCACCGGCGCATTGGCCAGCATCATGCCCAGCGTGGTGCCCGCCACCACCCATACCGTGCTGCTGTATTGCGCTGCCAGCATGATGGTGGCGACCTGCGTTTTGTCACCCATCTCTGCGATGAAAAAGGCCACTAACGTGGTGCCAAAAACACCCAGCCGCGGCGGCTGGCCAGCGTCTTCATCGTCGATCTGGTCCGGTATCAGCATCCAGATGGCCATCGCGATGAAAGAGACGCCCAGCACCCAGCGCAGCACATCGGGCCCGAGCACCGTCGTAACCCAGGCGCCCACAGCACCCGCCAACGCGTGGTTGGCGACAGTGGCGACCAGGATGCCCAGCACAATCGGCCACGGTCGGCGAAAGCGCAACGCCAGCACGAGCGCCAGCAGCTGGGTTTTGTCACCCATTTCGGCCAGTGCGACGATACCGGTTGAAATCAAAAAGGCGTCCATCGGGTGGATGGTATTGGATTCCTGAGGGCAACTGGCGCCGGTATCGGTTTCGCACAACTTTGGAGCTTCCAGACCAACATTGGCGTGATTTTTGCTTTTCTTTGGTGCATTTCGCGTTTTCATCCATAAGACGCACCAATTTCAGGCAATTCACAAAAAGAGGTTTTCATGGAAGCACTCAAACAGGGCGCAGACACCTTGTTCATCCTTCTCGGCGCTGTCATGGTGCTGGCCATGCATGCAGGATTTGCGTTTCTGGAACTCGGTACCGTGCGCAGAAAAAACCAGGTCAATGCGCTGGTCAAGATTCTGGTGGACTTTTCGGTCTCCACCGTGGTGTATTTTCTGGTGGGTTACGGCGTGGCCTACGGTGCCCACTTTATCGTCGGCGCCGAGCAGCTGGCTGCCAAAAATGGCTACGAGCTGGTCAAATTTTTCTTTCTGCTCACTTTTGCCGCCGCCATCCCGGCCATCATTTCGGGCGGCATTGCCGAGCGCGCCAAATTCTGGCCACAACTGATGGCCACCGCCGTCATCGTCGGTCTGATCTACCCTTTTTTTGAAGGCATCGCCTGGAATCAGCATTTTGGCGTGCAGGGATGGATCAAGGCGCTCACCGGGGCCGAGTTTCACGACTTTGCCGGCAGCGTGGTGGTGCACGCCGTGGGTGGCTGGATTGCACTGCCGGCCGTATTGTTGCTTGGCGCGCGCGCCAACCGTTACCGCAAGGACGGCGCCATGTCGGCGCATCCACCCAGCAGCATTCCATTTCTGGCGCTCGGAGCCTGGGTGCTGACAGTGGGCTGGTTCGGCTTCAACGTCATGAGCGCACAGACGCTGGACAAAATCTCGGGCCTGGTCGCGGTCAACTCACTGATGGCCATGGCAGGCGGCACGCTGGCGGCGCTGGTCGCGGGCAAAAACGACCCGGGCTTTGTCCACAACGGCCCGCTGGCAGGGCTGGTGGCGGTGTGCGCCGGCTCCGACCTGATGCACCCATTGGGCGCCCTGGTGGTTGGGGCGGTGGCAGGCACCATTTTTGTGGTCATGTTCACCTGGACGCAAAACAAATGGAAGATCGATGATGTGCTGGGCGTCTGGCCATTGCACGGCCTGTGCGGCACCTGGGGCGGACTGGCCGCCGGCATTTTTGGCACTCGGGCGCTGGGCGGTCTGGGTGGCGTGAGCCTGGGTGCGCAATTGATCGGCACAGTCATGGGCGTGGCCTGGGCAGTGCTTGGCGGGCTGCTGGTGTACGGCCTGCTGAAAAGAACCCTGGGCATCCGCCTGAGCCAGGAGGAAGAATTCGACGGCGCTGATCAGTCCATCCACAAAATCAGCGCCTCCCCCGAGCGCGAAGTGAACTGGTAAGCGCAAGTGACCGTTGACACCCAAAATGACCGCAAAGATGCCACCAGCGCCCGAACAGGTGCGAAGCACCGCCTCATGAACCATCTCGGTTGCCGCCTTCTGACAGAAGGCACTGTACGCTGGGGAGGCTCGGTAGCTGGCCGTAACCCGACCCGAATCGATGCGGCCGAAGGTCTGACGTTCCACCGGTCTGTGGTCAAATCACAGGCTTGTCATGTTCATCCTTCCT
The DNA here is from genome assembly GCA_037443905.1 of Burkholderiales bacterium. Taxonomy (GTDB): domain Bacteria; phylum Pseudomonadota; class Gammaproteobacteria; order Burkholderiales; family Burkholderiaceae_C; genus Rhodoferax. Next base: position 4,397 of record JBBINL010000030.1, on the reverse strand, counting down.
ATGCATTCTCTGATCTTGGGGTTGTTGCTGTTTGTGGGCACGCATTCCGTGCGGATCGTGGCCGATGACTGGCGCACCCGCACCCGTGCCAGATTGGGGGCTTCGAGTTGGCGTGTGCTGTACACGCTGGTGTCGCTGCTGGGCTTTGTGCTGATCGTCTGGGGCTTCGGCCAGGCGCGTCAGACCCCCTGGTTGCTTTGGAGCCCGCCGCAGGGTTTGCGCCATCTGGCAATGCTGTTGACCTTGCTGAGCTTTGTGCTTCTGGCCGCCGCTTATGTGCCGGGCAACCGCATCAAGGCACTCATTCATCACCCGATGATGGCGGCCGTCAAGCTATGGGCGCTGGCCCATCTGCTGACCAACGGCACGCTGGCTCATGTCGTGCTGTTTGGCACTTTTTTGATATGGTCCATTTTTGCCTTTCTGGCCGCCCGCCAGCGTGATGCCCGCGACGACACGACTTATTCACAAGGCAGCACCGGCGCAACCGGGGTGACGGTGGCGCTGGGTGTGTCGATCTGGATCGGGTTCACGCTGTGGCTGCACGGGCTGCTGATCGGGATGCGGCCTTTCGGCTAGTCAGTTGACTATTTGATGTCCATCACCCACTGGATCAGGTACTTGGCAATGAAGCCTACCATGCCAAAGGCCAGCCCGAGCATCATTACAAAAAAACCGAACCTGCCCGCCTTGGATTCCCAGGCCAGCTGGGCAATGATGAACAGCATGTAGAGCATCAGGCCGCCAACGCCAAACGTCATGCCAAAGGTGGTGATTTGTTCCTCGGTAAAACCAAACATCAGCGCAGCTCCCGTTGCGGCAAGGCAATGGCATCCAGCAAATCACGGCAAGCGTGCCAGCTGGCGTGCCCGATCAGCGGCACCAGCTGCACCAGAGCGATCAGCGCGGTGGCAAAGCCCAGAAAGGTGAACAACATGATGGGCGCCACCAAGGCCCCTACCAAGGCCCCTACCAAGGCCCCGACCAAGGCCAGCCAGCACAGGGGCCGGGCCACGCCCACAGTGCGAGCATGAATCTGGGCGGCGACTCCGCTCGGGCTGGATGCGAATGGCAAGATATCTGGCATGGCGTTAATGATCGAACAGGGCAATCTTGCCACAAACATGCATCCAGCCTGAAGCCCGGGGACATAAAAACCAGGGGCGGCACCCGCTGTGTGCGAATGCCGCCCCTGAGGGTCAGTGGCCGAAGCCTGGCCTGCCAAAACTTACATTCTGTTGTGCTTCATGCCCATGCCGGCACCTGACCCCATCATGGTCTGGGCGTCAAACACCTTTTTCTGCTCGGGTGTCAGCACGGCATAAAAGGTCTTGGTGGCCTCGGCGCGCTGGTCCATGGCAACCGTCATCTCGCTCATGCGCTGGGCGCGCAGCTCTTTCATCTTGTCGAGGCGCTCGGGGGTGGTGAGCTTGGCCAGGTCGGCCATGGCCGCCTGACGGCCCTTCATCATGTCTGAGCGTGGCTGGTGCGCTGCTGCAAAGGCCGTCCAGGCAGGCTCCTGGTCTGTGCTGAGCTTGAGCTGGGCCTTGAGTGCCTTCTGACGCTGTTCCATGCGGGCCTGCATTTTGGCCGGATCCATCATGCCCTTGCCATGATGGCTCATGCCCTGGCCCTGCATATAGCCGTACTGGCCACCCATCATGTCGCACTGGGGGCCACCCATACCGCCTTGTGAATAGGCCAATCCTGCCGCCAGCATCAAGCCAGCAACCAGAGAAATTTTGAACTTGGTTTTCATGATCAACTCCTTCAAGTTAAACCCAATGACCAACATCGGCATCGGTGTGAAAAGTAGTTTGCGCCGCCTGTGTAACGCGACCATGAGGCTGTGTGAAAGCTTTGTAAAGTTTTGCGATATTTCTTCAAGGCCAGCCGCTGGTTTGATGGGATGATTAGCGGTTTCGCATTTGCATCCATTTTCAGAAGGTGAACCGTGTTCAAGAACCTCATCATGTACCGCATCGCGCCAGGCTGGAGCCTGAATGCCGAGCAAGCAGAATCCAGCCTGCAGGAAAACCGCTTCGTGGCCTGTGGCGCATCCCAGGAAAAATCGATCGGCTGGATCGAGCCGCGCGGCGAGGCGCATGGGCCGCTGCTGGAGGTGGTGGCCGGCCAATGGCTACTGAAACTGATGACCGAGACCCGCGTCCTGCCCGCCTCGGTGGTGAACCGCAAGGCGCAGGAGCGCGTCGCCCAGATCGAAGCCGCAACGGGCCGAAAACCCGGCAAAAAGGAAATCCGCGACCTCAAGGATGACATCCGGCTGGAACTGTTGCCGATGGCCTTTACCAAGCAGTCCAGCACGCTGGTCTGGATCGACCGCGACGCGCAATGGCTGGTGCTGGACGCCGCCAGCCAGGCCCGCGCCGATGAGCTGGTGACGCTGCTGGTGCAAAACCTGCCCGGACTGGCTTTGCAGCTGTTCAACACCAGACTTTCGCCCGGCGCCGCCATGGCCGACTGGCTGCTCAGCGGGGAAGCGCCGCCGGGCTTCAGTGTGGACCGCGATTGCGAGCTCAAGGCGGCCGATGAATCCAAAGCGGTGGTCCGCTACACCCGACATCGGCTCGATACCGACGAGGTCAGACAGCACATCGAGGGCGGCAAAATGCCCACACGCCTGGCACTCACCTGGAACGACCGGGTATCGTTCGTGCTCACCGAAGGACTGCAACTCAAGAAGCTGGCATTTATGGACGTGGTATTCGAGGGCGCCACCCAGAACAAGGACGACGGCTTCGATGCAGATGCGGCCATTGCCACGGGCGAGTTGCAGAAGGCGCTGCCAGCGCTGATGGCGGCCTTGGGAGGCGACATGCCCGTCAGCCCCTGACCATCTGCACGGCACACGCGTCACAACCTGCCTTGCCTCCCATCACGATCCGCGCTGACATGCTTTCAGAAGCTGAAGCGTGCCGTGAGCTCGAGCTTGCGCGCGGTCACCTTCGCGCCGAACTCGCTCAAGTCGGATCCCTGCAGCCAGAACAGCCGGCCACGCAAATCCCAGCCGTTGAAGCCGGTATAGCTCAGCTCCGGGGTGAGTTGCCAGCTGCGATCTTGCGCGTTGGTCATCCAGGTCAAGGATGCCGCAGCATAGACCCAGCCCAGCGGCTCGTTCACGCTGGCCTTCAGGTAGACATAGTCCTGCCCGGGGTTGGCGCGCAAAAAACCACTTCGCGCCAGGCTGGCGGCCTTGGCGGCCAAGCCGGCAGGTGCGCCAGGTGCCAGGGCCAGATTCAAAAAGCGGTAGTAATCGCCCAGTTCGCCGTCGCTGTAGCCCAGGCCGTTATGGATCCAGTCGGCGATCCAGGTGACTTCGTCTGAGGTCAGGTAACGCACACCCAGCAGCCCGGAGGTCGCATCCCGGGTGGTACTGCTGACGACACCGGTGGCGCTGACGGTGTGACGTGTCACATTGCGCTGGCGTGACCATTCCCCGTGTACTTCCAGGTTGCTGCCGATGTTGCGCGAAAAATCCAGTCCCAGGGCAGCGGGTCTGGCGCCGGCGGCGCGCCACATCAGGTCGATGTCGGTGTCCCACGCCAGCAGGTAGAGTCTGGCGGCGGGGTTCAGGTCATGGCTCTTGCCAAAGACGTCGTTCATGGTGCCGTCGGTGGGCACCAACAGGCCGGTGAAGCTGACGGCGCTGACCGGGCCCTGCAGGCTGCGGGTGAATTCGCCACTGGCCATGACCAAGCCTTCGCGACTGGCCGCCGGGTCACTGGGGTCCTTGGGGATTTCGACAAAACCCACCGTGGTCAGTGCATAGCCTTTGCCCCAGCGTTGCACGCGCTTGCCTGCGTCCAGCGTCAGGCCGGGCCGGGCGCTGTAGCGTGCGCCGCCTTCCATCACCCGCGGCTCTTGTGTGCGGCTCACCAGCGCATCGTTGGCCTGGCTGCCCTGGGTGCGGGCATCGAGCACCCAGTCAGCCAGATTGACCTTGCCCGCCAGCTCGAGCGTGATGGTGCCGCGCCAGAGGCTGTCGCGCGGGGCCGCATCAGGATAGGACAGATCGTAGGCGGGGTTGTCGCTGCGCAGACGCAGACCCTCAAGCTTGGGCTCGATGTAGCCGGAAAACTCGAACGGTTTTTTTTCAAATTCACTGGCGTCAAAGCTGAATTCTTCGGCGCCGGCCAGACCAGCGTTCAAACCAAGCGCCATGAGCACCCCGGACAGCCACAACCGGCTCGGGCGATAACAGCATGGGTGCACAGGCATGGCTCAGATGATGGGCAGTGGCATCATTTGCGCAACTCCTCCATGCGCGCCATGAAGCCCTGGGTGAACACTTCATCAGGCACCTCGCGTTTTTTCAAACCCGAGTACAGCATGACCGATTTGTAGTCCTTGTACAGCGGGCTGTCGGTCTCGATGGT
>JBBINL010000029.1:0-19773 GCA_037443905.1 Burkholderiales bacterium | reverse complement strand
TCTCCAGCCGCATCATCAACGAAGTGCGCGGCATCAACCGCGTCACCTACGACGTGAGCAGCAAACCACCGGCGACGATCGAGTGGGAGTGACCCTTGATCAGCCAGATCACGTCTGCGGAGCCAATGACCGACGTACAAGCCATGGCGCTGGCGCTGGCGCAGGCGGCTTTGGCGGGAGCCGCAGATGAAGTTCCGGTGGGCGCGGTGGTACTCAAGGATGGCGTCTTCATCGCCAGCGGCCGCAATGCCCCCATTGCCACGAACGACCCCAGCGCCCATGCTGAAATGCAGGCCTTGCGCGCTGCGGCACACATATTGGGCAACTACCGCCTGCCTGACTGCGAGCTGTTTGTAACGCTGGAGCCCTGCGCCATGTGTGCCGGTGCCATGCTGCATGCCCGCCTGAAGAGAGTCGTTTTTGGTGCCAGGGATCCCAAAACGGGTGCCGCGGGTTCGGTCATTGATGTATTTGGGCAAGCCCGGCTGAATCATCAAACGCAGGTCACGGGTGGTGTCATGGCTCAGGAATGCGGCGAAATGTTGCAGACATTTTTTCGGCAAAAGCGTCTGAAAACTGCGTCGAGTCCCGAACCGTAAGCAGAACTCCATGAAAAAGCACATCTATATTTACTCGCCTTCGGGTGCGGTGCGCGACAAAGCCGCCTTCAGGCGTGGCATTGCGCGGCTTCAGGCTCTGGGTCATGAGGTGGAGGTTGACCAGGATGCGTTGAGCAGCTACCAGCGTTTTGCCGGCGACGATGCGACTCGTCTTTGCGCCATTGCCCGCGCCGCGGCCAGTCATGCCGATGTCGCGCTGATATCGCGCGGCGGTTATGGCCTGACACGAATCCTGCCTGGAATTCACTATCAAAAGGTTGCCAAGGCGATTGAACGGGGCATGAAATTCATTGGCATCAGCGATTTCACGGCATTTCAGAATGCGATGCTGGCGCAAACGGGTGCCGTCACCTGGGCCGGACCGGCGCTGTGCGAGGGTTTTGGTGTGAGAGCTGAACCCGACGACATCATGGAGGACTGTTTCAATGACTTGCTACTGGGGCAAGGGGAGGGCACAGGCTGGCGTCAACACCGGGAGTCTGCTGCCATAGCACGTCATGCCGGCACCGGGGTGGATCTTAAAAATGCCACCTTGTGGGGCGGCAATCTGACGGTTTTGACATCCCTTTTGGGGACACCTTATTTTCCGCAGGTCAAAGGCGGCGTCCTGTTTCTGGAAGATGTGGCGGAGCACCCTTACCGCATAGAACGCATGCTGACGCAACTTCTGTATGCCGGGGTGCTGGCGCGACAAAAAGCCATCGTCTTTGGTCAATTTACCGAATTCAAACTGGTCGCTCATGACCGGGGTTTCAAATTGCAGAGTGTCATGGACTGGCTGCGCCAGCAGATCAAGGTTCCGCTATTGACCAATCTGCCCTTCGGTCATGTGGCCACCAAAGTCCTGCTGCCGGTGGGGGCACGCGTCGATGTCACGGTTGAGGGGCGCGATGTCCTCATGCTTTGGGGTCATCTTTGACGGCCTCATGGACCCGTGAAATAAACTACAGTAATTCAACGCAGTGGTGATTTTTCATGAATGTTCAAACAACTGTTGTTTTTGCCGACCTGTTTGGCAGCACAAGCGTGTTTGAATCTCTTGGCAACGACAAAGCCACCGAGGCAGTCACCCAGGCCACCAGCTGGGTTGCCGATCAATTTACCGCCAATGGCGGCCGGGTTGTCAAATTTCTGGGTGACGGCGTACTGGCCACTTTTGAACAAAGCCGGGATGCCATCGCGTCAGTGGTGGAAATCCAGCGCAGTTACCAGCTTCGGCTGGCAAATTTGCCGCCACAACTTTACATGCCGCTGCGCATCGGCGTGGTTCAGGGTGATGTGGTGCGGGTGGAGGATGATTGTTATGGCGATGCCGTCAACATGGCATCGCGCCTGAGTGAGATCACCGGCCCGCACCAGATCTGGGTCAACGACAAAGCCATTGAAAACTGCCCGGAAAGCAACGGTGCCCATTACCGATTGTTGGGCCCGATTGCCATCCGTGGGCGCGCTGAACCATGCATCGTTTACCAGGTTGAATGGCAGGAGGAAAACAATTCTGAATACTATACGATCCAGGATCCAATGATTCTGGTATCCCAGGTCAAACATGCGGGTGCGCTGGGTGGACAGATTGATTTGGGCTACAACGGCAAGCACCAGACCTTTCATGCTTTTGAAATGCCCATCCACCTGGGACGCATTCGCAAGGTCGACTTTGTCGTGAATGATCCGCGCGTCTCACGTCACCACGCTCGCATCGAATGGCGCAACGGCCGCATCCTGATGATTGATGAAAGCTCTTATGGCAGCTGGATCCGATTTTCAGGAAGCAACGCCGATCTCATGCTCAGGCGCGAGGAATGTGTGCTGCATGGTGAAGGCGAGATGGCGCTGGGAACATCCTTTGCCGATCCCACGGCGCCGGTTGTTTCTTTTGTGGTCAAGTCCTAGTGCAGTGTTGCTCGTTATCCGTCATTGAGCGTGATGTTGATAACGAAATTGTCCATGATTGATATTTACTTAACATAATATACATCGTATAAAGTAGCGCTTCGTGTATCACCAGGTGCCTTTGGGTTGGCGTGCACGGATAAAGGCAGAAATGACATTGGCTGAATCTTTGCGATCGCCACGGTTTGCATAATCAACCGCGTTGAGCCCCTGATCATTTTTGAGCATGGGGTCCGCGCCGGCTTCCAGCAGCAATTTGACGGCAGCCGGTGTGCCGTACAGTGCGGCCATCATCAGTGGCGTGGTGCTGTTGGGCGAAGCAGCGTCGATGTATGCGTATTTGTCAAGCAACAAGTTCATCACATCCAGATGCCCGTTGGTGGCGGCGTAATGCAAGGGGGTCCAGCCCGTCTTGTTGACTTCAGCGCCTTTTTGAATCATCAGTTGGCACAACAAGGTTTCACCTTTGAGCGCCGCCAGCATCAAGGGACTTTCGTCGGCCGCATTGCGCACCTCGACCTTGATCTGGGGGTGGTTGACCAACACATGCGCCACCTTGAATGCTGACTCCTGGAGCGCCAGCATGAGGCCCGCCGAACCGCCAGGGCCCAGCGTATTGGGATCGAGGCCTCGACTCAGCAACGCACTGACCTGGGTTGCATCGTCATCCTTGACAGCTTTGAAAAAGTCTTCGTATGATCCAGCATAAGACAAACTAAATCCAATTAAAACAATTAGATAAACAAGATATTTCAAGTTGAATATAGATTTGGAAGCAGCTTGGTTCATGCAAAAATTCCTTTGAACAGGGTGTCAAAATTGGCACTCGTGATGCAGGCCATGTTTTCCAATGGCAATTGCTTGAGCTCTGCCAGCTGACGGGCAACCCAGGGCACGTAGGAGGGATTATTGGTTTTGCCGCGGTATGGTACCGGTGCCAGGTAGGGGCTGTCGGTTTCGATCAGCAGCCGGTCCAGTGGCACCATGGCGGCCACGTCACGCAAGTTCTGGGCGCTTTTGAAAGTCAGGATACCCGAAAACGAAATGTAGTACCCCAGATCAAGCGCCTGGCGGGCCACGTTTTCATCCTCGGTAAAACAATGGAAAACACCACCCGCACAGCCCGCAGAGCCATCTTCACCCTCCTCGCGCAAAATGGTCAAGGTGTCTGCGGCGGCTTGCCGGGTATGGATCACCAGCGGCTTTTGCAGTTGCCGCGCCGCCCGGATGTGGGTGCGAAAGCGCTCGCGCTGCCATGCCATATCCGCCACGCTGCGACCATTCAGGCGGTAATAGTCCAGACCGGTCTCGCCAATACCAACCACCCGTGGCAGCCTGCCCAGGGTCAGCAAATCGTCCAGCGCGGGCTCTTGACCCCCCTCGTTGTCCGGGTGCACGCCGACGGTGGCCCAGAAATTATCAAAATCAAGCGCCAACTGGTGCACGCTGCCAAATTCTTCCAGCGTGGTGCTGATGCACAGGGCGCGGGTGACCTTGGCCTGGGCCATGGCTTCACGAATGGACGGCAACTCCGAGAGCAACTCGGGAAAGTTCAGATGGCAATGGGAATCAGTAAACATCATCTTTTTGAGTTGAGGGCCACTTGCGCCTGGCTGACCAAAGCTTCCAGCATCAGGCTGACATTGAAAGGGTGTTCAAGCGTTCGCATGGTATCTCTCAGGCTTTTCGACCAGGCGGTCAGACTCTGCCAGCCTCCAGCCCGGGGCAAATCGGCTGGTTCAAAAAAGCGTGGCTGGGCGCCGCTCAGGAGCGCCAACAGGTCATGGCATATCTTGTGCATGGCATCCACGGTTTGAGCCGGCGTCCAGTCCTTGAAGACGCTGACATCGCCCGCCTGCACGGCACGCGGCAGGCGCGGCCACAAAACGGCAATGGGAGCAAACTGCAGCGCATCCTGCGGCCGGCCACCGGCGGCGCGCAGCATCACGCTGGCCTGGGCTGCGGGCACACCCTGCCCTTGCAGCCATTGCAGGGCACTGGCCTGATCGGGCCAGACCATGGTGTGCTCCAGGCAACGACTGCGAATGGTGGGCAACAACTGGTGCGCGGCATCTGTGGCCAGCACAAATTTCACATCACCCGCAGGCTCTTCCAGCGTTTTGAGCAAGGCGCTGGCGGTATAGACATTCATGCGCTCTGCCGGAAACACCAGCACCGCCTTGCCACGGCCACGGGCACTGGTGCGTTGCGCAAATTCCACCGCGTCGCGCATGGCCTCGACCCGGATTTCCTTGCTGGGTTTGCGCTTCTTGCCGTCAATCTCGTCCTGCGCTTTTTCGCTGAGCGGCCAGTTCAGGGCCAGCATCACGGTTTCCGGCATCAGCACGCACAGGTCGGCATGGGCGCGCACCTCGACGGCATGGCAACTGCCGCACGCGCCGCAGGCACCCTGCTGCGTTGGTTGCTCGCACAGCCAGGCACGCACCAGCGCCAGCGCCAGTTCATACTGGCCCAACCCCGACGGGCCGGCCAGCAGCCAGGCGTGACCGCGCTGCGCCAGCAAGGCCCGGGTTTGCGCGCCAATCCAGGGCGCAGCCATGTCGGCTTTTGCAATGGCATCGCTCATTTCAGCCAGCCCCGTTGTTTGACGCTGGCCAGCACGTCTTGCCACACTGCCTCGCGGCTCTGCTCTGCGCCAATGCGCGCGAAGCGCTGCGGGTCGGCCTCGTAACGCGCCTGATAGCCGGCGCGCACACGGCTGAAAAACGTCACCGACTGGGCTTCGAACTTGTCGGGCAAGCGCGCACCCTCCAGCCGCTCAGCCGCAATCTCAGGCGCCAGATCAAACCATAGCGTCAGACCGGGCTGACGCACAACATCACCCTCGGGGCTTTTGACGGTCTGCACAAGCTGCTCCAGATAACGGAGTATGGACAGGTCAAAGCCACGACCGCCACCCTGATAGGCAAAGGTGGCATCGGTAAAGCGGTCGCACAGCACCACTTCGCCACGGCCCAGGGCGGGTTCGATGATGTGTTGCAGATGATCTCGACGGGCGGCAAACACCAGCAGGGCTTCGGTCATGGCATCCATCGGATCATTGAGCACCATGGCGCGCAGTTTCTCTGCCAACGGCGTGCCGCCAGGCTCGCGGGTCAGGGTCACCACCCTGCCCTGTGCCCTGAATGCCTGCGCCAAGGCATCAAGATGGGTTGATTTGCCAGCACCGTCAATGCCTTCAAAACTGATGAAAAGTCCGGGTGTTGTCATAAATTCTCGGGTTTACTGGCCGCGCTGGTATTTGTTGACGGCGCGATTGTGCGCGTCCAGGCTGTCACTGAACTGGCTGCTGCCGTCGCCGCGCGCCACAAAGTACAGGGCACGGCTGCTGGCCGGCCGGGCGGCGGCCAGCAGCGAGGCTTTGCCCGGCATGGCGATCGGTGTCGGCGGCAAACCAGCGCGGGTATAGGTGTTCCAGGGGCTGTCGGCCAGCAGGTCACGACGGCGCAGGTTGCCGTCAAATTTGTCACCCATGCCGTAAATCACAGTGGGGTCAGTTTGCAGCATCATGCCAAGGCGCAACCGGTTGCTGAAAACAGCAGCAATCATCGGCCGATCACTGGCCTGACCGGTTTCCTTTTCGACAATGCTGGCCAGGATCAGCAGTTCTTGCGGATTTTTCAAGGGCGTGTTTTCGGCACGCGTGGCCCATGCAAGCTGGAGCTGTCTGTCCATCGCGTGGAGTGCGCGCAACAACACTTTCAGGTCGCTGCTGCCCCTGGCATAGGTGTAGGTGTCCGGGAAGAAACGGCCTTCCGGTGCGGTCGCCGGCAGGCCCAGCTTGTCCATGATGGCTTTGTCGTCAAGCCCCTGGGTATCGGGCTTCAGATGCTCTGCTTTCAAAAGTGCTGCGCGCACCTGCTTGAAAGTCCAGCCTTCCACCAGGGTCACCGAGCGCAGGGCTTCCTCGCCGCGTGTCAGCTTGGCCAGCAGCGTCAGCGGCGTCAGTCCGGTTTCAAGCTCATAGTTGCCCGCCTTGATCTGGCGCGCCTGACCCGACAGGCGAAACCACCAGTACAACAGATCCGCCGAGGTGTGTACGCCGCTGTTCACGATATCCTGGCTCAGGCGGCGCGGCGTGGTGCCGGGCTCGACCGAAAGTTCCAGTGCGGGCTCGGCCAACGGCAAGCTGGTGTTGAGCCACCAATAGGCCCAGCCACCCAAAGCCAATGCCAACACCAACAGGAATTTCATCAAACCTCGCACAACCCTACGGCCTTGTTCAAAATCAACGGCGCATGATAATTCACGCATGCAAACATCACTCGAAGGCGTGGCCCCGCTGACACATTCAGGGCTGATCCGGGCGCAAGGCGAAGACGCGGCCAAATTCCTGCACGGCCAGTTGACCAGCGACTTTTCGCTGCTGGGCCTGTCTGAAGCGCGTCTGGCCGGCTTTTGCAATGCCAAAGGCCGCTTGCAGGCCAGTTTCATCGGCTTCAAGCGCAGCCACACCGATATTTTGCTCATCTGCAGCCAGGACCTGCTGGCCACCACCTTGAAGCGACTGGGCATGTTTGTTCTGCGCGCCAAAGTCAAATTGACAGATGCCAGCACTGAATTTGCGCTTTATGGTCTGGCTGGCTCAGCGGCCGCAGAGGCTACCAAGGCCATGGCCCATGGGCCCGGCACGGCATGGCAAAAAGCCGATGCCGACGGCATTTCGGTAGTGAGCCTTTACCCGGCCGACGGTGTGCCACGGGCGCTCTGGGTGGCCCCTGCCGGCACGCCAGCGCCAGCCGGTGCCGCCATGACCCCCGGGCAATGGGCCTGGGGCGAGGTGCGCAGCGGCATTGCCACCGTGACGCAAGCCGTTTTCGAAGCCTTCGTGCCGCAAATGCTCAATTACGAATCCGTCGGAGGTGTCAATTTCAAAAAAGGCTGCTACCCCGGTCAGGAGGTGGTGGCACGCAGCCAGTTCAGGGGCACCCTCAAGCGGCGGGCTTACCTGGCGCATGCAGATGTGATGCTGCGTGCTGGTGATGAATTGTTTTCAGCTGTCGATGCCGGTCAGCCGTGTGGCTTGGTGGTCCAGGCGGCAGCTTCACCTGCGGGTGGTTATGACGCCATTGTGTCGATGCAGATCAGCGCTTTTGAAGCCGGTGGCGTGCATGCGCAGTCTGCCGAGGGTGCGGCATTGGAACTGCAGCCAGCGCCCTACCCTTTGCTGGCCGATATTTGAAAATTCAGGTTCGGGCAGACGTTCATGACCATCGCTTCATGGCATCATGGTGCCAAAAGCCAGGCTGCGGGCATCATCACGCGCGCGGCTGTCAAGCAGACGCATGCGGCGCTCCAGATCACACGCATCGGTTGATTCAGACAGAAAGCTTTCCTCGATGTCATGTTGACTTTTGAAGCCGGGAATCAAAGCTTTGATGAGCTCTATCAGTTTGGACATGGTGAGTCCTTGTCAAGTTGGGGTGAGCCAATTATAAGGGTTTACCCTTAGTCGTGTGATGTCCCTGAAGCTCACAGGGTTTGATTCATCTGGGCAACACCCGCACCATCTCGATGTGTTCAATGCCGGCTTCCAGAAAAGGCAGTCCCCGTGGCGCAAAGCCTTGATTCAGGTAAAAGTCACGGGCGCTGGCCTGGGCGTGGAGCATCACCTCGCGGTCACCGCGCTGGGCAGCGGCAGCCATCAAGGCCCTGAGCGCGGCCTGCCCCATGCCGGCGCCACGCAACACGCGGTTCACTGCCAGCCGGCCGATCTGGCCCACCCCTGGGGCGGCTTGCAACAGTCGCCCGGTGGCCACCGGCAAGCCCAGCCGGTTGCGAAGCAGCACATGAAGCGCAGCTGCGTCGGCAGCGTCTTGTTCCAGCGCAAGGGGAATCTGTTGCTCCTGGACAAATACCTCACGACGCACGGCACAGGCGCCTTGCGCCAAATCGGACCAGGTGCCCAGTGTCACATCCACCATGGACTCGCCGGCTTCATAAGCCAGCAGCACGTCGCGCAAGGCGGGCGTCACCGGTCGCGATTTTTGCGTGACAGGATCGGCGAAAACGTAAACCAGTTCGCCAGAGACCAGTGAGCGGCCGCTGCAAGTGACGTCACCGGCAAACACGATGGAGGACTTGCCGATGGACTTGCAGCGCAGGGACACGTCGAGCAGATCATCGAGGCGGGCTGATGCGTGGTACTCGAGCAGCGCTTTTTTGACGTACAAGTCGCCTTGCAGCGCCGCCAGTGTGACCTCGTACGGCAGCGCCAGCGCGCGCCAGTAGTCGGCCATGGCGGTGTCCAGGTACATCAGGTAATGCGCGTTGAAGACAATTTTCTGCATGTCCACCTCGGCCCATCGCACGCGCAGGCGATGGTGAAAGCGGCTGCTTGAATACGGTATGTGCGACATTTTGATCATTCGGAAAAAGCGTGTTTCAGAGCCCGCGCCGCATCGAGTTGCGCGCGGCGCGCTTCGGAAATGGCGCGTCCCATCTTGATGAATTCGTGGGTCACGCCACGGTAAATTTCAAGATCGACGGCAACGCCCGCGGCACGGAGTTTGTCGGCGTATTGCACGCCTTCATCGACCAGAGGATCGCATTCGGCCAGGCCGAACCAGGCCGGCGCCACACCTTGCGCATCATCAGCCAGCAAGGGTGCAAAGCGCCAGTCTTCACGGTCTTTCAGCTCAGGGATGTAGAGGTCGAAAAAATAGTCGATGTGTTCGGCCTCCAGCACAAAGCCGTGGCCAAAGGTTTTGTGCGAGGGCGTGTCATGGTGCGCGCCACAGCCGGGATAGAACAACATTTGCAGTTTCAGGGCCACACCGTCGTCGCGCGCCTGCAAGGCACAGGCTGCAGCCAGCGTGCCACCGGCGCTGTCGCCGCCCACGGCGATACGCGTCGGATCCAGCCGCTTTTCGGCACCATGTGCAGCCACCCATGCCACGGCATCCCAGGCATCCTCAAAGGCGGTTGGAAAACGGTGCTCGGGTGCCAGCCGGTAGCCCACCGACAACACCGCGCAGTGCGCCAGATGGCTCAGGTGCCGACACAGCACATCGTGCGTGGCAATGCTGCCAATGGTGAAACCACCGCCATGCAGGTACACCAGGACAGGCAGCGGATCGTCGCTCGGGGCGACCAGGCGCACCGACATGTCAAAGCCATCGCGCGTGGACACGGTGAAATTCTCAATGCGCGGCAAGCGCAGCGGCGCCAGGTCGAGCACGCCGGCGCCAAGCTCATAGGCGGCGCGTGCCTGCTGCGGCGTCAAGGCATGCAGCGGTACACGACCGGCGCGTGCCATGCGCTCCAGCACGCCGTGCATGGCAGGCGTCAGCAATGCGCGCGGGTTACGATGCGTCATGGCGGGGTGTGATGTTGTGGCGATGCATGCGCCAATGCTAACCAACCCGGATCAGGATGCCGGCAACACGTCTAGCGTCATGCCGATACAAACGATTTAAAAGGCGACAATCGGGCGCAGCGCTCTGGCACCAACATTGCTTGTCAGTACCTGTTCACGCGATCTCAATTCACTCTTTTAAGACACCTCCATGTCCATTCATGCTGCACTGAATCACATCACCCACTACAGCTACGACCGCCTGGTAGCGCTCGGGCCCCAGGTGGTGCGCCTGCGGCCAGCACCGCACTGCCGCAGCAAGATCATCTCGTACTCGCTCAAGGTGGAACCAGAGAACCATTTCATCAACTGGCAGCAGGATCCGTTTGCCAACTACCAGGCAAGGCTGGTGTTTCCGGACAAGACCAAAGAGTTCAAGGTGACCGTCGACCTGGTCATGGACATGGCGGTCTACAACCCGTTCGACTTCTTTCTGGAGCCCGATGCCGAGGAGTTTCCCTTGAGCTACGCAGCCGATCTCAAACAGGAACTGGCACCTTACCTGATAGCCGAGCCTGTCACCCCGCTGGTGCAGGCCTATCTCGACAAAATCGACCGCACCAAACGGCGCAGCGTGCTTTTTCTGGTGGACCTGAACCAGTCGGTGCACCAGGCGGTGAACTACACCATCCGCATGGAGCCGGGGGTGCAAACGCCCGAGGAAACACTCATGCTGGGTTCGGGTTCGTGCCGCGATTCGGCCTGGCTGATGGTCAACCTGTTGCGCCATTGCGGGCTGGCGGCGCGCTTTGTGTCGGGCTATTTGATCCAGTTGAAGCCCGACGTGAAGGCCCTTGACGGCCCCAGCGGCACCGAAGTCGACTTTACCGATCTGCACGCCTGGTGCGAGGTGTACCTGCCCGGCGCGGGCTGGGTGGGTCTGGATGCCACCTCCGGCCTGCTGGCCGGAGAAGGCCACATTCCGCTGGCCTGCACACCGCAGCCGTCGGGCGCGGCACCCATAGAGGGCCGCACTGACAAGTGCAAGGTCGAATTTGCCCACCACATGCAGGTGACGCGCATTTACGAGTCGCCCCGCGTCACCAAGCCATACACCGAAGAGCAATGGGCCGACATCATGGCGCTGGGTGAAGCCGTAGACGGCGATCTGGTGGCGGGTGACGTGCGCCTGACCATGGGCGGCGAACCCACTTTTGTCGCCGTCAACGACCGCGATGCACCAGAATGGAACACCGATGCACTCGGGCCGACCAAGCGGGGCTTTGCCACCGAATTGGTGCACAAGCTGCGTCAAGAGTATGGACAGGGCGGTTTCTTGCACTTTGGCCAGGGCAAGTGGTACCCCGGCGAACAATTGCCGCGCTGGGCACTCAACATCTACTGGCGCGCCGACAGAGAGCCGGTATGGGTCAACCCTGCCCTGTTTGCCGACGAGCGCACGCCGACCCACTACACCCCGGAAGACGCCAACCGCTTCACGCGGCTGCTGGCCACCAAGCTGGGCATCACGGGCAAATTCATCCAGTCCGCTTTTGAAGACACCTGGTACTACCTGTGGCGTGAACGCCGCCTGCCTGTCAACGTCGACCCGTTCAATTCCAGACTTGACGATGAAATGGAGCGCGCCCGACTGCGCCGGGTTTTCGAGCAAAAACTCGACACCCCGGTAGGCTATGTCCTGCCGCTCAAGGTGACTGGCTTTGACGATGCCCACGGAGCGGCCTGGACCACCGGGCCATGGTTCCTGCGCGATGAGCGCATGTACCTGATGCCCGGCGACTCGCCCATGGGCCTGCGCCTGCCGCTGGACTCGCTGCCCTGGGTCAGCGCGGCAGATTTTCCGTACCTGATCGAGCAAGACCCCTCGGTGCTGGCGGGCGCCCTGCCCGCCCATGCCACTGTGGCTGCCAGATATGCGCAAGCCACATCGGCAATGGGAGCCGCAACGCAGACGGCACCTGCCGGTATCCGTTACCTGGCCGGTGCCGACCAGAATGCGCAAACACCGCGAAAATTCCAGGGTGCTACCGGCTTTGCCGCCAGCGCCCAAAGTCCAGCGCAAACAGAGCCTGCTGACTTTGCCCGCGTGCCCAACGCCCAGGAGTCGGCCCACTGGATCACCCGCACCGCCTTGTGCGTGGAAGTGCGCGACCCGCGCCGTGCCAGCGGCCCGGCGGTCGAGGCCATTGGCGAAAAATCCGGCGTGTTGTATGTCTTCATGCCACCGCTGGAAAAGCTCGAGCATTATCTCGACTTGCTGGCGGCCATCGAGGCCACGGCGCAAGAGCTGGCCATGCAACTGGTCATCGAGGGCTACCCGCCACCGCGTGACCCGCGCCTGAAACTGCTCAGCGTCACGCCCGACCCCGGCGTGATCGAAGTCAACATCCATCCGGTGACTCACTGGAAAGAGCTGGTCTACAACACCGAGTTTTTGTACAACGCGGCATTCGAGTCGCGCCTGAGCGCCGAAAAATTCATGACCGACGGCCGCCACACCGGAACAGGCGGTGGCAACCATTTCGTGCTCGGCGGTGCAACCCCGGCAGACAGCCCCTTCCTGCGCAAGCCCGAACTGCTGGCCAGCCTGCTGCTTTACTGGCACAACCACCCGTCATTGAGCTACCTGTTTTCCGGCATGTTTGTCGGCCCCACCAGCCAGGCACCCCGGGTGGATGAAGCGCGCAACGACCAGCTCTACGAGCTGGAAATTGCCCTGAAACAAATCTACAGGAACCGTGAGATTCATGGTCAGGACATGCCACCGTGGCTGATCGACCGCACGCTGCGCAACATTCTGATCGATGCCACCGGCAACACCCACCGCAGCGAGTTCTCGATCGACAAGATGTATTCGCCCGACTCGGCCACCGGCCGCCTGGGGCTGCTGGAGTTGCGTGGCTTTGAAATGCCGCCGCACCCGCACATGAGCAGCGTGCAGCAGTTGCTGCTGCGCGCCCTGATTGCGCGCTTCTGGAAAACACCCTACCGTGCGCCCGCCACGCGCTGGGGCACCGAGCTGCACGACCGCTTCATGCTGCCGACCTTCATTGACATGGATTTCAAGGATGTGCTGGCTGAAATGCGTCAGGCCGGTTATGCCTTCGATGACAGCTGGTTTGCACCGCACGTGGAGTTCCGCTTCCCGTTGATCGGATCGATCTGTTCGGCAGGTATCGAACTGACGTTGCGCAACGCCCTGGAGCCGTGGCACGTGATGGGTGAAGAAAACGCGGCGGGCGGCACCGCGCGATACGTGGACTCGTCGCTGGAACGCATCGAGGTGCGCGTCACCGGTCTCAACGAGAGCCGCCACGTGGTCACCTGCAATGGCCGTGCCATGTCCTTGCAGCCCACCGGTGTGCAGGGTGAATACGTGGGTGGCGTGCGCTTCAAGGCCTGGAATCCGCCCAGCAGCCTGCACCCCAGCATCGGCGTGCACGCGCCACTGACCTTCGACATTGTGGACACCTGGATGAAGCGATCGCTGGGCGGTTGCCGCTACCATGTCTCGCATCCGGGTGGCCTGAGCTACGAGACCCTGCCGGTCAACGCCAACGAGGCCGAAAGTCGCCGCCTGTCGCGTTTCTGGGCGATGGGTCACACCCCAGGGGTCATGGTCGTGCCAGCGGCCACCATCGACGTGCCGGCCAGCCGCGAATTTCCGTTCACGCTGGACTTGCGGCGCAGTTGAGGGCCATGGGCCAGGCAGGCGCAAAGCGTTACATGAGCGCCGCCTGCACCTCGCTCACGGGCATGCCCAGTGCGTCGGCATAGGCTTGCACGCTCTGGCCACTGGCTTGAAAGGCTTTTCTCAGGGCGGCGCGGCGCGCACGCTGCTGCTCCACCTCGGCCAGGGCATCGTCCAGCAGCGCTTGAATGGCAGCGTCAGGGGTGCCGATGCGCGCCAGATAGTCCAGACGGGTCAGTCCTGATTTTTCGAACGCGCTGATCAGTCGGGCGCGCAGTTTGGGCCGCAGGTCTTCCTTGCTGCGGGCCTGGCGACGTTGGTGCAGTTCGACGATCGACTGAAACACATGCTCGGGTGCCACATCCTGCACCGGCTGACCCTGCAGGTCATGACGCTTGTGGCCCGCTGCCACACTCTGGAGATAGCGTGTTGAGCGGGTGTGCACACCAAGCGCCGCTTTCAGCGTGTCGCGCCTGAAAACATCCGGGTGGGCCGCCAGCAGTTCCTGAAAGATGCCCAGTTTGAGCGGCAAAAAACGCTCGCCAAAAAGCTGCGGGTAAAGTTCGAAGAGTTTTTCCAGCACCGGCTGTACTGAGGCAAAGCGGTTTTTTGACTTGGCCGCAGCGTCTGGCGCTGGCGCTTGTGCTGCTGTGGGCAGGGCTGGCGCGACTTGTGCTTGAATGGGTTCGGTCATGGGATGAATCAAATGCAAAAGCCGGCAATTGTCGTCCAAAGCGCCGCTTCGCTGGCATACTTGGCCAAATGAACGAAGCCATGCCAGCGCAAACCCTGCACAACAAGCCAGCCTCTCCCGGCGTGGCCGCGCTGGCGCAAGCCATGCAGGCAGCAGCCGGTCACTTCGATGAGTTGCGTGGCGCGGTCTCGAGCGGCAAACCGTCCATGCCGGCCAATGCGCACGACCCGGAAATTGCCGATCCAAAGATCAACGATGTCTGGCGACAATTTTTTGCGACACTGGACAACGACGCGGCACCTGACATGGACCAGCGTGCGCTCAGCCTGGCGCGCCAGGTGCGTGACAACGGCATCACCTACAACGTCTATGCCGATGAAAACGGCCCGCAGCGCCCCTGGTCGCTTGATTTGTTCCCGCTGTTGCTTGACCCGCAAAGCTGGCATCGCATCGAGACCGGTGTGCTGCAACGCATGCGTTTGCTCGAACGCGTGATGGCCGACGTGTATGGACCGCAAAACCTGCTGCACGACGGTTTTTTGCCACCGGCACTGGTGCATGCGCACCCCGGCTATCTGCGCGCCATGCATGGCGTGGCGCCGGTAGGCGGGCGTTACCTGCACATTGCCGCCTTCGATCTGGCGCGCGGGCCAGACGGCAACTGGTGGCTCGAGGCACAGCGCAGCCAGGCGCCCTCTGGACTGGGTTATCTTCTGGAAAACCGGCTCGCCATCGCGTCGCAATTCCCGCTGGCCTTTCAAAAACTGCGCGTGCAGCGCCTGGCCAGCACCTACCGCGCCCTGATGGACAGCCTCAAGGCCATGAGCCCGGCGGGCGACGATGCGCATCTGGCGCTGCTGACCCCCGGCCCCTACAACGAAACCTATTTTGAGCACGCCTATCTGGCGCGCTACCTCGGGCTCACACTGGTCGAGGGCAGCGATCTGCTGGTTCGCGACCAGCGCCTGTTCCTGAAAACCATCAAGGGACTGGTGCCAGTGCATGGCTTGCTCAAGCGGGTGGACGACCAGTACCTTGACCCGCTGGAACTGCGCCCCGATTCAACCCTGGGCGCGCCCGGGCTGATGCAAGTCATCCGAGCCGGCAACGTGCTGGTGGCCAATGCGCCAGGCTCGGCGTTTCTGGAGTCGCCCGCGCTGCTCGGTTTCCTGCCCGCCCTGTCGCGCCATTTGCTCGGCGAGCAACTCAGCCTTCCGGCCCTGCCGACCTGGTGGTGCGGCGAGCGCATCGCCATGGAGGAAGCCCTGCCGCGCCTGGGCGATTGCGTCATCAAACCCACTTACCCCGGCTCGCTCGAACAGGGTGGTTTCGAGCCGGTCCAGGGCAACCGGCTCACGCCACGCGAGACGGATGAATGGGCCGGACGCATCGTGCGCCATGCCGAAGAGCACACCCTGCAAGGCTATACCCCGTTGTCGCAAATGCCCACCTGGCAAGCCACAGGCGATGCCACACCTGACGAAGCTGGCAAATTGCTGGCGCGATCGGTGATGTTGCGGGTGTTCGTGGTGTCCGATGGCACCCAGGGCTGGCGCGTGCTGCCCGGTGGTCTGGCGCGCGTGGCCAGTGCCGGCCAGGAGATCACCTCGATGCAGCGCGGAGGCAGCAGCGCCGACGTCTGGGCGCTGACCCATGGCGTGGTCGATCACAGCACCCTGATGGCACCGCACATGACGCCCGAGTCGCTGATGCAGCGCAAGCGCCTCATAACCAGCCGCGCCGCAGAAAACCTGTTCTGGCTAGGCCGCTACACCGAGCGCGCCGAAAACGCCATCCGGCTCGCGCGCCTGACGCTGGAATGCCTGC
Organism: Burkholderiales bacterium; assembly: GCA_037443905.1. Classification (GTDB taxonomy): domain Bacteria; phylum Pseudomonadota; class Gammaproteobacteria; order Burkholderiales; family Burkholderiaceae_C; genus Rhodoferax. The sequence goes on along the minus strand of JBBINL010000029.1, from coordinate 3,709 downwards.
AGGGCGAGGCGCAATCTTGCGCGCCACTATTGACCTGGCTGAGCCAGATGGCCGTGGCCAACACGCTGGTGTTGCCGGGCGTGCCCTCGGCCCTGCAGGCACCCCGCGTGTTCGAGCGCAGCCTGATCGACAGCCTGGGCAGCAGCAACGGCGCCACCAGCGTGGGCTACTACCTGCGCGCCCTCAAGCTGGCGGGCTCCAGTGTGCGCGAGCGCTTGTCGCAGGAGCACTGGCGCATCATTGTTCGCTGTGAAGAAGAACTATTCGAGCGCTGCGCCGCACAGCGCCGGCGCACTGACTTTTCCGTGCTGCATGCGCTGCAGATACTCAAGGACACCAGCGACCACATGGCCGCCATCACTGGCGCCCAAACCGACCGCATGACGCGTGACGATGGCTGGCGTCTGCTCAGCATCGGACGCCACATCGAGCGACTCGGCTTCATGTCGCAGGCCCTGCTGCGCGGACTCGATGCCGGCAGCCTAAACACCGGCGGCGGTTACGACGCCATGGTCGAGTTGTTTGACAGTGCCCTCACGTTTCACGCCCAGTTCCAGCAAAACCGCGACATCACGGCACTGGTTGACCTCCTGGTCATCGACCGCGACAACCCGCGCTCGATTTCCTGGATCGCCCACACCCTGCGCGGCCGCCTGGCCCGGCTGGCGGGCAGCGAGCCCAACCAACTCTGCGCCCTGTCTTTCAAGGTGCCCAACCCGGGCAACTGGGGTCTGGCGCAGTTGTGTGACAACGCGCCTGACCTGGTGACGCCAGCGCACAACGCCGCCAGCGCGTGCGCCAGCGGTGAACCAAGTCCGCGCTACGCGCTGCTCAAGGCCGTGTTGAGTGAATGCATCAACGCCAGTTTTCTGGTGTCTGACGAGATCAGCACCACCTATTTCACCCATAGCGGCCTGGCCAACCAAAGCCTGGAGACTTCATGAAGCTGCAGGTCACCCACGAAACGGTTTACGACTACGCCCCCGCGGTGGAAACCGCGCAACACATGGCGTACCTGACACCCCGGCAAAACGCCGGTCAGTCGCTGCTCAGCCACAGCCTGCAAGTGCTGCCCGAGCCGGCGCAAATCACCCACACGCAGGATGTGTTTGGCAACACGCGCAGTTTTTTCTCGCTGCAGATGCCGCACAACCAGCTCCGGGTGCTGGCCATCAGCCAGGTCATCACACAGGACGTGCGCCTGCCCGGCAGCGACCTCGCCTGGGAGACGGTGCGCGAGCGTTTTCGTTACCAGGCTGGCGCCACCTTCGATGCGGCCAACGAATTTGTATTTGCCTCGCCCATGGCGCCGCACCACGGCGATTTTGCCGCCTACGCCCGCCCCAGTTTCACGCCCGGGGCAAATCTGCTGCTGGCCGCGCTCGACCTGATGCACCGCATTTACCGCGACTTCAGCTACGAGAGCCAGAGCACCCAGGTCAACACCCCGGCGCTGGAGGCACTGGCGCAGCGCAAGGGCGTATGCCAGGACTTTGCTCATATTCTGGTGGCCTGCCTGCGCAGCATGGGCCTGCCGGCGCGTTATGTCAGCGGTTATTTGCTCACCCAGCCGGCACCCGGCACGGTCAAGCTCAGAGGCAGCGACGCTTCGCACGCCTGGGCGTCGATGTATGTGCCAGATTTGCCCGAGGGCGAACAATGGATCGACCTCGACCCCACCAACGACCGGGCCGGTTGGCCCTCACCCGGTGAAGACTATGTGACATTGGCCATTGGCCGCGACTTTTCTGACGTGTCGCCGATCCGCGGCGTGATCCATGGCGGCGCCAGCCACACGCTCAAAGTGGGGGTCACGGTAGAGCCGATGGCACCCTCAGGCGGCACAGAGTCAAGCCAATCACAGTCACAGTCACAGTCGCAGTCGCAGCCGCAGAATCAGACCTGCATCAAATCCTAGAATCAGGCAAATTTTTCAACTTGCCGCATACCTTCGCATCAAGGAATTCACCATGAACATTTACGCCAAACTCGCCGAACTCGGCATCACCCTGCCCCCGGTAGCTGCCCCCGCTGCCGCTTATGTGCCTTTTGTCCAAAGCGGCAAATTGGTGTTTCTGAGCGGCCACCTGGCCAAGAAAGACGGCAAGGTGTGGGTGGGTCAATTCGGCAACAACATCAGCACCGAAGAAGGCAAGGCCGCCGCCCGCGCCGCCGCCATTGACCTGATGGGCACCCTGCACGCCGCAGTGGGCGACCTGAACCGCGTGACACGCATAGTCAAGCTGATGTCGCTGGTCAACTCCACCAGCAATTTCACCGAGCAACATCTGGTGACCAACGGTGCCAGCGAGTTGATTGGCGAGGTATTTGGCGCCAAAGGCGCGCATGCCCGCAGCGCCTTCGGGGTGGCGCAGATTCCGCTTGGCGCCTGCGTTGAAATCGAGATGATTGCCGAAGTGGCCTGACTCGCGTGACGGCGTCGCTCAAGCCAGGCGCTCGATCTTCTGGCTCGCCAGCGCGTTCAATGGCGTGCTGCCCACTTTGTCTGGCGCGATCTCGGCCAATGGCACCAGCACAAAAGCGCGCTGCCCCATGCGCGGATGCGGCACCTGCAGCGCCGGGCTTGAGATGCTGGCATCGCCGTACAAGAGGATGTCAAGGTCGAGCGTGCGCGGGGCATTGCGGTACGGGCGCTCTCGCCCGGCGCTGTTTTCAAGCTGCTGCAACGCATGCAGCAGCGCCGGGGCATTCAACCGGGTTGCCACAGCGACCACGGCATTGATGAAGTCCGGGCCAGCGGCCTCAACTGGCGCCGTGCGGTACAGGCTCGAAGCGGCCATCAGTCGCGTTTGCGCCAAGGCGGCGATGCCCTCAATGGCTGCCAGCACCGTCGCCCGCGCATCACCCAGATTGGCGCCCAGGGCAACATAGGCCAGCACCTCGGGTCGTTCGCAGCCAGCCATGTCAGCTTGTCATGCCTGAGGGTCCTGTGCTGGCGCATCACCTGCACCACGACCCGATGGACGACGCCGACGGCGGCGTTTTCTGGGGGCCGGCACACCTTCACCCGCCATCAGGTTATCGGGCACTGGCAGCCTATCCGCAACCTCCGGCTCAGCGGTGGCTGGGGCCGACTCTGCGGCTGAACGGCTTGCACCCTGATGCGCCCGGTGCGGGCGCGGTGCGCGCGCGGGCCGGGCGCGCTGCTGGCGTTCCAGTCTGACTTCATCGACCATGTCGCCACGCAGCTCGTCGCTGGCGGTGCTGAAAGCTTCCCACCAATCCGACAGCACCATGTCAAGCTCGCCGTTTTCTGCGCGCAGCCGCATGAAGTCGAAAGCGGCGCGAAAACGCGGCTGCTCGACCAGACCAAAGGGCGCGCTGCCGACGCGCTTTTCAAAGCGCGGCTGCATCAGCCAGATTTCTCGCATGTCACCGGCCAGCTTGCCGCGCCCTGACACATCGCCGATGCGCGCGCTGAACACCTCTTCGATGGCGTCCTGCAAAGCTGCATGCGAATGTTGCTGCGCCTTGACGCGCGCGGCCCAGCCATCACGCACGTCGGCCCACAACACACACGCCAGCAAAAAGCTCGGCGCCACCGGTTTGCCCTCGCCCACGCGGCGGTCGGTGTCCTGCAACGCCGCCTTGACGAACGGCTGCTCGGCGCGCTCCACAACCACGTCGAGCAACGGGTAAATGCCGCGCGCCAGGCCAAGTTCCTTGAGCTTGTCGATCGAAGCCAGCG
>JBBINL010000028.1:0-20026 GCA_037443905.1 Burkholderiales bacterium | reverse complement strand
CGAGTAGGTTACGGGTACGCCCAAACGCGCCCAAGAAAAACTCTTGGCTTGCTATAGACAGGGAATCGATCTGGGGGCTGCTGCGATGAGCGTACGCGGGTGCGAAAGTGGCCCGAATTATAGCCCAGCGTCAAGCCTGGACGAGCTGCGCGGTGGCGCTCGCGTGCATGCAAATCGCAGCGGCGGCGGCCACATTGAGCGACTCTTCGCCACCGGGCTGGGCAATGCGCAGCTGGGCACTGGATAGCCCCTCCAGCGCGCTACAGACGCCTTGCCCTTCGTGCCCGAATGCCCAGGAACAGGGCCATGGCAGCTCTTTGTTCAGGATCGCCTGATGCAGATAATGGCCGCGGTGCGAGCTGGTCACCAGCAGCGGCACTTTGAAGGCCTTCAACAACGCAATGTCGGCACCTTCAATGAGTTGCAGCCCCCAGTGCGCGCCCATGCCGGCGCGCAGCACCTTGGGACTCCACAGCGCAGCCGTGCCCTTGAGGGCAATGATCTGCCTGAAACCAAAGGCCGAGGCGCTGCGCAGCATGGCGCCGACGTTGCCGGCATCCTGCACCCGGTCCAGGATCACGCTGGCCGCGCCCGGATCGACCTCGGGTGGTGGCGCCAGGTCAAAGACAAAACCCATGCGTGCGGGCGACTCGAGTGTGCTGACCGCGTGGAACAAGGCGTCCGCTATGACGACATTCTGATCAGCCGCCCGGCCAAATTGCGGGGCTGCCAACGGCCACCAAGACTCGGCGAAAACGCCCACGGCAGGTCGCACACCCCTCCCCAGCGCCGCGCGCACCAGGTGGTCGCCCTCGGCCCAGATGCGCTTTTGCTTGCGGTAGTCGGTATTGCCATGCGCCAGACGCTTCAGGTCCTTGAGCCAGGCGTTGTCGCGCGAGCTGATGTGCAGCAGCTCGGGCACTCTCATGGTGCAACTCCGCGCAGCACCTCGTTCACGGGCCGAAAGCTGGTGCGGTGCTCGGGACAGGCGCCATGCGCATGCAGGGCCGCCAGATGCAGCGCCGTGCCATAGCCCTTGTGGCGCGCAAAACCATAAGCAGGATAACGCTGGTCAACCTCGACACACCAGCGGTCTCGCGTCACCTTGGCCAGAATCGACGCCGCCGAAATGGCCGCCACCAGGGTATCGCCCTTGACGACAGCCTCGGCGCGCATGGGCAGCGGCGGCAAACGGTTGCCATCGACCAGCACCAGCTTCGGTGCCAGGCGCAAGCCGTCCACCGCCCGGCGCATGGCCAGCAACGTGGCCTGCAAAATGTTGAACTCATCGATTTCCTGCACACTGGCCTGCCCCACGGCGCAGCACAGGGCCTTGGCACGGATCTCGTCGTACAGGCTGTCACGCTTGCGGGCGCTGAGTTGCTTGGAGTCGGCCAGGCCCCTGATCGGATGAAGATCATCCAGAATGACGGCTGCCGCCACCACTGGACCGGCCAGCGGGCCACGCCCCGCCTCGTCCACACCGGCAATCAGACCATTCACAGACCACTGCAGCGCGACTTTTCGCATGCTCGCAGTCAGCCTGGCGTGGCGCCTGGCCGGACGGTCCGAGACCCGGCCGATACCGGTTTCAGTGGGAGATGAGCTGCGCGATGGCATGGGCGGCAAGTTGGGGGGTGTCGCGCTGCAGCTCGGCGTGCAGCGCGCAAAATCGTTGTTCCAGGGCGCGCATTTTCTCAGGTTCAAGCGCCTTGGCGTCAAGCCAGCGCAAAACTTCTTGCGCCAGCGCGGCCGGCGTGGCGGCCTCCTGCAGCAATTCAGGCACGACAAAATCGCGGCACAAAATATTGGGCAAAGCCACCCAGGGCTGCAGCCGTTTGCGCCGCATGAGCAGCCACGAGAGCGCCGCCATGCGGTAGGCGACCACCATCGGGCGCTTGAACAACGCCGCCTCCAGGGTGGCCGTGCCGCTGGCGATCAAGGTCACATCGCAGGCGGCAAGCACCACATGGGATTGTCCGGCGACCAGCTGCACCTGGCCGGTCATGCCGCTGGCCGCCAGCGCCGCGCCGACCTGAAGCTGACGCTCAGGCAGTACCGGAACGATGAATTTTGTCTCGGGCCGTGCTTGCCGGATCAGCCTGGCCGCCTGGAAAAAGTGCGCCGCCAAGTGGGCGATTTCGGAGGCACGGCTGCCCGGCAACAGGGCCACCACCGTGTCTTGCGGCGCCAGACCCAGCGTGGCCCGCGCCGCCGCCTGGTCCGGCTGCATCGGAATCACGCTGGCCAACGGGTGGCCGACATAGCTGGCAGCAATGCCATGCGTGGCAAGCAGCGCCGGCTCGAACGGGAATATGCACAGCACATGGTCAGCACTGCGCCTGATTTTTTCCACCCGCTCGGGCCGCCAGGCCCAGATCGAGGGGCAGACAAAATGCACGGTTTTGATGCCCTGGATTTTCAGTGCCGCTTCAAGGTCGAGGTTGAAATCTGGCGCATCCACGCCAATGAAAACATCAGGCCGATCTTGCAGCAAGCGCGCTTTCAACTGGTTGCGAATGCCCAGGATTTCGCGGTACCGGCGCAGCAACTCCCAGCCAAAACCATGCACTGCCAAGGTGTCGTGCGGCCACCAGGCCTCAAAACCACGACTTGCCATCTGCGGGCCGCCAATGCCCGCAGCCCGCAAGTCAGGCCAGCGCTGCTTCAGGCCATCGAGCAGCAAACCGGCCAGCAGGTCACCCGATGTTTCACCCGCCACCAGCGCCGCGCGCATCATGCCCTGGCCGTGGCGTCAGCGCACAATGCCGCGCTGGGGTGATGTCTGCGCCAGGAACGAAAGCATCATCTGCACGTCGGGCGCTGCCTCAGGGTGCGAGTGGATCAGGTCGGCGATGCTCTCCTGGGCCGCTTGCAGGGTCAGGTCGCGCCGGTAAAGGGCCTTGTGCATGGCCTTGACGGCGCTGATGCGTTCGGGCGAATAACCGCGCCGGCGCAAACCCTCGAAGTTCATCGAGCGCGCTGTAGCCGGTTGCCCCTGGCACATGACAAAAGGCGGCAGGTCGGCCAGCAGCACCGAGCAGATGGCCGTCATGCTATGGGCACCGATCCTGACGAACTGGTGCACCATGGTGAATCCCGCCAGAATCGCCCAGTCACCCACATGGACGTGGCCAGCGAGGGTCGAGTTATTGGCAAAAATGGTGTGATTGCCCACCTGGCAGTCGTGCGCCAGATGTACATAGGCCATGATCCAGTTGTCGTCGCCAAGGCGGGTCACACCCAGATCGCCGGGTGAGCCGATGTTGAAGGTGCAGAACTCGCGGATGGTGTTGCGCTCGCCGATGACCAGTTCGCAGGGTTCACCCGCATATTTTTTGTCCTGGGGAATCGCCCCCAGCGAGGCAAACTGGAAAATGCGGTTGTCGCGGCCGATGGTGGTGCGGCCCTCGATCACACAGTGCGGACCGACCGTGGTGCCGGCACCGATTTTGACGTTCGGCCCGATGACGCTGTAGGGACCAACCGTGACCGTGCTGTCAAGTTCGGCCGCCGGGTCAACGATGGCGGTGGGGTGGATGGCGGTCAAGGCGATGTTCTCAGGCGATTTTTCGGAAAGCGCAGGTGAGTTCGGCCTCCACCGCAGTCACGCCATCGACCGAAGCGCGTGTCTGGAACTTGAAGATGCCTGCTTTCGAGCGCAGCAGGGACGCCTCCAGCATCAGCTGGTCGCCTGGTTCGACCGGCCGCTTGAAGCGCACCCCTTCCATGCCGGCAAAGTAATACACCGTATCTTCAGTGGCGCCGGAGTCCATGGCATCAAATGCCAGCAAGGCAGCCGCCTGCGCCAGCGCCTCGAGCATCAGCACGCCCGGCATGACCGGACGGTACGGGAAATGACCCTGGAAAAATGGCTCGTTGATGGTGACATTTTTCAAGGCCTTGATGGTCTTTCCCTTGTCAATTTCAATGACCCGGTCGACCAGGAGGAACGGGAAGCGGTGCGGTAATGTGGTGAGGATTTTGTGAATGTCCATCGTTCATGTCCTTAATTTGAATCTTGCCTGGATGTGAGCCTGGCCTCAAGCGCGCGGATGCGATCGCGCAGGCTGGCCAACTGCTTGAGCGAGGCCGCATTTTTTTCCCACGTCGCGTTGTCGTCGATCGGAAAGATGCCGGTGTAGAGACCCGGCTTGCTGATGGACCGCATCACCATGGAGCCCGCCGAGATATGGACACCATCGGCCAGCGTCAGGTGCCCCAGCACATTGCCACTGCCGCCCACGGTGCAATGGGCGCCAATCGTGGCACTGCCCGCCACGCCGGCACAGCCTGCCATGGCCGTGTGTTTGCCAATGCGCACGTTGTGGCCAATCTGGATCAGGTTGTCAAGCTTGACGCCGTCCTCGATCACGGTGTCTTGCAGGGCACCGCGGTCGATGCAGGTGTTGGCGCCTATTTCCACGTCGTTGCCAATGCGAACGCAACCGAGTTGCTCGATTTTCTCCCAGGCGCCGGCATTCGGCGCAAAACCAAAACCGTCAGCGCCGATCACCACACCCGGGTGAATGATGCAGCGCTCACCCACCACGCAGCGCTCGCCCACGGTCACATGCGACTTGAGCACGGTGTCGGCGCCAATCTCGGCTTGCGCCTCAATCACGCACAAGGCACCGATGCGGGCGCTGGGATGCACCCGGGCCTGGGGGTCGACCACCGCGCTGGGATGAACCCGTGGTCCGGTCGGCACAGGCAGGCTCTTTTTCCAGAGCTGGGTGACACGGGCGTAGTACAAATAGGGCTCATCGGTGACGATGCAGGCACCACGTGAACAAGCTTGCTCCAGAAACCGGGGGCTGACGATGACGCACGAGGCAGCTGAGTGCATCAGCTGATTCTGGTATCTGGCATGGCTGATAAAACTCAGTTGCCCTGGCCTGGCGCTTTCCAGAGGCGCCAGTCCTTCGATCAGCAGATTCGCATCGCCATGCAGCTCGCCGCCCAGCGCGTCAATGATCGATCCCAAACGCAGGGTCACAGGCTTCGAGCCTTTGCAATCCGATTATTTGGCAGGCGCGGCGTTGAGCGCCTTGATGACCTTGTCAGTCATGTCATGCTTGGGATTGACGTAAACCGCATCCTGCAGAATGAAATCGTATTTCTCTGCCACGGCAATATCCTTGATGACCTTGTTGGCACGCTGGATGACCAATTGCAACTCTTCATTTTTGCGCGCATTCAGGTCTTCCTGAAATTCACGGCGTTTTCTTTGAAAATCGCGATCCTGCTCAAGCAACTCCTTCTGGCGCGCCTGGCGTTGAGACTCCGGCAGAGTCGGTGCGTCACGCTCAAAGCTGTCGGCCAAGGCCTTGATGCGGGCACCTTGATCAACCAGGTCTTTTTCGCGCTTGGAAAATTCCTGTTCAAGCTTGGACTGGGCCGCCTTGGCGGTGCTGGCTTCCTTGAGCACCCGGTCGGTGCTGACAAAGCCCATGCGCAACTCCTGGGCCTGCACCGACATCACCGCCAGACCGCAAAACGTCAAGGCACATACATGGCGAAGTAAATGATTCATTAAAAACTGGTCCCGATTTGAAATTGAGTGTTCTGGATTCTATCGTTTTCGAACGAGCGCACCGGCTTGGAAAACGCCAGACGCAGTGGCCCCACAGGTGAAATCCAGCTGATCCCGACGCCCACTGCCGAACGCAGTTCGTTGGCATTGACATTGATGACGGGCAGGCCTTGATCCGGGCCGGCGATCAGACCCATATCCCAAAATCCGTACAGGCGCAAGGTACGGTCATTTCCGGCACCCGGAAATGGTGCCAGAACCTCGAAGTTGAGATTGAACTTTTTATCGCCACCCACGCTGGTGCCGGTGATGTCCACCGGGCCCAGACTGCCCTGCTCAAAGCCACGCACGGAACCAAGACCACCACCAAAAAAATTCTTGAAAACCGGGTAGGTTTTGTCACTGGCTGACGCACCTGCGCCTAGCTCCAGATTCATGGCTGCCGTGAACTGTTTGCTCAGTGGCACATATTGCTGGAACTGGTAGGTGGCTCGAATATAGGTGACATCGCCGGCAAAAGACCACTCACCGTTGAAACGCTGGTAACGTCCGTTGCTGGGCGCCAAAGCGCTGTCACGCGTGTCACGCGACCAACCCACGGTCAAGGGCACGGACAAAGTGGTGTAGCCGTATTCCTCGGCAAAATCCTTGTAGGACTGAGGCAGCAGGGTGCCTTCCTCGATGGTCGTCTGCTCGGCGCCAAGCCCGAAAAATACGGTATCTGATTCAGAGAATGGAACACCAAAACGAATTGCCGCACCCGAGGTGATCAACTTGTAATAGTCCGGGTCCTGATAAGGGCTGTTGTTGCGGTGGTACAGATCAAGCGTGCGGGAGACGCCATCGGCAGTGAAATACGGATCGGTCGTATTGATGACCAACAACTGGTTGTACTTGCTGGTGTTGATCTGCAAACCCAGCGAGTTGCCCGAGCCAAACGCGTTCTCCTGCTTCAAACCAAATGTCAGGCCCAGGCCATCACCGCTGGAATAACCCGCGCCCAAGCTCAGACTGCCGGTTGGTTTTTCAACCACATTGATGGTCAGGTCCACCTGATCCGGGGTGCCGGGAACCTCCTGGGTTTCAACGGAAATTTCGCCAAAATAGCCCAGTCGGTCAACCCGGTCGCGTGACAGCCGGATCTTTTCACCGTCGTACCAGGATGATTCCAGCTGGCGAAACTCGCGGCGCACCACCACGTCGCGGGTACGGGTGTTGCCTGCCACGTTGATCTTGCGCACATAGGCCCTGCGCGACGGGTCGGCTTGCAGCACCATGGCCACGCGGTTGTTGGCCCGATCTATCTCGGGCAGAGCCTGCACCCGCGCAAAAGCATAGCCGAAGTTGCCAAAATAATCCGTGAAGGCCTTGATGGTTTTGGCCACCTCTTCGGCGTTGTAAGCCTCGCCCGGTCGAATTGACACCAGCGATTTGAATTCATCTTCCTTGCCGAGGTACTGGCCGGCCAGCTTGATGCTGCTCACCACATAGCGTTCGCCCTCGGTGATGTTGATGTTGATGCCGATGTCGGTCTTGTTGGGCAGAATCGCCACCTGGGTCGAATCTACCTTGAACTCCAGATAACCGCGGGACAGATAGTACGAGCGCAGCGTCTCGATGTCGGCATTGAGCTTGGCGCGCGAATAGCGGTTGGACTTGGTGTACCAGCTCAGCCAGCCGCCGGTGTCCAGATCGAACAGGCCGCGCAAGGTGGATTCAGAAAAAACCTTGTTGCCCACGATGTGGATCTCGCTGATGGTGGCGGGCTCGCCCTCGGTCACGGTAAAGGTCAGATTGACCTGGTTGCGCTCGATCGGTGTGACCGTGGTGACCACCTGGGCGGCATACAGGCTGCGGTTGATGTACTGGCGCTTGAGCTCCTGTTCGGCACGGTCGAGCTGGGCCTTGTCAAAGGGCCGGCCGTCAGCCAGACCGATATCGCGCAGGGACTTGATCAACACTTCCTTGTCAAATTCCTTGGTGCCGACGAACTCCACATTGGCCACGGTCGGACGCTCTTCGACCACCACCACCAGCACATCACCGACCACGTCGATGCGCACGTCCTTGAACAGACCCAGCGCAAACAGGCTCTGGATGGCGGCGGCGCCTTTTTCATCACTGTAGGTGTCGCCGACGCGCACCGGCAAGGACACAAAAATGGTGCCAGGTTCGACCCTTTGCAGACCTTCAATCCGGATGTCGCGCACGGTGAAGGGATCGACCGCCCAGGAGAACTGGGCAGCGAAAACCAGCGTCGCCAGGGCCGAGAAGGTTTTGAGGCGCATACGATTGAGAAGCATATTTAAAAGTCAAAAAAGTGATGGGCGTCGGCAAAATTGCCCGAGTTCAGCCGAACAAACGGGAAATGTCGTTATAAAGCGCAATCGACATCATGAGCATCAGGATGGCAACGCCGCCTCGCTGCAGTCGTTCCATCCAGTCATCTGACACTGGCCGGCCTGTCACACCCTCCCAAAGATAATACATCAGGTGCCCGCCATCCAGAACCGGCAAGGGCAGCAAATTCAACACGCCCAGGCTGACGCTGATGAGCGCCAGGAAGACAAGATACTGGCTCAGCCCCAGCCCTGCGGACTTGCCGGCATAGTCGGCAATGGTCAAGGGGCCGCTGATGTTTTTGACCGAGGCTTCACCGATCAGCATCTTGCCCATCATCCTGAGCGTGAGCATCGAGACGTCCCAGGTTTTCACCAGCGCCTGCCAACTGCCCTCGAGCACACCATAGCGCACCAGCAACAGTTCTGGCGGCGCCCCCACATAGGCACCAATGCGGCCAACAGGCTGCCCCTGCTCCATCACCAGCAGCGGCCTGACCTCGAGCTGCAGGCGCTGTCCCTCGCGCAAAAGGGTCCACAGCTGAGCTGGTGCCGCGCTATCAACCACCGATTGACGTATCAACTGGCGCAACTGCTGACCGTCAACAACCGGTTTGCCATCGACCTGGGTCACTTCGTCACCGGCGCGCAGACCCGCTTGTGCCGCGGCCGAATCGGGAAGGATGTCGCCAATAACCGGGCGCGTCATCGGGCCGATCAGGCCAATTTTTTGAAACATTTCGGCATCGACATTGCTGCTGCCCAGCCCTGAGAGTCTGAGCAAAAATTCGCGCTCGGACGTGGCTGTGTCGCGCTGCACCCAGAGCCGGACGTCCTGGCCCTCGAGGGCGCCGCGCGTCAGTTGCCAGCGCAGGTCTTCAAATGACCTTACTTCCTGATCATCCTCGCCCTCCAGACCGGCACGCAGCACCCGCTCGCCACCGAACAGACCCGCCTGACTGGCGATGGAATCAGCCACAGGCGGTGCCAGCAGCGGCGCCGGGAGTTGCACGCCAGTCCAGTTGACCACGCTGTACAGCAGCACCGCCAGCAGCAAATTGGCCAGCGGTCCAGCCGCCACGATGGCGCTGCGCCGCCCCAGGCTTTGGGTGTTGAAAGCCAGATGGCGCTCATGCGGCGCCACTGGAGCTTCGCGCTCGTCGAGCATCCTGACGAAACCGCCCAAAGTAAACAGCGCCAGCACGTATTCGGTGCCACTTATGCTGGATTGCCAGCGCAGCAGCGGCTTGCCAAAGCCGATCGAGAAACGCAACACCTTGACGCCACAGGCCAGCGCCACCCGGTAATGGCCATATTCGTGAATGGCGATCAGCAGGGCAATGGCAACGATGAAGGCGATGAATGTCAACATGCGATCAGGTCGTCAACGCGCCAGCCGGGTCACCAAGCGGGATGCCACATCGCGGCTCTGTGCGTCGATATCCAGCAAGTCTTCCAGCGACCCTGGCGCCGCGGGTTGCACACGGCTGAGCGTATCCATATTGACCGCATGCATCTGGTCAAAACGGATCTGACTGGCCAGAAATGCCGCCACCGAGACCTCGTTGGCGGCATTGAGCACAGCCGTGCTGCCCGGCGCTGCTGCCATCACCGACCAGGCCAAGGCCAGGCCGGGAAACCGCTGGCCGTGGCCGTTGGCATCAAGCGCCTCGAACGTCAGACCCGCCATGGCCCGAAAATCAAGCGCGCTGGCTCCCGAGGCCATGCGCTGCGGCCATGACAGGCCGTAGGCGATGGGCACCTTCATGTCGGGCGTGCCAAGCTGCGCAATGACGGAATGGTCGATGTACTGCACCATGGAGTGGATCACGCTTTGCGGATGGATCACCACTTCGATCTGGCCAGGTGCCACGCCAAACAGGTAGTGAGCCTCGATGACCTCCAGTGCCTTGTTCATCATGGTCGCGGAATCCACCGAAATCTTTCGCCCCATGACCCAGTTCGGGTGGGCGCAGGCCTGGTCGGGCGTGATATCGGCAAAGGTGGACGGATCACGTTGCCGGAACGGCCCGCCGGAAGCCGTCAGGATGATTTTGTCGATCTGGGCAGCCCAGGAGCTTTGGTTTTCGGGCAAGGACTGAAAAACGGCGGAATGTTCGCTGTCGATCGGCAACAGCCTGGCACCACCCGCCCTGACCGTTTGCAAAAAATAGTCCCCCCCGACCACCAGCGCTTCCTTGTTGGCCAGCAACAGGCGCTTGCCAGACCGTGCAGCTGCCAGGCAGGAGGCCAGCCCGGCGACCCCGACAATGGCCGCCATCACCACATCGACCTGTTCGTGGCCGGCCATGGTGATGATCGCATCCGGGCCGCTCAACACCTGGGTCGGCAGGCCCAGTGCATGGCATTGGCGCGCCAGTTCCTGGCCGTGCGCGCTGCTGGCCATCACGGCAAAGGCAGGACGAAACTGCACGCACTGCTGAAGCAAGCTGTCCACCCGGGTAGAGGCGGTCAGGGCAAATACTTCAAAACGATCCAGGTGCATGGACAGCACTTCGAGCGTGCTGACGCCGATCGAACCGGTCGAGCCCAGAATCGCGACCCGCTGTTTCCTCAAGTTGTGATGCTCAGGCATGGTCACTTTCAAAAGCTGTAAAGCATCATGGCCAGCGGCAGGGTCGGCAACAGCGCATCGACCCGGTCGAGCACCCCGCCGTGGCCAGGCAGAAGTTTGCTGCTGTCCTTGGCGCCGGCACTGCGCTTGACCAGCGACTCGATCAGGTCGCCAACCACGCTCATGGCCGCCAGAAACAGGCAGGCGATCACCGAAAACACCACGCCGCGCCCGGCCAGATGGCTGTAAAAACTGGGCACAGCGGGTTGCGCGCCGAGATCAAACCAGACCCAGCCCGAGGCCAGCAACAACACCGCCGCCATGCCGCCAAAGACGCCTTCCCAGCTTTTGCCGGGACTGATGGCAGCCGCCAGTTTGCGCTTGATGAGGCGACCGCCCCAGCTGCGGCCGGCAAAATAGGCGCCAATGTCGGCCGCCCACACCAGCGCAAAAATCGAGAGCAGAAAATTGGTGCCGATCATCCGGGCCTGCGCCACTGCCAGCCAGGTCACCACCAACGCCAGCAGACCGACGCCCATGCGCAAACCGCGATCGAGCCGACCCCAGGCGGGCACACCGGCACGCAACACCCAGGCGCCCAGCAGCACCCAGGCCGCCCCCGCAAAAAGCCAGACTTGCGCCGGGGATCGTGCTTGCCAGCCAGACCACCACAGGCCGGCACAGATCAGCGCCGTCAAAAAAGCCGCCATCATGCTGGCGGGCATGCCCAAAGCGTTCAGGCGCGCCCATTCCCATGTGGCTGCGGCCATGAACAGCAGAGCCAGAAAACTGAAAGGGGCCGGGTCAGGGTAAAAAAGCGCCGGCAACAACACCAGCATGAGCAGCAGGGCCGTGATCACGCGTTGCTTGAGCATGGCAGGCCTCAGGCAGGTGTGACTGGCAAGGCTTCGGTAATGCTTTGGCCCGAGACCCTGCCAAAGCGCCGCTCGCGTTGCCCAAAGCTCTGAATCGCACGGTCGAGCTCGGCCTCGTCAAAGTCAGGCCACAGGGTGTCGGAAAAGAAAAATTCGGAGTAGGCCGACTGCCAGAGCAAAAAGTTGCTGATGCGCTGCTCGCCACCGGTGCGGATCACCAGATCAGGGTCGGGCACATGCGCCAGCGCCATCATCCGGCTCAGGTTTTGCTCGTTCATGGCGAGCCCCTGGGTAGCCACGCGCGCGGCGGCCTGCACAATGTCCCAGCGACCGCCATAGTTGAAGCAGACATTGAGCACCAGCTTGCGGTTGTCAGCCGTTTGCGCTTCGGCCTGCGCAATACCCTTGAGCACGCGCTCGGACAAGCCCTGTCGATCGCCAATAAAGCGCAATTGCACCCCGTCGGACTTGAGCTTTGGTACTTCACGCCCCAGGGCCAGCGCAAACAGGTCCATCAGACCGGTCACCTCTTCGACCGGGCGACGCCAGTTTTCAGAAGAGAAGGCAAATACCGTGAGCACCTTGACGCCCCGCGCATTGCAGGCAAGAGCACAACGTTTGAGTGCATCAACCCCCTGCTTGTGACCTGCAATACGCGGCAGCAAGCGCCTGGAAGCCCAGCGACCATTGCCGTCCATGACGATGGCCACATGGTGGGGGGTTGACTGTTTCGTCATGCCCGGTCAAACCGCCATGAGGTCTTGTTCTTTGGCGGCCACCAGCTGATCGATGAACGCTATATGTTTGTCGGTCGCTTTTTGAATCTCGGTCTCACAGCGTTTTTGATCATCCTCGGACGCCAGCTTGTCCTTGACCAGTTTTTTGACAGCCTCGTTGGCATCACGCCGCAGATTGCGCACGGCGATCTTGGCGCCCTCGCCTTCGCTGCGCACCAGCTTGGTCAACTCCTTGCGGCGCTCTTCGGACATCGGCGGCATCGGCACACGGATCAGGTCACCCATGGACGACGGGTTCAGCCCCAGGTCGCTGTCGCGAATGGCTTTTTCAATCTTGGCGCCCATGCCCTTTTCCCAGGGTTGCACGCTCACGGTGCGGGAGTCGAGCAGCGACACATTGGCCACCTGGCTGATGGGCACCAGCGCGCCGTAATAGTCCACATGCACCGTGTCCAGGATGGCCGGGTTGGCGCGACCGGTGCGAATCTTGGTCAAATTGTGTTTGAAAGCCTCGATGGACTGGTCCATCCTGGTTTCTGCATTTGTTTTAATTTCGGCGACTGACATGGGTCTATCCTCACTCAGGGTTCAAAACAAAAAAAACCAATCAGGGATGCGGCTCAGCACCCGGATCAGGCATAAACCAGGGTGCCTTCGTCTTCACCCATCACAACGCGCTTGAGCGCGCCGTTCTTGAAGATGGAGAACACCTTGACCGGCAATTTCTGGTCTCGGCACAAGGCAAAGGCGGTGGCATCCATGATGCCCAGATTTTGCGACATGGCATCATCAAAAGAGATTTTGCTGTAACGCGTGGCACTCGGGTCTTTTTTGGGATCGGCGCTGTAAACGCCGTCCACCTTGGTGGCCTTGAGCACCATCTCGGCGCCAATCTCGGCGCCGCGCAAGGCAGCTGCGGTGTCGGTGGTGAAAAACGGATTGCCGGTGCCGGCGGCAAAAATCACCACCTTGCCTTCTTCCAGGTACTGCAGGGCCTTGGGGCGCACATACGGCTCGACCACCTGCTCGATGGCGATGGCCGACATCACGCGCGCCGTCAGGCCAGCCTTGTTCATGGTGTCGCCCAGCGCCAGTGAATTCATCACCGTGGCCAGCATACCCATGTAATCAGCGGTGGCGCGGTCCATGCCGACCGAGCCACCCGCCACGCCGCGGAAAATATTGCCGCCACCAATGACCACGGCCACCTGCACCCCGAGTTCCGTCACGCCGACGATCTCGTCGACCATGCGCACGATGGTGTCGCGGTTGATGCCAAACTGATCATCCCCCATCAAGGCCTCACCCGACAATTTGAGCAAAATGCGCTTGTAGACCGGTTTGGCATCTGTCATGGTGAACTCCTGGGTCTGGAAGGGGGATGAAAAGCAACAGGTCTGTCAGGCCTTCGGTTTTGCGGCGGCCACCTGGGCAGCCACTTCGGCGGCAAAGTCATCGACCTTTTTCTCAATCCCCTCACCCACCACATAGAGCGTGAATGCCTTGACCGTGGTGGCTGTTTCCTTGAGCATTTGCTCGACGGTTTGCTTGTCGTTTTTGACAAAAGCCTGGTTCAGCAAAGAGACTTCCTTGAGGAACTTTTGCACGCCGCCTTCGACCCGCTTGGCCACGATTTCCGCGGACTGCACGGGCTTGCCAGCGGCAGTGGCCACGGCGGCGTCTTCGGCCGCCTTGGCCACAGCCACGGAACGCTCGCGCGCCACCAGTTCAGCCGGCACATCTGCACTGGACAAGGCCACGGGTTTCATGGCCGCCACATGCATGGCCACATCCTTGGCGGCCACGTCACTGCCCTCGTACTCGACCACGACACCGATGCGGGTGCCATGCAGATAGGAGGCCAGCTTGTTGCCGTCGGCAAAACGCTTGAAGCGGCGAAAGCTCATGTTCTCGCCGATCTTGCCAATCAGACCCTTGCGCACATCTTCCAGGGTCGGGCCAAAGCCGTCCTGGGTGTAAGGCAAGGCGCCCAGGGCCGCGATATCAGCCGGGTTGTGCTTGACGATCAGGGCGGCAGCGCCGTTGGCCAGTGCCAGAAAGCTGTCATTCTTGGTGACAAAGTCAGTTTCGCAGTTGACTTCAAGCAAGGCGCCAACGCCAGCATCAACGCTATAAGCCACCACACCTTCGGCGGTGATGCGTGCGGCCGCCTTGCCGGCCTTGCTGCCCAGCTTGACGCGCAACAGCTCTTCGGCCTTGGCCATGTCACCTTCGGCCTCGGTCAGGGCGCGCTTGCATTCCATCATCGGCGCATCGGTCTTGCCACGCAGTTCAGCCACCATGCTTGCGGTAATTACAGCCATTTTTTTCTCCGGAAATGAGTTCAGTCTAGCAATTGAAATTAAAAAAAGGGGGCAACAAAGCCCCCCTCAGGATTGGGGTCGCCAGCAGAATCAGGCGGCCGCCTCATTGACCTCGACAAATTCGTCGGCGCTGTCCTCAGCCACCGCCTTGACCACGTCATCCAGCGCGTTGGCGCGGCCTTCGAGGATGGCGTCGGCAATGCCACGGGCGTAGAGCGTGACGGCCTTGGACGAGTCGTCATTGCCCGGAATCACATATTCGATGCCTTCTGGCGAATGGTTGGTGTCAACCACGGCGATCAGCGGAATGCCTAGCTTGCGGGCTTCGGCGACAGCAATCTTGTGGTAACCCACATCGATGAGAAAAATGGCATCCGGCAGGGTAGTCATGTCCTGGATACCGCCAATGTCTTTTTCCAGCTTTTCGAGCTCGCGGACAAACATGAGCTGCTCTTTTTTGCTCATGGCATCTAGTCCGGCTTCCTGCTGGGTCTTCATGTCCTTGAGACGCTTGATGGAGGTTTTGACGGTCTTGAAATTGGTCAGCATGCCACCCAGCCAGCGTGTGTCGACGTAGGGCACACCCGCGCGCTTCGCCTCGGTGGCCACGATTTCACGCGCCTGGCGTTTGGTACCAACCATCAGCACGGTGCCGCGCTTGGCAGTGATTTGACGCGCAAATTTGGCGGCTTCCTGGAACATCGGCAGCGATTTTTCCAGGTTGATGATGTGAATCTTGTTGCGATGGCCAAAAATGAAAGGGGCCATCTTGGGGTTCCAGAAGCGGGTCTGGTGTCCGAAGTGGACGCCGGCTTCCAGCATGTCGCGCATGGTAACTGCCATAAAAAATACTCCAAAGGTTAGGTCTGAAACCAGTTCGTTTTGCCATGCACTGGCAACACCTTGATGAGACTGGTTTGCGATTGGCCTTGCGGCAGAGAACAAATCCCGTCGCAAAACCGAAGAAGTATAACACTGCGCGACGTCGCCCGAAGACGTGCCAAGTGAAGCCATGATGCATGGCCTGGCTCGCGCTACTGGCTACTGCAGCGGCGCCGCAGGCGTGACCTGCAGGGAACTCTTGAAGATCTGTGCCGTGTCAACCGCGTCGAAGCGGTACTGGAGGCCGCAAAAGTCGCAGCCCACCTCGATCAGCTCATGCTCCTGCAAAATGGTTTGCGCCTCGTGTTGGCCCAGTCCCAGGATCATCCTGGCCACGCGCTCGCGGCTGCAGGAACACGAAAAACGGGGGCCGGATTCGCCATGCAAGGGCTCCAGGCGCAGCAACTGCTCCTGCCAGAACAGGCGCTGCAGGATGGTGTCCACATCCAGACCCAGCAACTCTTCACGCTTCAGGCTCGAAGCCAGCAGGGCAATGCGGTTGTAG
Organism: Burkholderiales bacterium; assembly: GCA_037443905.1. Lineage (GTDB taxonomy): Bacteria > Pseudomonadota > Gammaproteobacteria > Burkholderiales > Burkholderiaceae_C > Rhodoferax. Next base: position 4,253 of record JBBINL010000028.1, on the reverse strand, counting down.
TGCTCGTTGCGGCCGATCTGGTCCTCGTCGGCAGACTGCGCGTTGCCCGTGAGGTTGCCGGCGCCCGCCATCGGCAGACGCTGAATCAGCAGACCGGCGGCCACCTTGTCGTCGGCGGCCAGCACCAGGGTGGTGTCGAGCTGCTCGCTTTGCAGCATGTAGTGCTGCAGCACGTCGCTGAATTTTTCCAGCTTTTCCCTGCTGTCACCAAAAAGCGGCACCACCCCCTGGTAAGGCTGTTGTCCGGGCCGGCGCTCCCTGGGGTCAAGGGTGATGGCGCAGCGCCCGGCATTGCCCGCATTGACCAGCTGGCTCAGGCTGGCATCGGGTTTGACCTCGCCATTGACCGTGGCCGTGGCGCGCAGGTCAAAGTCACTTTGCACCTCCACCACCGCCAGCCTGACCGGGCCGTCGCCAGACACCTGCACGATCAAGGCGCCATTGAACTTGATGCTGGACTGCATCAGCACGGCGGCCGCCGTCATTTCACCCAGCAGCGCCTGCACCGGCTGCGGGTAGGCACCGTGGGTGGTGTTGCTGGCACGTCGGCGCAAAATTTCGACCCAGGCATCGGTCAGGCGCACCAGCACACCGCGCACCGGCAGTCCCTCGAAGATGAATTTGTGTATTTCAGACATGTCAACCTGACGGCAAAGCGGCCGGATCAGACCCCGATGGATCAAGCCAGCTTGTACAAACTGGCTTTGAAACGCTGCGCATTGTCAACATAATGCCGGGCACTCTCGCGCAAGCCCTGCAACTGCTCTGGCGTGAGCTGTCGCACCGCTTTGGCCGGGCTGCCAATGATCATGGAGCCATCGGGAAACTCCTTGCCTTCAGTCACCAGCGCACCGGCCCCCACCAGACAGGCTTTGCCAATTCTGGCGCCGTTGAGCACAATGGCGCCAATGCCGATCAGGCTGTCATCGCCCACGGTGCAGCCGTGCAGCATGGCCTTGTGACCAACCGTGACACCCGAGCCGATGGTCAGGGGTATGCCGACATCGGAATGCAGCACGCAGAGGTCCTGGATGTTGCTGCGCGCGCCAATGCGGATGGCCGAGGTGTCGCCCCGCACCACCACGCCAAACCACAGGCCCACCTGCTCACCCAGCACCACGTCGCCCATCACCTCGGCACTGTCAGCCACCCAGGCGGAGTCCGGAATCTGCGGCGACACGCCATCCACTTCATAAATTGCCATGGCCCTCTTTCAGAATCATTTGCCTAGAATTGTAGGGAAAGCCACCATCCCATGATCTCCCCCGCCTCCAGTTCCCCTGCCCATCTGCCCAGCCTGCAGCCGGCAACAGAGTTGCGTCAGACCTGCCTGCAGCTGCTGCTGATCAACGATCCGCTGGAAAAATCGGCCAGGGTGCGCGCCACGGACGCACTGGCATGCGCGCTGGACGCGAAAGCAAGCTACGCGGAGCCAAGCGGTTTGCCCAGCCGCCCCGATCGACCGAAGCTGGTGCTGCCCGCGCTGCTCAAAACCCGCGCCGTGGGCACGCGCGAAGGCCGCGCCGGGCTGATCCACGCACTGACGCACATCGAGGCCAATGCCATCAACCTGGCGCTCGACGCGGTCTGGCGCTTTGCCGGCATGCCAGACGACTTTTACCGTGACTGGTGGCGGGTGGCGCAAGAGGAGGCTCTGCATTTCGAGTTGCTCAACGCGAACCTGGTCCGGATGGGTTTTGCCTACGGCGATTTCCCGGCCCACGACGGCCTGTGGGACATGGCCGAGCGGACCAAGGGCGATGCGCTGGCGCGGATGGCGCTGGTGCCGCGCACGCTGGAAGCGCGTGGTCTGGACGCCACGCCGGCGGTGCGCAACCGGCTGGTGTCGGTGGGCGATCTGGCTGGCGCAAAAATTCTGGACACCATTCTTGACGACGAAATCGGCCACGTCGCCATAGGCAATCGCTGGTACCGCCACCTGTGCAAAATGCGCCAGCTCGACCCCATTGCCACCTATGCCGAACTGGCCTGGCGCCACCAGGCACCCGTGCGCAAAGGCCCGTTCAACCTGGAAGCTCGCCGTTCGGCAGGCTTTAACGAGGATGAACTCAGCGCCTTGTGCTTGCCAGCGTCCGCCTCTCTGGCCGCATCAGCTTGAGCGCCGCGCGGCGCAGTCCATGCGTGCGCAAGACTTGGCTTGCTTCACCTGTTTCGCAATGCCGATCGGTAGGTAAACCCCCGCGTGAGTCCCATCACGCAATCAGCCGCGCGGATGATGCCGCGCGTGCAGGACTTTCAGGCGCTCCCGAGCCACATGGGTATATATGGTGGTGGTGGAAATATCCGCATGGCCGAGCAGCAACTGAACCGCACGCAAATCCGCGCCATGGTTGAGCAAATGGGTGGCAAAAGCATGGCGCATCGTGTGCGGTGACAGGGGTGCGGTGATGCCCGCCTGAAGCGCGTATTTTTTGACGATCATCCAGAACATGACCCGGCTCATGGCCGTGCCTGGTGTGCTGCCGCGATGGGTCACGAACAGTGCCTCACTGGTGTGGCCCGCCAGCAACTCGGCGCGAGGCTGTGCCAGGTAGCGCGCCAGCCACAGGCTGGCAACCTCGCCAAACGGCACCAGGCGCTCCTTGTTGCCCTTGCCGAAAACCCGCAGCACGTTGTCCGACAGACTGACGTTGAGCACCTTCAGCCCCACCAGTTCGCTCACGCGCAGGCCGCTGGCATACATCAGCTCGAGCATGGTGCGATCACGCACACCCAGCGACTCATGGGTGTCGGGCGCGTTCAACAGCGCCTCCACCTGCGGTTCGGTCAGCGTTTTGGGCATGCGCAGCGGCTGTTTGGCTGCCTGCAGCTTGAGCGTCGGATCAGCGCCCAGCAGTCGCTCACGCAGCGCCCAGCGGTAAAAGCGTTTGAACACTGTCAAACGGCGATTGGCGGTGCTCGCGCGGGTGACGGCGTGCTGGTCGGCAAAGTAGCTGATGAGCAGCATCTCGGTGCCATCGAGCAAGGTGCTGCCCTGCGCATGCAACCAGGCGCCAAACAGCGTGAGGTCGCGCCGGTACGCGGCCAGCGTATTCTTGGACAGGCCCTGTTCCAGCCAAAGGGCATCGATGAAGGTGTCAATCACCGGGTCTGGCGCTGCTTTGGCGCCGAGCTGAGGCACATTGGCAACAATGGACGTATGGGGCATGGGTTTGGTGCTACTGGGTGTGCCCTGATCTTATGCCGAGCTGTCGCCTGGGTGTCGGGATGGCTGATTCTGGCGCATGGCGGCCTGCTATTCTCAAGCGGTGAACTTCGCCCAACTCCTTTTTCCCGATTTTTCACTGATTCTGATCGGCTACCTGATCTGCCGCTTCACACCGCTCAACAGGGCGGTGTGGACGCAGGTCGAGCAGCTGGTTTACTTTTTGTTCTTTCCGGTGCTGCTGTTTCACTCGATTCTGAAAAGTCCGCTGGACATAGGCGCGGCGAGCAATCTGGTGGGCGCTGGCTGGGCGCTGGGCCTGGGCGGCATTGCGCTGGCGTATTCGGTGCCGTACTGGCCCGGCGTCAAAGGGCATGTGGCGCTGCGCCAACACGCAGCGAGCGCGCAGGTGGCGTTCCGGTTCAACTCCTTCATCGGCCTGGCGCTGGCCGACAAGCTCGCCGGTGCGCCCGGGCTGGCGGTATTGGCGCTGCTGATCGGCGTGAGCGTGCCGCTGATGAACGTCGGCGCGGTGTGGCCGATGGCGCGTCACGGTCAGCGCGGATTCATTGGCGAACTGGTGCGCAACCCGCTGATCATCGGCACCGCCAGCGGGTTGATCGCCAATCTGGCGGGGTTTCACCTGCCCGGCTGGCTCGAGCCCACCGTCAGCCGTATTGGCGGCGCCTCACTGGCGCTTGGCTTGATGGCCGCCGGTGCCGGCATGCAGTTGGGCGCGCTCAACCACGCCAAGCTGCTCGGGGCGGCGGTGCTGCTGATTCGCCACCTGTTGATGCCCCTGCTGGCGTTTGGCGTGGCCAGGCTGTTTGGTCTGAGCCCGTTGCAGACGACGATTCTGCTGATGTTCTCTGCGCTGCCCACGGCGTCGAGCTGCTACGTGCTGGCCGCGCGCATGGGTTACGACGGGCCCTACGTAGCGGCGTTGGTGACGGTCTCGACCGTGCTGGGCATGGTCAGCCTGCCGCTGGCGTTGGGCGTGTTGCGGTAGCACATTGGGTTCGGTCCTGCTCGCGGTGAACCCGGCGCGGAGACTGGGCTACTGCGCCAACGCCCAGGCTACGTGCTC
>JBBINL010000027.1:0-20457 GCA_037443905.1 Burkholderiales bacterium | reverse complement strand
CCGAGGCTGTGGTGGCCATGGAGTTCAAGGCCAGCGCCGAGGACATTGCCCGCGTGTGCCACGCGCATCCATCGCTGTCAGAAGCGACCAAAGAGGCCGCCCTGGCGGTTGATAAACGGACGCTGAACTTCTGACAGTGCCAATCCATTGCGGTTGACAGCGTTGTGACGGTAAGAAAAATCTATCAGGCCGAACTGGCGGCGCGCGGCTACAGCGCCGATCCGGCGCAACTGCGCGCGGTGCAGGCGCTTGAAACCTGTGCCCGCGAATGGTCGCGCTACCGCGACTTGCGTTCCAACGCGCTCAAGAAACTGATCAACCGGCCGCCCATCCCGCGCGGCGTTTACCTTTATGGCGGCGTCGGGCGGGGCAAGAGTTTCCTGATGGATTGTTTTTACCAGGCCGTTCCGCTCAAGCGCAAGACGCGCCTGCATTTTCATGAGTTCATGCGCGAGGTCCACCACGAACTGGCGGCCATGCAGGGAACGGTCAATCCGCTCAATCTGCTGGCCAAACGCATGGCTGAAAAATTCCGGCTGATCTGCTTTGACGAGTTTCATGTCTCCGATGTCACCGACGCCATGATCCTGCACCGCCTGCTCAGCGCGCTGTTTGAGCAGGGTGTGGGCTTTGTCACCACCTCCAACTTCAAGCCTGACGATTTGTACCCCAACGGGCTGCATCGCGATCGCATTTTGCCGGCCATTGCCTTGCTCAAGGCGCGTCTGAATGTGCTCAATGTCGACAATGGCACGGATTACCGCGGGCAAACCATGGCCCAGCTCGAGCTTTACCACACGCCTCTGGGGGATGCCGCAGAGAGCAGGATGTTGAATGCCTTCGAGCGTCTGGCTGAAAGCCAGGATGATGATCCGGTGCTGCAGATCGAAGCCCGCATCATCCATGCGCGGCGCAAGGCCGGTGGCCTGGTGTGGTTCGATTTCAAAACGCTGTGCGGCGGCCCTCGTTCGCAAAATGATTACCTTGAAATTGCCAGCCAGTTTCATACCGTCTTGCTCAGTGATGTGCCCTTGATGCAACCGCGCATGTCCTCGCAAGCGCGGCGCTTTACCTGGCTCGTCGACGTGCTTTATGACCGGCGTGTCAAGTTGATCATGTCAGCGGCCGTGCCCGCGTCGGAGCTTTACACCGAGGGCCTAATGAGCAACGAGTTTGTCCGCACCGCTTCACGCATTCAGGAGATGCAATCGTCAGAGTACCTGGCCATGGGGCGCCGTGATGTGGATACCCGTCTGACCTGAGCACGTTGCGACGTGGCTTCAGGTGCTCAGGATTCAAATTTGACGATCGCCAGTGACATGTTGTCGCCATTGCCATGCGCTCTGGCCCTGGCTTTTTCAATCAGGAACTCGGTGGCTTCCCGGGGTGCCAGAGAAGCCAGTACATTGCCCAATTCTTCATCACTGAAATAGTGCCAGATGCCATCACTGCAGACCATCAGGGCATCGCCCGCACTCATCTGCGGTATGTGATGCTGTGAAAATTTCAGGTCGCTGGCAGAACCCAGACAGCCCATCAGGATATTTGATTTGGGATGATTGGTGGCCTGATCCTGCGTGATTTCACCGTAATCCACCAGCATTTGAACGTAGGAGTGATCGAGCGTGCGCTTGACCAGCTTCTTGTCGTGGAAATGGTAAATGCGGGAATCACCGGCATGGATCCAATGGCAGTCGCCAGCCGGATTCAGCAAAAAGGCGGCGACAGTGCTGTGCGGTTCTTCTTCTGCCGAAATGGCGATCAACTTGATCACCGTGTGGGCTTCTGTGACCAGCTGCTTCAGGGTGGCTTGCGGGTCGTCTGTGGCCGGGTCGTAGCGCTCAAATAGCTGACGCGAGGTGAGCATCACCTGATCCGCGGCCTTGCGGCCGCCGCTGCGCCCACCCATGCCATCTGCCACGATCGCCAGCAGACATCCCTTGACCCGGCTGTGGCTGATCAACAGCACCTGATCCTGCTGGTAGTCGCGATCTCCCTTGTGAATGCCGGTCGAGGCACTGAGTCGGTAGGTGGGGGAGCTCATGCACTTACCAAATTTTCCACCAGGGGTCATTTTTGGGTTTGAATCCCTGCACCAGATACGTTGATTGCGGGTAATTCTTTTCGAGCACGCGTTGCGTGTCATCGCGCAAGTCGGTCATGCCCAGGGCATCATAGGACTTGAACATGATGAAAAGGGCCTCTTCGAGGGCGGGTACGCCCTGGTAGTCGACGATGACAGCCTGGGCCCGGTTGAGCGCCGCCAGATAGGCGCCTCGCTCGTAATAGTAACGCGCCACATACACTTCAGATTTGGCCAGCGAGTTTACGATGTAGCCCATGCGCTGGCTCGCATCTGCGGTGTAGCGTGAGTCCGGGAAGCGATTGACCAGTTCCTTGAACGACTCGAACGAATCCTTGGCGGCTTTTTGGTCGCGTTCAGCCAGGTCCTGCCGGGTCAGGCTGGAAAACAGGCCAAGATCATCGTTGAAATTGACGATCCCCTTGAGGTACAGCGCGTAATCCAGGGCGGGGCTGGAGGGATGCAGTTTGATGAACCGGTCCAGCGTAGCAATTGCCTGCACAGATTCGCCGCTCTTGTATTGGGCATAAGCCTTGTCGAGTTGGGCTTGCTGGGCCAGCGGTGTGCCGGCAGCACGACCCTCGAGCTTTTCCAGCAGCGGGATGGCTTTGTCGTAAGCCCCGCTGCTCATTTCGTCCTTGGCCTCGGCATAGATTTTGTTCGGACTCCAGCCGGCGGTTTCATCCTGTTTGGTGGTCGAACAAGCGCTCAGCAACAAAACGCTGCCAGCCAACATCCAGGCGCTGACGGCAGATAATTTGGCATGAGACATAGCGAAAGGCTTTCTTGAAAAAAACAGCAAAGATTATATCGGGCACCCTGGATATGGAAGACCTTGATGGAGGGGCGCAGCTCGAGCCAGAAGTCGAGCAACGACCGCTGATTTTCACTGTCGCCCATCATGGCATGCGAATGGACAGGGCTCTGGTTGAACTTGTGCCGGAATTTTCCCGCAATTACTTGCAGCAACTGATCGATTTGGGCGCTGTCTTTCTTAACGGGCAAAAGCAGGTCAAGGCCGCGCACAGGGTCAGGACCGGCGATCTGGGCATGATTGAGTTGCGGCCAACACCCCAAAGCCAGGCCTTCAAGGCACAAGCCATGGCGCTTGATGTGGTGTATGTCGACGCACATTTGCTGGTGATCAACAAACCCGCCGGGCTGGTGGTGCACCCGGCCCCCGGCAACTGGGCCGGCACCTTGATGAATGGCCTGCTGGCTTATGACGCCCGGGCCTTTGATTTGCCGCGCGCTGGCATTGTGCACCGCCTCGACAAGGACACCAGTGGCCTGATGGTGGTGGCACGCAGCCGCGGCGTGATGGACGCGCTGGTGCGCGCCATTGCCGCGCGCGAGGTCAAACGCCAGTACCTGGCGATTGGTCAGGGGGCCTGGTCGGGTGCCAAACGGTGTCAGGTGGACGCGCCGATTGGCCGCGATCCCGGCAACCGCCTGCGCATGACCGCAGTGGACCTGTCGCATCATCCTGGCAAGGAGGCCAGAACCGACTTCGAGCTTCTTGCCAATGCAGAGCAGGCCTGTCTGCTGCGCTGTACCCTGCACACCGGCCGAACCCACCAGATCAGGGTCCATCTGGCCAAGCTGCAGCACCCGCTGGCTGGCGATGTGCTGTATGGCGGCTCGCTGGGGTTGGGCATGGCCAGGCAGGCCCTGCATGCCTATCGGCTGGCCTTTGTGCATCCGGTCAGCCGGCAAACGATGACTTTTTCTGCGGCTTTGCCGCCCGATTTTTCACAGGCGCTACGCACCCTGGGGCTCAAGTACAATCCGGAAGTCCTTTGATACGTTGTTCCGATGAGCAACGGATGCGTCACCGAATATTGCTCGGTTTGCCACGCCCCTTCCAATCTTTGTTTCGATGTCTTTTGCGACATCCCGTTTCAACATTGCGACACCATGAAAACTTTGGATGCCAAGTGCATTCTTGAGGCGGCCCTGATTTGCGCCCAGCAACCCATGACGATCCAGGACATGCAGTTGCTTCTGGGGCAGCAGCATAGCGCGGCCGAGCTGCAACTTGTGTTGAACGAATTGCAGCAGGACTGGTCCGGGCGCGGGGTTGAACTGGTGCCACTGGCCAGCGGCTGGCGTTTCCAGAGCTGTGCCGAAATGCAGCCTTATCTGGATCGGCTGTATCCGGAAAAGCCACCGCGCTATGCCCGTGCGACGCTGGAAACCCTGGCCATCATTGCCTACCGTCAGCCGGTAACCCGGGGTGATATCGAGGACATCCGTGGTGTTACCGTGAATTCCCTGACGATCAAGCAACTTGAAGACCGGGGCTGGATCGAGGTGATCGGACACCGTGACACGGTCGGACGGCCCGCGCTGTTGGCCACGACCCGCCAGTTTCTGGACGATCTGGGGCTGGCTTCGCTGGACCAGCTGCCTTTGCTGGACACAACGGTCTCTGCTTTTGATGGCCTGAACCAGGCGATGCAGGCCAGTCACGGCAACGAAGCCATGGTGCAGGAAGCCACGCCTGAACTGAATTGGTCGGGTGATGCCGGGGCGGCTGAGGGGACAGCGCCGATGTCGAATCTGGAAACCAAGGAATCATCATGAAGTACGAAGAGACAGCCACTGCGACGTCCACGGCCATCCGGTTCGAGGATGTCGTCTCGGGTCAGTTCGATGCCGAGGACGCGCAGCCTTCAATTCCGCCCAAACGGGTGCTGGCGCCGCAACCCGAGTCGCCCAAGCTGCACAAGGTGCTGGCCCAGGCGGGCATGGGCTCACGCCTGGAGATGGAGCAGTTGATCATGGAAGGGCGCATCACGGTCAACAATGAGCCCGCCCACGTCGGGCAGCGGGTTCAGTTCGGTGATCACGTCAAGGTCAACGGCAAGCCGATTCGCTTCAGGATCGATCCTCCGCCGGCGCGCGTCATCGCTTATCACAAGCCGGCTGGTGAAGTGGTGTCCAATGACGACCCGCAAAACCGGCCCACTGTTTTTCGCAAATTGCCCAGGTTGTTCCAGGGCAAATGGCAGCCAGTGGGGCGTCTGGATCTGAACACCGAGGGATTGCTGCTCTTGACCAGTTCCGGTGAACTGGCCAACAACCTGATGCACCCTCGTTTTGGCCTGGAGCGTGAATACGCGGTGCGGGTGCTGGGCGCGTTGAACCAGGAAGAAAAGCAGCATTTGCTCGACGGTGTCAAGCTCGACGACGGGCTGGCCAATTTTGGTGCCATCGAAGACGGCGGTGGCGAGGGCGCCAACTGCTGGTACCGGGTCACCATTTCCGAGGGCCGCAACCGTGAAGTGCGCCGCATGTTCGAGGCGGTTGGCCATGCGGTCAGCCGCCTGATCCGTATCCGTTACGGTGCCATGGTTTTGCCACGCGGACTCAAGCGCGGGGACTGGATGGAGCTTGACGCGGCCGACATCAACGCCTTGACGCAAAAAGCCAGGAATTCTGCGGCTTCGGCCAAAACGGATGGCGCACCTGCATTGGCAGGCAATGGCTTGCCTCGGGAGCGCGTGCCGCGCTCTCCCTTGCGGAGTCGCAGAACGGCAGGGCGCAACCAGGGCGGGCGCAGCAACAAGCCAGGCAACAATTCCAATGCTGCAAGCAATGCACAACCCGATCCACTGAAGACAAATTTTGGCTACATTGGCGCCGACAGCTACAACCGGCAAAGACAGGGGCAGGGCAGCAAGCGTGGCGCGGGCTCCGGATCTTCGGGCGCCAGACGCTTCGGCAGAAGCCGTTGAGCAGGGAATTTGGCCCCTTCAACGGGGCAAGGCCAGGCAGATCAGGTTAACATTCAAAGCTTTGACAAAAGCGTCAAAAATCACTTTTATCAGGAAAAACCATGACCATTGAACGTACCCTTTCCATCATCAAACCCGATGCCGTCGCAAAAAACGTGATCGGCCAGATTTACGCACGCTTCGAAGCCGCCGGCCTGAAAATCGTGGCCGCCAAACTGGTGCATCTGTCACGCGGTGAGGCCGAGGCTTTTTATGCCGTGCACAAGGCGCGTCCATTTTTCAAGGATCTGGTGGACTTCATGATTTCCGGCCCCGTCATGATCCAGGTGCTCGAAGGCGAGAACGCCATTTTGAAAAACCGCGAACTCATGGGTGCCACCGATCCCAAAAAGGCAGATCCCGGCACCATTCGCGCTGATTTTGCCGAGAGCATCGACGCCAATGCCGTTCATGGCTCCGATGCCCCTGAAACGGCCGCTGTGGAAGTGGCGTTTTTCTTCCCCGGCATGAATATCTATTCACGTTGATTCCAGCATGACGGTTAATCTGCTCGATTTCGATCTTGAGGGCCTGACCGACTTTTGCGAGCGGTTGGGTGAAAAGCGGTTTCGTGCAGTCCAACTGTTTCGCTGGATCCATCAAAAAGGGGCCAGCCAATTCGATGACATGAGCGACCTGGCCAAATCCCTGCGGGAAAAACTCAAAGGCGTCGCCTGCATCAAGGCGATGCCCGTTGTTTCGCAACACATTTCTGCCGACGGCACCATCAAATGGCTCTTTGACGTGGGCGATGGCAATGCCGTGGAAACCGTGTTCATTCCCGAATCTGATCGTGGCACCCTGTGCGTGTCTTCGCAGGCAGGCTGCGCCGTGGGCTGCCGCTTTTGCGCAACTGGACATCAGGGCTTCAGCCGCAACCTGAGCACCGGCGAAATTGTTGCCCAGCTCTGGTTTGCCGAATATTTTCTGCGCCAGCATCTGCAACGCGACGAGCGCGTGATCTCCAATGTGGTGATGATGGGCATGGGTGAACCCCTGCAAAACTACAACGCCCTGATTCCGGCCCTGCGTGTCATGCTCGATGACCACGCTTACGGCTTGTCACGGCGCCGGGTGACGGTGTCGACCTCGGGCATCGTTCCCATGATCGACCGCCTGGCGCACGATTGTCCGGTGGCGCTGGCGGTGTCCTTGCATGCGCCCAACGATGCGCTGCGCGACCGGCTGGTGCCGCTCAATCTGAAGTACCCGCTGGCGCAGTTGGTGGCGGCGTGCCACCGCTATCTGGCGTTCGCGCCGCGCGATTTCATCACCTTCGAGTACTGCATGCTCGATGGCGTGAACGATACGGATGCTTGTGCGCGCCAGCTCGTCGAGCGCATCCAGGCCCATCCGGGTGCCTGGTGCAAATTCAATCTGATCCCGTTCAATCCCTTTGCGTCTTCAGGCCTGGTACGCTCAAGGCCAGACCGTGTTCAGGCTTTTGCCGACATCCTCAATGAGGCAGGCATCATCACCACCATCCGCAAAACCCGCGGTGACGACATCGATGCGGCTTGCGGGCAACTGGCCGGCGATATCAAGGATCGCACCCGGGTGATGGTGCGCATGGAGCGCAACCGAAAATTGTCGGCCCAGACCCCGGGGGCTGCGACCCACCCTGTTGCCGGAGTAGCTGCATGAGCTTTTTACGACATTTTCTGCGCTGCTGGTGCTTGCCGGGCCTGTTCATGGTTCTGCTCGGCAGTGCCGGGCTGACGGGCTGCAGCAGTGCGCCAGGAGCTGGGGTCGACGCTGGCGGTCGCACCGACCTGGTGACCGATTCAGACGAATCCAGCGAACGCAAAAGAGCGCGTATCCGGGTGGAACTGGCGATGGGCTACTTCGAGCAAGGCAAGTCCAAGGTTGCGCTCGACGAAGTCAAACTGGCGCTGGCCGCTGATCCCAATTATGCTGATGCCTACAATTTGCGCGGGCTGATTTACATGCGCCTGAATGAATTTTCACTGGCGCAGGACAGTTTCAACAAAGCGCTTGCATTGCGCCCGCGTGATCCCAACATTCTGCACAATCTTGGCTGGCTGAAGTGCCAGCAGGAACGCTATCCCGAGGCGATGGCAGATTTTTCCAGTGTCCTGGCAGACCCGGCCTACCGCGAGCGTGGCAAAACATACATGGCTCAGGGTCTTTGCCAGATCAGGTCAGGGCAACTGCCAGAAGCTGAGCAGAGTCTGCTCAAATCCTTTGAATTGAATGCCGCCAATCCTGTCGTCGCTTACCACCTGGCCAAGCTGTTTTACCAGAAGGCCGAATTCGCCAGGGCGCAGTTTTACATCCGGCGTCTGAACAACAGTGACTGGGCCAATGCCGAGTCGCTTTGGCTCGGCATCAGGGTCGAAAACAAACTCTCCGACCGGTTGGCCATGATGCAATTGGGCAATCAGCTGGAAAAACGTTTTCCAGAGTCAAAAGAGGCTACTGCCTACCGCCGTGGTGCCTTTGATGAGTGAGCCGATCCAGAATGATGCGCCGCGACCAGCGCTCGAGCAGGTGCCTGGCAACGCTTCAGCCGGTGCCCTGTTAAGGGCCGCGCGCGAGTCGCAGGGCCTGCATGTCGGTATTCTGGCGGTCATGCTCAAAGTGCCCGAGCAAAAGCTCGCAGCGCTGGAAGCTGACCGTTACGATGTATTGGTGGACATGGTGTTCACGCGTGCGCTGGCTTCCAGTGTCTGCCGGGTGCTCAAAATCGACCCGACAGCTGTTCTTGCCGCTTTGCCGCAATCCGGCAAGCAACGCGTCAAAACCAGCCTTTCGGGGCTGAACACGCCGATCAAGACAGGTCGCTTTGCCCTGGGTGAGAAGCTCGGCAGCAAATTGACCAGTCCGATGGGTCTGGCAGTCGGCCTGCTGGTGCTGGGAATCCTGGTGATCGCCCTGTGGCCCGGGATCAGTAACCAGGCTATTCTGTCCACCGAAACGCAGGGTGTTGCAGCCACCGAAACCGGCCAGGTGATCACCTCGGTGCTACCTGCCTTGACAGCATCGGGCAGCTCGCCTGCCCAAGCATTGGCGCCTGCTCAGGTCCCACAGGATCAGGTCGCGCCAGTGCAAGAGGCAGCCGCCGTTGCCGCCGCTGTCAGCAGCCAGCAAGCTCCCATCCTGATGTTGCAGGCCAGCGGCTCATCCTGGGTCGAGGTCACCGATGCCAAGGGTATCGTGCAAGTGCGCAAAATCATGGCCCCGGGTGAACAGCTCCAGTTTGGTGGCGACCTGCCCTTGTCGGTGGTGCTGGGGCGCTCTGATCAAATGGCTGTCAGCGTGCGCGGTCAGCCTTTGGACCTGACCCGCCTGAACAAAGCCAACGTGGCCCGATTTGAGGTGAAGTAATGCAAGACAGCCTGCCAGTTCCCATGGCCAGTGCGGCGCCGCGTCGCTCGCGCCAGGCCAAAATTGTGTACGGCAAACGCACCGTGACGGTGGGCGGCAACGCGCCGGTGCGGGTGCAGTCCATGACCAACACCGACACGGCCGATGTGATCGGCACCGCGATCCAGGTCAAGGAGCTGGCGCTGGCCGGCTCAGAACTGGTGCGCCTGACGGTCAACACGCCAGAGGCTGCCCAGGCGGTGGCACCGATTCGCGATCAGCTTGATCGCATGGGCATCGATGTGCCATTGATCGGCGACTTTCATTACAACGGCCACCGTTTGCTGACCGATTACCCCGAGTGCGCCCAGGCCCTGTCCAAATACCGCATCAATCCCGGCAATGTCGGCAAGGGCGACAAGCATGACCGCCAGTTCGGCGTCATGATCGAGGCTGCCATCCGCTGGAACAAGGCGGTGCGCATCGGCGTCAACTGGGGCAGCCTGGACCAGGAACTGCTGGCTGACCTGATGGACCGCAACAGCCGTCGCAACCCGCCCTGGGGCGCCAAGCCGGTGATGTACGAGGCCCTGATCTCGTCGGCACTGGAGTCGGCGCAGCAGGCGGTTGATCTGGGTCTGGATCCTGACCAGATCATCCTGTCGTGCAAGGTCAGTGGCGTGCAGGACCTGATTTCGGTTTACCGTGAACTGGCCCGGCGCAGCAACTACGCGCTGCACCTCGGCCTGACCGAGGCCGGCATGGGCACCAAGGGGGCGGTGGCCTCGGCTGCGGCCCTGTCGATCCTGTTGCAGGAGGGCATTGGTGACACCATCCGGGTGTCCCTGACGCCGCAGCCAGGCGAATCGCGCACGCAGGAGGTGTTGATTGCTTCCGAGATTCTGCAGGCGCTCGAGCTGCGCTCCTTTGTGCCCAGCGTGACCGCCTGTCCGGGCTGTGGCCGAACCACCAGCACCACCTTCCAGGAGTTGACGCAGCAAATAGAGGCCTTCCTGCGCGACCAGATGCCGGTCTGGCGCAACAAGTACCCGGGCGTCGAAAAGATGAAAGTGGCCGTGATGGGCTGCATCGTCAATGGCCCCGGCGAAAGCAAGCAGGCCGACATCGGCATCAGCCTGCCGGGCACCGGTGAGGCGCCCGCCGCGCCGGTGTTCATCGACGGCGAAAAACGCATGACCCTGCGCGGCGATGCCATCGCCCAGGAGTTCCAGGCGATCGTGCAAGACTATGTGGAAAAACGCTATGGCAGCTCAGCTGCAATGACGCTTTGATGTGAATGGCCATGACTGAACCTGTTGCACAGAGAATTGAAAAACTGACCGCCGTCAAAGGCATGAATGACGTGTTGCCGCCCGACTCGGCCACCGTCGAATGGCTCGAGGCCAAGGTGCGTGCCTTGATGGCGCGCTACGCCTACCGCAACATCCGCACGCCGATCGTCGAGCGCACGCCGCTGTTCATCCGCGGCCTCGGTGAAGTGACCGACATCGTTGAAAAAGAGATGTACTGCTTTGAGGACCGCCTCAATGGCGACCCGCTGACGCTGCGCCCCGAGGCCACCGCTGGCGTCGTGCGCGCGGCGCTCGAACACAACCTGTTGTATGACGGTGGCAAGCGCCTGTACTACATGGGGCCGATGTTTCGCCATGAGCGGCCGCAAAAAGGCCGTTACCGGCAATTCGACCAGATCGGCGCCGAGGCGCTGGGTTTTGCCGGGCCCGAGGTGGATGCCGAGCTGATTCTGATGGCGCAGGCCTTGTGGCAGGAAATCGGCCTGACCGATGTGCGCCTTGAGCTCAACAGCCTGGGCCAGGCCCATGAGCGGCTGCAGCACCGCCAGGCACTCATTGCCCATTTTGAGCAGCACGCAGACCAGCTCGATGAAGACGCCCGGCGGCGCCTCTACAGCAACCCGCTGCGCATCCTCGACAGCAAAAACCCGCACATGCAGGCGCTGCTGGAAGCCGCGCCCAGACTGCTCGATTTTCTGGGGCCTGATTCGCTGGCGCACTTCAAGGCCCTGACAAGCATGCTGCAGGCCAACGGCGTGGCTTATACCGTGAACCCGCGCCTGGTGCGCGGCATGGACTATTACAACCTGACGGTGTTCGAGTTCGTCACCGACCGTCTGGGTGCCCAGGGCACGGTGTGCGCCGGTGGGCGTTATGACTATCTGTTCGAGCAACTCGGCGGCAAGCCCGCACCTGCCGTCGGCTGGGCGCTCGGCGTTGACCGCGTGCTGGCGCTGGCCAATGATTCGGGCTTGCCGGCTGCAGGACCGCGCCTGGACGCCTATGCCATCGTCACCGAAACGTCCGCCTTGCCGCAGGTGTTGTCCACGCTGCAGGCCTTGCGTGCCGCAGGTGTCAGCGTGCAGATGCATGCCGGTACAGGTGCTGCCATGGGCAGCATGAAAAGCCAGTTCAAACGCGCCGACGCCAGCGGGGCACGTTTTGCCCTGGTTTTCGGCCCTGATGAAATCCAGGCCGGCCAGGTGACCGTCAAACCACTGCGCGATGCCAGCGCCGCCCAGCAGGTGCATGCGCTTGCCGAGGTGGCCAGCTGGGCTGCCCTCTTACAATCAGCCGCTTAACCGGAACCCCTCATGGCCAATCAATTAGACCTGGAAGAACAAGAGCAGCTTGACCAGATCAAGCATTTCTGGAAGCAATACGGCAACGCCATCACCTGGTTGCTGATTGTTGTGTTGGGCAGCTATGCAGGCTGGAATTTTTACAACTACTGGCAGCGCAGCCAGGCCCAGCAGGCGGCTGCCCTGTTCGATGAGGTGGATCGTGCCGTGCAGGCGGCTGATGCCACGCGCATGGAGCGCGTTTTCAACGACATGAAGGAGAAGTTCGGCGCCACTGCCTATGCGCAGCAATCGGGTTTGCTGGTGGCCAGACAGTACAACAACCTGGGCAAGTCCGACGCCGCCAGGGCGGCGTTGGCCTGGGTGGCCGAGCAGTCATCGGATGTCGGCTACCAGGCGCTGGCGCGATTGCGACTGGCCGCGATTGCCATGGAGGCCAAAAATTTCGAGGAAACCTTGCGTCTGTTGAACCTGGCCTATCCAGCCAGTTTCGATGCCCTGGTGGCCGATCGCAAAGGCGATGTCTTCAGCCTGCAGGGTGACAAGGCCAAGGCGGTTGCCGAATACGAAAAAGCCTACCGCCTGTTTGACCCGCGCACCGAATACCGGCGCCTGGTCGAGATCAAGCTCAACGCCTTGGGCGTCGATGTCGGGCGCCAGGAGCAAGCGGCCGCAACGGCCGGAAAGTAATCGATCATGGCAAGTCATTTTTTATCCAGGTCAACCCGCCGTTGGCTGATGGCCGTGCTCGTTGCTGCACTGTCGGCGTGTGCCAGCGGGCCGGATCAACCCAAACCGGCTGAGCTGGCGGCCGACCCGGCGCTGCTGGGCGTGCGCACGGTCTGGAACATCAGAACGGCGCCGGTTGATTTTCCCTTGCAGGTCAAGGTCGACGGTGCTGCCGTGACGCTTGCCGGTGCGGATGGTGTGGTTCAGTCGCTCGATGCCGGCAGCGGCAAGATGTTGTGGAGCGTCCAGGTCGGGCAACCGATCTCGGCCGGCGTCGGCAGTGACGGGCGCTTTGCCGCCGTGGTGACGCGCAATAACGAACTGGTGACGCTGGAGGCGGGCCAGGTGCTTTGGCGCGCGCGTTTGGCTGCGCAGGTTTTCACCTCGCCGCTGGTGGCCGGCGAGCGCGTTTTTGTGCTGGCGGCCGACCGAAGTGTGGCCGCCTTTGACGCCAGAACCGGTCGCAAGCTCTGGCAGCAGCAGCGTCCCGGCGAAGCGCTGGTGCTGCGCCAGGCGGGCATCCTGATGCCCATTGGCAACACCCTGGTGGCCGGACAGGCCGGTCATCTGGTGGGCATGAACCCCCTGAACGGCAATGTGGTGTGGGATGTGGCCCTGGCCTCACCCCGCGGCACCAACGACATCGAGCGCCTGGTTGATCTGGTTGGCGGTGTCAGCCGTCAGGGCCATGAGGTGTGCGCGCGCGCTTTTCAGACCGCCGTCGGCTGCATCGACACGCTGCGCGGCAGCGTCATCTGGAAACGCCCGGCCGCTGGCGCTGTGGGCTTGCACGGTGACGCCAGCCAGGTGTACGGCGTCGAAGGCGATGGCGTGGTGCTGGCCTGGCGCCGCAGCGATGGCGAGCCGGTCTGGACCTCGGAGCGTCTGCGCTTTCGCAACCTGAGCGCGCCGCTGGCTTTGGGGCGTTCGGTGGTGGTGGGTGATGCCACCGGCCTGGTGCATTTCTTGTCGCGTGACGATGGCAGCCCGCTGGCCCGCCTGGCCACCGATGGCTCGGCCATTGCCGTGACACCGGTCGTGGCTGGAAATACTTTGGTGGTGGTAACAAGCCATGGCGGTGTTTACGGCGTGCAGCCCCAATAAAGCCCGCACGCTCATGGATCCCGAAGCATGAAACCTGTCCTGGCATTGGTCGGACGCCCCAACGTCGGCAAATCGACCTTGTTCAACCGTCTGACCAAATCGCGCGACGCCATCGTCGCTGATTTTGCCGGTTTGACGCGCGACCGCCATTACGGCAACGGCAGGCATGGCAGGCACGAGTTCATCGTGATCGACACCGGCGGTTTCGAGCCCGATGCCGGAGCCGGCATCTACCAGGAAATGGCCAAGCAAACGCGCCAGGCCGTGGCCGAAGCCGACGTGGTGATCTTCCTGGTCGATGCCCGTGCCGGCGTCTCGGCGCAGGACCACGACATTGCCAATTACCTGCGGCGTCTGGGCAAACCCTGTGTGCTGGTGGCCAACAAGGCTGAAGGCCTGGTTGCCGGCGGCCAGCTGGCCGAGTTCTATGAACTCGGGCTGGGTGAAGTGCATGCGGTCTCGGCGGCCCACAACCAGGGCATCCGGGCGCTGCTCGATCTGGCGCTGCAAACGGTTCATCCCGGTGAAGAAGAGGCCGAAGAAGCCGAACAGACCGGCGTCATCAAGCTGGCGGTTGCCGGCCGCCCCAATGTCGGCAAATCGACCCTGATCAACGTCTGGCTCGGCGAAGAGCGCCTGGTGGCGTTTGACCTGCCGGGCACCACGCGCGACGCGATTTCGGTGCCGTTCGAGCGCAACGGACAAAAGTTCGAGTTGATCGACACCGCGGGCTTGCGCCGCCGTGGCAAGGTGTTCGAGGCGATCGAAAAATTCTCGGTGGTCAAGACCTTGCAGGCCATCGAATCCGCGCATGTGGTGCTGCTGCTGATCGACGCCACCCAGGGTGTGACCGATCAGGACGCCCACATTGCCGGCTACATCCTGGAAAACGGCCGTGCCGTGGTGCTGGCGGTCAACAAGTGGGACGCGGTGGACGATTACCAGCGCGAGCTGGTCAAGCGCTCCATCGAAACCCGTCTGCCTTTTTTGAAATTTGCCAACCTGCACTTCATCTCGGCGCACAAGCGCCAGGGTCTAGGGCCTTTATGGGCCTCCATTGCACAGGCCTACAGGGCCGCCAACTGCAAGATGTCAACGCCCGTGCTGACCCGGCTGTTGCTCGAGGCGGTGCAATTCCAGAGCCCCAAGCGGGGTGGCATGTTTCGGCCCAAATTGCGCTATGCGCACCAGGGCGGCATGAATCCGCCGGTCATCGTCATCCACGGCAATTCACTGGAGCAGGTGACCGATGCCTACAAGCGGTTTCTGGAGGGGCGTTTCCGCCAGGCTTTCGATCTGGTGGGCACGCCCTTGCGCATCGAGTTCAAGACCTCGAGCAATCCTTTTGCCGACAAAATGGCCTGATGGGTGCTGGCGACTGCATGCTGCTTTTTTTCTTGAGGATATAGCCGGACGTTGCAAGGTTTGCGCCTGACACTGTGGTATCGTCGCGGCTTCTTAAATTTCAGAACACGGACCATATCGTGAATAACAAAGGCCAACTCCTGCAAGATCCCTTCCTGAACACTTTGCGCAGGGAACACATTCCGGTGTCAATCTATCTGGTCAATGGCATCAAGCTGCAAGGTCAAATCGAGTCGTTCGATCAATACGTGGTGCTGTTGCGAAACACCGTGACGCAGATGGTTTACAAGCACGCCATTTCGACCATCGTGCCCGGTCGGGCCGTCAACTTCTCGGTCGCAGAGGGTGAACAACCTGCAGCAGCCTGAGCGCCCGGTCACGCCCGCCCTGCTGGTGGGCGTTGATTTTGGAGATCCCTTTTTTGATGGACAACTCGAAGAACTGGGGCTGCTGGCACAGACTGCCGGGCTGACGCCGGTTGCGCGCCTGACCTGCAAGCGCAAGGCGCCAGATGCTGCGCTGTTCATCGGCAGCGGCAAGGCCGATGAAGTCAAGCAACTTGCCACCCGGTTGGGCGTGCAGGAAATTCTCTTCGACCAAAGCCTGAGTCCGGCGCAGCAACGCAACCTGGAACGCCATCTGGAGTTGCCGGTCAACGATCGCACCCTGCTGATCCTGCAAATTTTTGCCCAGCGCGCGCGCAGTCACGAAGGCAAGCTCCAGGTCGAGCTGGCGCGCCTGCAGTACCTCAGCACCCGCCTGGTGCGGCGCTGGTCGCACCTTGAGCGGCAAAGCGGCGGGATCGGCATGCGCGGCGGGCCGGGTGAATCGCAGATCGAGCTCGACCGGCGCATGATCGGCGACAGCATCAAGCGCATCAAGGAGCGGCTCGTCAAGGTCAAGCGCCAGCGTGCCACCCAGCGCCGCCAGCGCGCCCGGCGCGATGCCTTTGCCATCTCGCTGGTGGGCTACACCAACGCCGGCAAGTCGACGCTCTTCAACGCGCTGGTCAAGGCGCGCGTGTATGCGGCTGACCAGTTGTTTGCCACGCTCGACACCACCACCCGGCAGTTGTACCTGGGCGACCTGGGGCGCGTGGTGTCGTTGTCGGATACCGTGGGCTTCATTCGTGATCTGCCGCACGGCCTGGTCAATGCGTTTCAGGCCACCTTGCAGGAAGCGGTGGATGCCGATTTGCTGCTGCATGTGGTCGATTTTTCCAGCCCGAACCATGTCGAGCAGATCGCCGAGGTGCAGCGCGTGCTGTCGGAAATCGGCGCGGCAGACATTCCCCAGCTGCTGGTTTTCAACAAGCTCGACCAGATTGCGCCAGATTTGCGCCCCACAGTGCTGCAGGACCGCTACGATCTGGCTGGCCTGCCAACGCCGCGCGTTTTCCTGAGCGCGCAGACCGGTGACGGTCTGCCCCTGTTGCGCCAGTTGCTGGTCGAGAAAATCCGGCAGTCTGCAGCGGCGCCCCTGTCGCAGGATTTCCATGCGAGTCATGAGGCTGACGCCAGTTTCGGCACAATGGCGTCAAAACAAATATGAGCGATGTGATGAAACTTCAACGACCGACATTTAGCCTGGCTGCATGGCCAGCCCGGGTGCGTGGCATGTTCAACCTGAATGATCCGCGCTGGGGGCGCGCCGATGACAAGCCCGAGACCAACGGGCAACAGGGCTCAGAGCCGCCGTCGCAAGCCCCCGAAGACAACCGGCCGCCCAATCAGGCGCCGCAGGGCCCCAGGCGCGGCGGCCATCAGGGGCCGCCCGACCTGGACGAGTTGTGGCGCGACTTCAACCGCAAACTCGGCGGCCTGTTTGGTGGTGTCAAGGGCGGTGGCCGCGGTGCCACGCCGATGCGTGGCGGTGGCGGTTCAGGCAACGGCGCCGGTGGTGGCTTTCAGCCCGATATGAAAAGCGCCGGTATCGGCATGGGCCTGGTGGCCGTGGTTGCCGTGCTGATCTGGCTGGGCACCGGCTTCTTCATCGTGCAGGAAGGTCAGCAGGCGGTGATCACCCAGTTCGGCAAATACCACTCGACCGTGGGTGCCGGCTTCAACTGGCGCCTGCCTTATCCGATCCAGCGTCATGAGCTGGTTTTCGTCACGCAGATCCGTTCCGTCGATGTCGGTCGGGATGTGGTCATCAAGGCAACCGGATTGCGCGAATCGGCCATGCTCACCGAAGATGAAAACATTGTCGAGATCAAGTTTGCCGTGCAATACCGGCTCAACGATGCGCGCGCCTTTCTTTTCGAGAGCAAGAATCCGGCCGATGCCGTGGTGCAGGCCGCTGAAACCGCGGTGCGCGAAGTGGTTGGCAAGATGAAAATGGACAGCGCCCTGGCCGAGGAGCGCGACCAGATCGCGCCCCGTGTGCGCACCATGATGCAATTCATTCTGGATCGCTACAAGGTGGGCATCGAAGTGGTCGGCATAAACCTGCAGCAGGGCGGTGTGCGTCCGCCCGAGCAGGTGCAGGCGGCGTTCGACGATGTCCTCAAGGCGGGTCAGGAGCGCGAGCGCGCCAAGAACGAAGCCCAGGCCTATGCCAATGACGTGATTCCACGCGCCGTGGGTGCGGCCTCGCGCCTGAAGGAAGAGGCCGATGCCTACAAGTCACGCATCGTGGCGCAGGCGCAAGGTGATGCGCAACGCTTCAAGTCGGTTCTGGCCGAGTACCAACGCGCGCCCCAGGTCACGCGTGACCGCATGTACATCGACGCCATGCAACAGATTTACGGAAACGTCACCAAAATCATGGTTGACTCCAGGCAAGGCTCCAACCTGCTGTATCTGCCGCTCGACAAACTGATCCAGATGACGGGACAGACGCCAGCGGCTGATGCCGGTTCTGCCGTGCCGGTGTCGTCCGCACCCGGTCCGGCCAATGCCGCTGCCATTTCAGATGCGCGCAACCGGGACGCGACGCGAGACCGTACCCGTGAAACCCGATAGGAGCCAGGCATGAACCGCATAGGATTTATTTTTTCCAGCCTCCTCGTGCTGCTGGCCATCGCCAGTTCGATGCTCTTCGTGGTGGACCAGCGCCAGTTTGGCGTGGTGTTGGCCCTGGGGCAAATCAAGGAAGTGATCACCGAGCCGGGGCTCAACTTCAAATTGCCGCCGCCGTTCCAGAACGTGTCTTACATCGACAAGCGTCTGCTCACCCTGGACAGCACCGACAACGAACCGGTGCTGACGGCCGAGAAACAGCGCGTCGTGATCGACTGGTATGTGCGCTGGCGCATTTCCGAGCCCACTGAGTACATCCGCAACGTCGGCACCTCCGAGGCCGCGGGTGCCAGCCAGCTCAACCGCGTGGTGCGCAATGCTTTCCAGGAAGAGGTCAACAAGCGCACCGTCAAGGAGCTGCTGTCGGCCAAGCGCGAAGAGGTGATGAACGATGTCAAGGCCGAGGTGCTGAGCCAGGTGCGCGGTGCCAAGCCCTGGGGCGTCGATGTGATCGACGTGCGCATCACCCGTGTCGATTATGTGGACGCGATCACCGAGTCGGTTTACCGCCGCATGGAAGCCGAGCGCAAGCGCGTCGCCAACGAATTGCGCTCCACCGGCTTTGCCGAGGGTGAAAAGATTCGTGCCGATGCCGACCGTCAGCGTGAAATCACGGTGGCCAATGCCTACCGCGACGCGCAGAAAATCAAGGGTGAGGGTGATGCCGAGGCGGCCCGGCTGTATGCCGAGGCGTTCGGTCGAGATCCCCAGTTCGCCCAGTTCTACCGCAGTCTGGACGCTTACAAAGCGTCGTTCTCCAATAAAAACGATGTCATGGTGCTCGACCCGTCGAGCTCCGAGTTTTTCAAGTCGCTGCGCGGTGGCCTGACAGCAAGCCCCAAGAAATAGGGCAGGGCGCTGCTTTGGACAGCACCACTTTCTGGCTGGCCATGGCGCTGGTGCTGGTGATCGAAGGCTTCATGCCGTTCATGTCACCGGCTACCTGGCGCCAGACCATCGTCCAGATTCTCAAACTCAGTGATGGCCAGTTGCGGTTTCTCGGCTTGTGCGGCCTGCTGTTTGGCGTCGCACTGATTTGGTGGCTGAGCTGACCGAATTCCGTGTTTTTGACCGGTAAAATCACCGCTTTAACAGCCACTCCACGTCACATGTCCGCCTGGGTTCTGCCCGATCACATTGCCGATGTGCTGCCCTCCGAGGCGCGCCACATCGAGGAACTTCGCCGCGACCTGCTCGACACCGCACGCAGCTATGGCTATGAGCTGGTGATGCCCCCCCTGCTGGAACACCTCGAGTCGCTGCTCACCGGCGCTGGCGAGGCGCTGGATCTGCAAACTTTCAAGCTGGTGGATCAGTTGTCCGGCCGCATGATGGGCTTGCGCGCTGACTGCACACCGCAGGTGGCACGCATCGACGCCCATCTGCTCAACCGCGCTGGCGTCACCCGCCTGTGCTATTGCGGCCCGGTGCTGCACACCCGCTCCGGCGCGCCCCATGCGACGCGCGAGCCGCTGCAACTGGGCGCTGAAATCTATGGCCACGCCGGGCTGGAAGCAGATATCGAAATCCTGACTCTGGCTTTTGACTGTCTCAAGGCCGCCAGGCTGGCGGCTCCCAGCATTGATCTGGCCGATGCCAGGCTGGTCAAGGCGCTGCTGGTCGATGTACCCCTGAACGCCCCCAGGCTGCTTGCCCTGCATGCCGCACTGGCAGCCAAGGACAGTGCCGAGCTGAACAGCCTGACGCGTGATTTTCCGGCTGCGCTGCGCCAGGGTTTGCTGGCCCTGGTGCAGCTTTACGGCGACGAGCGCATCCTGCTGGAGGCTGAAAAAGTCCTTCCCCCATTACCCGCCGTACGCCAGGCCCTGCATGCCTTGAAACAATTGGCGCTGCACCTTCCGGCGGCCAGCGTCACCTTTGATCTGGCTGATCTGCGC
This sequence comes from Burkholderiales bacterium, assembly GCA_037443905.1. Classification (GTDB taxonomy): domain Bacteria; phylum Pseudomonadota; class Gammaproteobacteria; order Burkholderiales; family Burkholderiaceae_C; genus Rhodoferax. The sequence continues at coordinate 538 of JBBINL010000027.1, read as the reverse complement.
GGTTACGCGTATTACACCGGCGCCCGTTTTGCGATTTATGCGCCGGGCGCCAGCAGCGCCCTGTTGCGCGGCGGCCGCTATGACGAAGTGGGTGCCGTGTTTGGCCGCAACCGGCCGGCTGCCGGCTTCAGCCTTGACCTCAAGGCGCTGGTTGCCGTGGTGGCGCCACGGGCTTTGCAGGCCGCCATTCGAGCCCCCTGGCGCGATGACGCCAGCCTCAACGCGGCAATTGCCGCCTTGCGCGCACGCGGCGAGATCGTGGTCTGCGTGCTGCCGGGCCATGAGAGTGAGGTAGATGAGTTCCATTGCGACCGCGAGCTCGTCGCAGCCGATGGCCAGTGGGTTGTTCAGGCGATGAATTGAAACAGAAAAGTGAATCCAAAAATGACAGCGATCAAAGGACGTAACGTGGTGGTGGTCGGCTCCCAGTGGGGCGACGAGGGCAAGGGCAAGCTGGTGGACTGGCTCACTGAGAGCGCGCAAGGCGTGGTGCGTTTTCAGGGGGGCCACAACGCGGGTCATACCATTGTGGTCAACG
>JBBINL010000026.1:13396-20576 GCA_037443905.1 Burkholderiales bacterium | reverse complement strand
TTTCGGGCGGAATTTTCTTGTTGAGCTTGACGTACTGGTCAAACTGCTGCATCACGGCGCGGCGCAAGGCTTCGATTTCGCTCACCTGCGCCTTGGTTGAAGCCTCCGGCTCCACAGGCAGTTCCACCGGCGTCACGGTGGCAGAGAAATAATTTTCACCATCCTCAATATGGTTGACCACCGCGCGCTGCTGCCCCTCGACCAGCACCTTGACGGTGCCGTCGGGCAACTTGAGCATTTGCAGAATGGTCGAGATGCAGCCCATGTCGAACATGTCGGAGACCACCGGGTCGTCCTTGGCTGCGGCTTTTTGCGCCACCAGCATGATCTGGCGGTTGGCGCCCATGGCGGCTTCAAGCGCCTTGATGCTCTTGGGGCGGCCCACAAACAGGGGAATCACCATGTGCGGAAACACCACCACATCACGCAAAGGCAACAAGGGAAAGTCCACGGCAACAGCGGGCAGGGATGGATGGCCAGACATAAAAACTCCTTTGGTTATCGATCAGACAACGAATTGAATGGCCTGCTCAATCAAGCTTTTTTGGCAAGTTCGCGGTAGACCAGCAAGGGGGGTTTGTTCTCTTCGATGCATGACTCGTCAAGCACCACTTTTTCAACATTCGTCTGATTTGGAAGATCGAACATGGTGTCGATCAGCGCCAATTCAAGGATGGAACGCAAACCACGGGCGCCTGTTTTTCGCAACAGCGCTTTTTTGGCGATGGCCTTCAGGGCGCCGGGGCGAATTTCCAGTTCAACCCCTTCCATGGCCAGCAGTCTGGTGTACTGTTTGACCAGCGCGTTTTTGGGCTCGGTCAGGATCTGCACCAGCGTTTCCTCGCCGAGCTCGCCCAGCGTGGCCACCACCGGCATGCGGCCCACCAGTTCGGGAATCAGGCCGAACTTGATGAGATCCTCGGGTTCGACTTCCTTGAACACCTCGGTCAGATCGCGGTTTTGCTTGCTGTGTACCACCGCGCCAAAACCAATGCCCGACGATTCGGTGCGGCTTTCGATGACCTTCTCCAGCCCGGCAAAAGCGCCGCCGCAGATGAACAGGATGTTGGTGGTATCGACCTGCACAAAGTCCTGATTGGGGTGCTTGCGCCCGCCCTGCGGCGGCACGCTGGCCATGGTGCCTTCGATCAGCTTGAGCAGCGCCTGCTGCACGCCTTCGCCCGAGACGTCTCGTGTGATCGACGGGTTGTCCGACTTGCGCGAAATCTTGTCGATCTCGTCGATGTAGACAATGCCGCGCTGCGCGCGCTCAACCTCGTAGTTGCAGCTTTGCAGCAGCTTGAGAACGATGTTTTCGACGTCTTCGCCGACATAACCGGCCTCGGTGAGCGTGGTCGCATCGGCCATGACAAACGGCACGTCGAGCATGCGCGCCAGCGTTTGCGCCAGCAGGGTCTTGCCCGAACCCGTGGGGCCAATCAGCAGGATGTTGCTCTTGGAGAGCTCCACATCGCCCTTGCCGGCCTTTTCCTGGTGGCGCAGGCGCTTGTAGTGGTTGTACACCGCCACCGCCAGAATGCGCTTGGCGGCCTCCTGCCCGATCACATAGTTGTCGAGGTTGGCCTTGATTTCAGCCGGCGTCGGCAAACTGCCTTTTTCTTCGGTGGTCGTGGTGGGCGGCAATTCGTCGCGAATGATTTCGTTGCAGAGCTCGATGCATTCATCGCAGACAAAGACCGACGGCCCAGCAATCAGCTTTTTGACCTCATGCTGGCTCTTGCCGCAAAACGAGCAATACAGGTTTTTTTCACCAGAAGTGCCTTTGGCCATGACCTTACGCCCTCTTGGAAATAACCTGGTCGATCAGACCATATTCCTGGCACTCCTGCGCCGACATGTAGTAGTCGCGCTCGGTATCGCGTTCGATGCGTTCGACCGGTTGACCAGTGCGCTCGGCCAGAATCTTGTTGAGTTGCTCGCGGGTCTTGATGATTTCGCGCGCGGCGATCTCGATTTCGGTGGCCTGGCCCTGACTGCCACCCGAAGGCTGGTGAATCATGATCTTGGAATTGGGCAAGGCAAAGCGTTTGCCCTTTTCACCTGCAGCAAGCAGGAACGCGCCCATGCTGGCGGCCATGCCGGTGCACAGCGTCGAAACCTGCGGCTTGATGAAGTTCATGGTGTCGAAAATGGCCATGCCCGCGCTGACCGAGCCGCCGGGCGAGTTGATGTAGAAAGAAATGTCCTTGTCGGGGTTTTCGCTCTCCAGAAACAGCAGCTGCGCCACCACCAGATTGGCCACATGGTCGTTGACCGGGCCGACCAGAAAAATCACGCGCTCCTTGAGCAAGCGCGAGTAAATGTCGTAAGAGCGCTCGCCCCGGCCCGACTGCTCGATCACCATGGGCACCATACCCAAAGCCTGCGTATCCATTGCACTCATCTGTAAATTCATCATGACTCCAAAAATAGGATGCTACTGTAGCGAATCAATCATAGCCTCCAAGCAAATGGGGCTTGAATGCCAGGCTGCAAGCCCGGCACAAGCCCCATATGCCCATTCAAACGGCAAGCAGATCAGTTTTGCGTCATCAACTCGTCAAAGGTGATGGCCTTTTCGTTGACCTTGGCCTTGGAAAGCACAAAATCGGTCACGTTGTTTTCCATCACAACGGTTTCCACCTCAGCCATGCGGTTTCTGTCGCTGAAATACCAGCGCTCCACCTCGGAGGGCTTCTCGTAGCTGGATGCCAGCTCCTGAATGTGGGCCTTGATCTGCTCCAGCGTGGCCTGCAACTGGTTGGCACGCACCAGTTCAGCCACCACCAGGCCCAGGCGCACGCGGCGCTCGGCCTGTGGGCGGAACACGTCATCGGGAATGGCCACCTTGTCGGCGTCCTTGATGCCGCGCTTTTTCAGATCGGCACGGGCGCCTTCGAGCAGACGCGCCATTTCGGCCTGCACACTGGCCTTGGGCACATCGAGCTCGGCCACAGCCACCAGCGCGTCCATGACCGCCGCCTTGTTGCGCGCCAGCAGACGCACTTTGACTTCGCGTTGCAGGTTTTTCAGGATGTCAGCACGCAGACCTTCAACGCTGGCGTCTGCAATACCGAGCGATTTGGCCAGCGCCGCGTCCACCTCGGGCAGGTGCGCAGACTCGATCTTCTTGACCGTGACCATGAAGTCAGCCGTTTTGCCGGCCACGTCCTTGCCGTGATAGTCGGCGGGAAATGCCAGCGGGAAAGTCTTGCTTTCGCCAACCTTCATGCCACGCGTGGCATCCTCGAATTCTTTCAGCATCTGGCCGTCACCCAAGATGAACTGGAAGTCCTCGGCCTTGCCGCCGTCAAAGGGCTCACCGTCGATCTTGCCCTCGAAATCGACCGTCACGCGGTCGCCATCCTCAGCTGCGGCATCACGCGCGCGCAGCGCGAAGGTGCGGCGCTGCTTGCGCAGGATGTCGATGGTTTTGTCAATGGCGGCGTCAGACACTTCGGTCGTCACTTTTTCAACTTCAGCTGTGGCCAGGTCGCCAATCCTGACTTCCGGATAGACCTCGAACACCGCCTCGAAAGTCAGCTCGCCCTCGGGCGCGCCATCTTTTTCACTGATTTTGGGCTGGCCGGCCACGCGCAGCTGGGCTTCATTGGCGGCATTGGCAAAGGCCTCGCCCACCTTGTCGTTCATCACTTCGTATTGGACCGAGAAACCGTAGCGCTGCGACACCACATTCATCGGCACTTTGCCCGGACGAAAGCCGTCCATCTTGACCGTGCGCGCGAGCTTTTTCAGTCGCGCGTTTACTTCGGATTGAATGCTGGCCAAAGGCAAACTCAAGACCATTTTTCGTTCGAGTTTTTCAAGGGTTTCTACGGTAACTGCCAAGGTATTTCTCCAGATTAAATATGCAAACCATGTCGGCCGCTGCAGCGTCCGACCATAAAACCATTCCAAACTGAGCGCTAATCGGTGCAAAAACCGTTCAGTTTGACAACCTTGGATTCTAGCCGACACCCCACCCTGCCTGACCCGCAGACCAAGCCTGAGCATGGCATAACGGCAGAGCTATCACACGCAGACATAAAAAAAAGAGCCTGTCCGGCTCTTTTTTTTGCGGTGTCGCAAACCTGCTGCGACGAGATCGGCGCACTTTAGCTGCCGCTTTGCTTGTTGCCTGCGGCAATAATGCCAATGCCCACCAGAACACCGCCGCCAATGACGATCGGGCTGACACCCGTGGCACCAGCAACAGGCACTGCACCAGCCCCGCGCGAAGCCAGCAAAGCCTTGCAATTGGACTCGGAAACATTGAACACTTCGCCAGGGTTCAAAGTGACGCGGCAGCCGCTGTCAAAAACGATCTCGGCGATGCCCGTGGAGGTGGTCATGACCTGCGCACCTTCAAAAAGACGCATGTCGACAGCAGCATTGCTCAAGGTGTCGCGGTAGCCAATGGTCACCAGGCCCTGGGTGGAGGAAATCTTGGCCACCGCTTGCGCCGGTGCCGTCTGCGCAGCCACCGCACCTGCGACCAGCATGAAACTCAAGGCCAAAAGTTGTTTTTTCATTTTTTCCCCTTTTCATTCTTCAACAATGATGCAACCATCATACTACAGAAGCTGAAAAGCTGGCGAGACAAATCTCACCCCCGGCCAGCCAGCAGACGCTTCATCCAGCCTTTTTTGCTCTGCGGTGCTGGCGCTTTGTCACGCTGCGCTGGCGCCAGATCATCCAAGATGGCCTGTGGCCGATTCACAACAAGCTGATGCGCTTCGTGCGCCCCCACCAGGCGCCGCACCACCTCCAGGGCAGGCGTGAGCCGGGGCGAGCGGCGCCCCGTCGAATGGGCATCGGTAGCCAGAATATGGGCATTCCCGTCCACCACAAACCTGTCGGCCCAGTACTTGGCCCGGGGACCGAAAACCCCGGTCAGGGCGTCAGCCGTGATCTGCATCAGGGCTCCCTGCTGGATCAGGCGGACAAAGACCGGGTAGTGATGCTCCACCCAGGTCAGCCGCTCCGGATGCGTGATGACGGGTGTGAAACCCGCCGCCACCAGATTGAAAACCTGGTCCTCAAAACCAGGCGTTGGTGTGGTGTGGGATGGCTCCAGCAGCAGGTAGCGCGAACCGTGCAAGGTCGGTATCAAACCGGCGCGCAGTCCGTCGAGCAGTCCGGGCACCAGATGCACATCGGCACCCACCACCAGTTTCAGTGCAATTCCGTGCGCATCCAGCTCGGCCTGCAGGCGTGATCGCGCCAGCGCAATGCCGGTGGCATCGTTCATGTACATGCCCGGGTAAATGTGCGGCGTGCAGGCCATGGTGTGGATGCCGTCGGCCACGGCCATGCGCGCCATCGCCAGTGACGTCGCCATGTCTTTGGCACCATCGTCGATGCCGGGAAGGATGTGGCAGTGCAGGTCGATCATGGCGTGTTGTGCACCGCCTGCAATTGCAGATTGTCAAACTGCACCTCACCACGCAAGCCGGTGGTGCTTTCGTAGCCCGCAAAGGTCTGCAGCGACAAGCGCACGCCCAGCCCGCAATCGGTCGGCACCGTCAAGTCGATCGTGAATTCCTCCCAGCTTGCGCCCGATAACCTGAGGGCAGCGCTACGGCCGAGCTCGCGCCGGTCTGCAGCACAGCTGAAAACCCACGCCAGGCCGGCGTTGCTGCGCAGATTGCCCGACCTGAAATTGCCGCTCAACCGGTACTGGCCGGGTGTCAGCACCAGCAACTGGCTCAGCATGGGCTGGGCAATGGTGCGACCGCTGAATTCCACCTCCAGCACGCGGCCACGGCCGGACACATGCGGCTGCCACATCCTGGCACCAGCGCGGTAGTTGTTGCTGCCGTTCACGTTCCAGTCAAAGCCGCCGGGCACAAAATCCTGCTCGAAGCTGCCATTGAACAGCAGGCCCAGCGGACGCTGCCACAAATGCAGCCAGATGGCATAAGCATCGAGCCAGACACCTTCTGCGATCAGCTGGCGCACCAGCATCTGCCCCAGCTCAGGTTGCAGGCGCTGCAGGGCCATGGCCTGCTCGATCAGCGGCATGGCTTGCACCACGGGCAACTTGGCCGCCGGCATGCTGCGCAACACCCGATCCAGCCAGCGGCTATCCAACTTGAGCTGCGCCACCAGGGCCGCCAGTTGTGCCTTGTCACTGCCACTTTGTGCCACCATCTTCGCCAAAGCACGCGTGGCTTCACCGTCACCCATCAGCAACGACAGCCGCACCAGCATCTCGGCCGCTTGCGGCCATTGCTGCCGCGCCAGCGCCTGGTTGGCCAACAGGCGCAACACAAAGCGATTTTGCGGCGCCAGCTGGCCCGCTGCAGCCAGCACGGCCTGACTGTCCAAGCCCGGAATGCCTTGTGGCAACTGGCTAAAGGTGGCCAGTGCCGCATAAGACAAGGCATCACCCGGGTTGGCATTGATCTGTTCCCGCAACGCCTGCACCTGCTGCGGTTCAGTCTGGCGCGCAGGTTCGGCGCAGCGATTCAGGTCGGGCCACTGCCGCCAATGGCAGGCCTGCTGCAGGTTGGGCTCGATCACCATCCAGCCCAACCCGAGCAACAGCACCAGGCCAGCCAGCAAGCGCACCGTCGGGCCCAGCCAAGGCAGCCGCAGCGCCATGCTCAATCCACCTCCAGCCGGGCCAGCACCGGCCCGCTCTCGCGCGCCAGGAAAGTGGCCCGCAGACGCCAGTCATGGCGCGTGGTCTGTTGCGTTGAGTCCTGCAGCCAGAGCTGGACTATTCCGTCCACCACCAGCTGATCGCCCGACTGGCGCGACGTGAAGCGCACCGGCCCCAGCCCCGTGATGCGTGAGCCGGCCACTTTCTGCTGGTAAGCCACCACAAAATTGCTGGCCGATGGACTCTGGCGCGAAGCCGGCTCCAGCCACTGCAACACCTTCTCGCCCTGCCCGCTTTGCAGCGACTGGAGCACCCGCGTCAAAATCGGTTGTACCTGATCCATGGCCAGCGTGGGCAGCGGCACGGGTGTGGGCGGCGCAACGACAGGCACGTTGCTGACAGGCACCGGCTCTGGCACCACCGCCTGATCTGGCACCACCGTCTGCTGTGCCAACACAGCCAGAGGTGCTGATACCGCCGGTGCAGCCAGAACCACCGGCGCGGGCGGATCGACCACCGGCACCGCAAGCTCCTGCGCTGCAACGCGCGTCACCACCGTTGCGGGCTGGAGCG
>JBBINL010000026.1:0-13296 GCA_037443905.1 Burkholderiales bacterium | reverse complement strand
GGCACCGCAAGCTCCTGCGCTGCAACGCGCGTCACCACCGTTGCGGGCTGGAGCGGGGGCGGCAAACCGACGCGCCGGGTCTGGGCCAGCACGTCCTGCACAACCGGCAGCCTGGGCTCTGGCCTCGGTTCCGGCTCGCGTTTGAGTTCTGGCCTGGATTCAGACGTCGGTTCCGGCTTGAGTTCCGGCAAGGCCGGCGGCACCGATGCCATCACAGGGGCAGTGCTCACAGGGGCAGTGCTCACAGGCGCATCGGTCGCCACCTTGGGGGCACGCACGGCCACCCGCAGCAGATCCTCATCAGAGTCTGGCCAGCTCAGCACCAAAGCCGCCAGAGCCAGCAGCGCCATGCCGGCAGACACCGCGAATCTTCTCGATGCCGGCCAGTGCCGCCGGGCAGCTGCGGTGCCCGTGCGATGCACCGCAACACGGCCGGGTGCGCCCCTGGGCTGGGCCCTGCCACGCGTGTTTTCCAGTGCATGCTGGTAGTTTTGCCGGTCCACGGTCGAGGCCAGCACATCGTGCGCCTGATTGATGCGGGCCGCCGCATCGGCGGGCCACGACTCGCCCGAGGCCACAAAATCCGGGTGCGTCATGCGGATCATCAGCCGGTAATGTTCGCGCAGCGTCTGCGCATCAAAATCCGGCTGCAACCCCAGCAGCGTGTAAAAGTCCACCCCGGGGCGCAGCATCACGGTGCGCACAAAAAAGCGCGCCGCCTGGCGCAAGCCGGTTTCCTGTGCCTCATCTGCGTCGCCGCCGAGCGGCTTGCGCCCCGCCGCCAGTTGCAACACCTGACCCGCCTGGTCAAACACAATGCGCGGCTCGCGCATGGCCACCGGGTAGCGCCCGGGCTGGTGTTCGAAGTCGAGCAAAGCCTGGCCAAGCATGCTGGCTTCGGCGGCTTGGCTCAGACCGGTGCGCATGGCTGGCGCGTCAGGCAGTCTGCGCGCCGCCCGCCACAGTACCAGGCAATGGCGACTGGCTGGCCTGCGTCACCACGGCACCGGCCGGCTGCTGCCCCTGGGGCGAGACGTCGCCATAACCGTAATAGCTTTCGTAACCGTAGTCGTGGCCATGCTCGCCGCTCACATGGGTCATCACCACGCCCATCGGTGCCAGCCCGGCATTGTGCAGGCGGCGCAGCGAATTCTTGATGCTCGACTTGCGCGTGTTACCGGCCTTGACGGCAAACACGATGTGCTGCACCTGGTTGCCCAGCACAATGGCGTCGGCAATGCCCAGCAACGGCGGGGTATCGATGATGACCTGCGAAAACCCGAGCTCGCGCGCCCGGTCGAGCAGCAGCATGAACTTCGGCCCCATCAGCAACTCCACCGGGTCCGGCGGATTGGGCCCAGCCAGCAACACCGACAGATTGGGCAGTCCGGATGGCTGAATGAACACATCACACGGCTGGTCGCTCGACAGAAAGTTCGACAAACCCGCGTCGTTGGCCAGCTTGAGCGTCCTGTGCAGCGACGGGTTGCGCAAGTCGGCGTCGATCAGCAGCACCTGCCGCCCCAGCTGCGCAAAGTTGATGGCCAGCGCCAGCGCGGTGGTCGACTTGGCCTCACCCTGTCCGCAACTGGTCACCATCAGACGCTCGGGCGCGCCCTCGGTGGTGGAAAACTGCAGCGCGGTGCGCATCGAGCGGTAGGCCTCGGCAAACGCGCTGCGCGGCTCCTGGTGCGCCACCAGGGCCACCGCTTCGCTGCCTTTCTTCTTCTTCACCATCGGAATCAGGCCGAGCAGCGGCAGACCGTACAGGGCTTCGATTTCATCGTAGTGTCTGACCGAATCGTCGAGGTTTTCACGCAAAAAGACCAGACCCAGCGCCAGCAGCAAGCCCACCCCCATGCCGATGGCGGCGTTGCGCGGCAAATTCGGGCTGAACGGAAACAGCGGCGTCATGGCCTCGTCCACCACCGAAATATTGTTGGTGGTCAGGCCGCCCGTCACGCTGACCTGCTTGAGCCGCTGCAACAGGCTGTCATACACCTGCCGGTTGGTGTCAAGCTCGCGCTTGAGCAGATTCAGGTCGACGCTGCGGTCCTGCACCGCCAGCACCTCGCTGCGGGTTTCACCCAGACGCGCGCGAAACTGCGCTTCCTGCTGTCTGGCCGCGTCAAACTGGCTTTTCACCGACGCCACCACCATGGCGATTTCAGCCTTGATGCGCTGATCGAGTTCGTTGATCTGCGCCTTGAGCTGCACCATCTTGGGGTAGTCTGGCTTGTAGATGCTGCTGTTGGTGGCGTATTCGGCCTCCAGCTTGACCTTTTGCTCCTTGTAGGCCTGCACCGCCTTGCTCTCCAGCACCTGGGGCGCGCTCTCGGGATTGCGCAGCACCTCGTTGTAAACGGCTTCAGCCTTGATGCGATCCTGCTCCACGCGCGACAACCCGGCCGAAAAGTCTGCAAAGTTCTGGTTCGCCACATTGGACTTGTCATCCAGCACCAAAATCGAATTGGTCTTGGCGTACTCGTTGATCAGGCGCTCCGACTCCTCCAGCTTGGCCTTGGTGATCTTGATCTGGTCCTCCAGAAACGTCTTGGCGTACACCGAAGACTCCATCTTGCGCTCCAGATTCATGGCAATGAAGGTCTTGGCCATGGTGTTGGCGATGCGCGCAGCCAGCTCGGCGTTGCTGTTGACCACCGAAACGCTCACCAGCCGGGTGTTCCGGATGGGCGTGATCTTGACCGAATTCATGAAGGCACTCACCACGTCCTCGCGCCCCAGCACCTGCGCGTCCTGCACCGAAGGTGTGGCCAGTTGCTGATAATTCTGCTTCAGCCGTTCGATGAAACCGGGCTTGGCATCAGGCGCAGCCGATGCCGGGTCGAATGGCGCACTGGCTGCGGCCGCAGGCGGCACAAGCGCCGTGGCAAGGGCGGCAGGGCGGGTTTTGTCCAGCCCCATTTCATCCACCATGCGCTCGGCCAGGCTGCGGCTCTTGAGCAGCTCGATCTGGGTCAGCAACTGCGAGCCATCGTCGTACATCTGCAGCTCGGTGTCGACGTCGCGGTTGAAATCCACCACCCGCTGCGCCGCGCGTTCGATCTGCAGCATCACCGTGGCGCTGTACATGGGCGTGCTGCGCAGGCCCTGGATGGTGGCCGCCAGACCGCACAGCAGGGTCATGGCGAGCAGCAGCCATTTGTACTTGAGCACGACCCTGAGCAGGTCACGGATATTGAGCGCGTCGTTGTCGAGTTCTTCAGGCTCCTCGCGCGCCACGGCGGTCTGCAGGCCGCGCGCCGGGCGCAAGGACAGGCCGCGGGAGACCATCGGGTCAACCGCAAAAGGTTCGGGTTTTGACATCAGTTCTTGAAAATCGAAAATGGGTTGACGGTATCCACAATGTCGCTGAACAGCGAATCCATGACGGCGGAACGCACCGGGTCACGCTTGACCACGATCACATCGTCGGCCATGATGTCCGGGTCTGCCTGCTCACCCTGGCGAATCTTGTCGAGGTTGAACGTCAGCTTTTGCGGCTGCGCCTGATTGGCGCTGCGAAACAGGTTGATTTCACTCAGGTCAGAAAACCTGGCGCCGCCACCGGCCAGCGCCAGCGCCCGCAGCAGGGTGAGTTGCCCGGTCACCGGATAAATCCCGGGCCTGACCACCGCGCCCTCGATGGTGATGCGCTGCGTGGTGAACTCCTTGATGAAAACCGACACCTGCGGATCTTGCAGGTATTTTTCAGCGTACTTGGCGGCAATGGCAGCCTCGGCCTGCTGCGCCGTCAAGCCGGCCAGCACCATGTTGCCCACCAGCGCCAGCGACGCCATGCCCGACGAGTTCACGCGCACCGTGCGCTTGAGCTCGGGCACGCCATACACCTCCACGTCGATCAGGTCGTTGGGCCCCAGGCGGTAGTCGGTGCCCAGACCCGCCAGCGAATTCAGCGGCTGCGCCTGCCCCGGCAGCGGCTTGCCGGTGTCAGCATTGGGCGCAGGCTGGTTGGCCGTCACATCGGTGGCCACCGGCTGGCGCGCGGCATCCACCTGCTGTTGCGCCAGCAGCAACGCCGGCGCCGCAGCCAGGCAAAGCACCAGCCAACGGCTCAAAAAACTAGACATGCGAATACTCCCGTCAATCCACCAGTCAAGTGCTGGAAAGTTGTTGATTCTAATGGGCCTGGCCTCGCCCCGGCAGTGTCGCTGCCGCCTCATGACGCAGCAAGCCGCCCAGCAAAAACGCACCCAGCATCGCGTTGGCCGGAATGTGCATGTTGAAGTCGAGCCACGAATGCAGCAGCAACGCCAGCAGCCCCAGCCCGCAGACCATCTGCAACTGCGCCTGCGGATGCTGGCCATGGGCCTGCAGCGCGCTGCGCCACAGGCGCCTGAGCTGGCGCACCAGCAGCCACAGCAGCAGCGCGGCCAGCACCACAAACAGCGCGCCGCATTCCATCAGCAACTGCACATAGTCGCTGTGCGCGTACTCGACAAAACCGGTCACCACAGCGGGCTGAAAACGCGGGAACACCATGCCATAAGACCCCAGTCCCGCGCCGACCGGCCAGAACTCCAGCGCAGCCGACCAGGTGCTGGCACGCATCAAGCCCCGAAATGACGCATCGCCAGACAACAAGTCACCCTGAAACCGCTCCAGCCAGCCCAGCCCCACCGAAGCCACCGCCACCAGCAGCAAGGCCGCCAGCGCCCACAGGCGCCAGCGCAAGCCAGACTGCGCGCCCCTGCGCCCCGGCAACAGCAGCGTGGTGGCCAGCGTGACCAGCAGCGCCGTGACAATGCCGGTGCGCGAGCTCGACGCCAGTACCGCCGCCAGCAACACAAACAGCAGCACGCCCCAAAGCAGGCTGGCATTGCCCAGCCGGTGGTGATGCGCCGGCGCGTCCAGCATGGCGCGCCTGATCTCCAGCACCACCAGCGGCAGGGTCATGGCCAGAAAATTGGCGAAATGGTTGGGGTTGGCAAAAGTGCCAATCACGCGGGTGGTGTCGGCGTTGAAGAACAGCAACTCGAAAGCCCCCAGTTGCGCCAGCCCCAGCAAGGCCTGCGCCAGCGCCACACCCATCCACAAGCGGCACAGGGCCTTGAGCTGGCTGGCGCTGCACGACAAGGCCAGCGCAAAAGAAGCCAGCAGCGGCAGCCCTGCCAGCACCGACGCCCAGGTGGCCGCCGGTGTGAGCGAGGCCGCGCGCCACGCCGGCTGCGGCATCTGCACCACCGCCACCAGCTCGTGGTACAGCGCGCGCCCCGGCAGTGCCGCCCACCAGTCCACGGGCAAAGGCAGCAGCTGCATCAGCGCCACCCACAGCGGCGACGCCGCCAGCACCAGCAAGCCCACGCGCTCGCGGCCCCAACCCCAGCCGCCCAGGCCGTCGCGCGCCGCCAGGGCCACGCCCAGCAACACCGCCAGCGCCAGCCACTCCAGCAGGATCAGGGCCACATGGCGGTTGCCACCCCGGATGATGGGCGCGCACAGCACCAGCGCCACCCCGGCCCACAGCATCAGCCCCTGCCCCAGCCGGGCCTGGGCGTCAGGGCGCGCCAATGCAGGCAGCGGCAGGGAACCTTCAGCCATCGACACCCTGCGTGGCTGGCGACTGCGCCTCTTTGCCCGGCAGCAAAACGCTGCCTGCCACCAGGTAACGGTAAGTCAGGTGATAAGCCAGCATGGCGCCCAGGTAGCACAGCACCAGCACCCCGGTCTGGTTGTAAAAAACGATCGCCAGCAACGCCAGCAACGCCACAAAACTCCACAAAAACGGGGCCACACAGGCGTTTTGCACGCCATTGGGGCAACCGGTCAAATGCTTTTGAATGAACTCGCTGGCCAGCAGGCTGTGCAAGTGGTGCCTGTCGGCAGCGCCTGGCGACAGGCCGCGCAGGCTGCGGCGCAGCACGCTGTAAAGCACCTCGATGATGGGATAAGCGCACACCATCAGGCTCGCCCAAGGCGACACAACCGGGTTGCGCATGGGCAGCAAAACGGCGATCCAGGCCAGCGCAAAGCCAACAAAATAGGCCCCACCGTCACCCAGAAACAGCTTGCCCCAGGGGTAATTGATGAGCCAGAAACCCGCCACTGCGGCCGCCAGCAGCAAAGCCACCTGCGCCAGTGGCACATCGCCCGCAAGAAAGGCCAGCCCCGCCAGCGCCAGCAGCATCAAAATGACCGAGCCACTGGCCAGCCCGTGAAAGCCATCAATGATGTTGACCGCATTGGCCACGCCACCCACCGCAAAAGCCGTCATCAGCACGGCCACCGGCCAGTAAACAAGCAGCAGGTCAAGCACGGGAATGTCGAGCCGGCTGAGCGCCACACCGCTGAACTGGCAGGCCAGCACACCACTGAACATGGTGGCCAGCAAGCGTGGCAGCACGCCCACGCGCTTGGTCAGGTCTTCGGCCAGCCCGAACAGCAGGGCCGGAATGCCGGCCATCAGAATCACGCCCAGCAAGGGCTTGACCTGCGACTCTTGCAACAGTTGCCAGGCCAGCAACAGCCCCAGGTAAATGCCGATGCCGCCCACGCGGGGCGTCGGCTCGATGTGAAATTTTTGCACCCCGCCCGGATGATCCATGCTCAGGTGGCCATGGTGCTGCCGGGTAAGCACCAGCAGCAGCGAAACCAGAAAGGCAACCAGGGTGGTCGGCAACACCACCTGGCCCAAAAAACCCCCCATTTGAGACAGCAAAACCATTTATTTCCCCCAATGCATCCGGCAATACCGTCAGGCTGTGTAATTGTTCTTGTATCCTGACCCGCCAACGAGCGAATATCCTAACCGATTTGTCTGACACTGCCTGTCAGCCAGCCTGAATGGTTTCAGGACGCGTTGATTTTCAGCCGCAACAGGCGCCGCAGCGCCGTGCCGGCCCGGATGCCGATCAGCCCCCAGTAGCCCAGGTCCTGCCGCCCGTACAAATACGCCATGTAGTCGCGGCTGGGCCACAGCCGCTGCCAGAGGTAGCGCGCGCGCAGGCGCGCAGTGGGCTGGGCGAGCAAGGCCTGCCACTGCATGTAGCGCCAGTCGCCCAGGCGGGTGACATCCAGCGCTTCGTGGCGCGCCGCCTCGCGCAGCGTGACCAGCAGGTCGGCGGGCACGGCCACAAAGTCCACACCAAACGTGACCTGCGCCTCCTCGATCATGCTCAGGCACACGCCGGCCAGTCCGCGCTCCACGGCCAGTTGCTGCAGGCGCTGCCAGTCGCTTGCCGAGAAAACCTTGGCAAAGGCCGGAATGTCGTACAACCACTTCAGCCTGATCTCCGCACCCACGGCGCGTGTCGCCGCCCAGTGCATGCAGGCATGGATGAACGCATGTGCCGGCCCCAGACCACGCGCATTGGCCGCCAGGCGCGGCAAAGCGATGGACTCGGCCAGCAACTCGTCGAACGTGAAGCGCTCGGCAAACAGGGGCGAGTTGATCACGCGGCAATGCAGGTCGATCTCCACCCACACCCCCGGCGCCACCTCACGGCGCAGCATCATCTCCAGCGCCACCAGGTCACCCGAGGGCTGGAACAACTCAAAGCCGGATTCGCACAGGCGGCGGGCCAGCGCATCGGCCGCCTCGCGCGTGGCCACCAGCACATCAATGTCGCCACTGGCGCGCAAAGCGGGGTCAGGGTAGGCCCACTGGGCGATGGCCTGGCCTTTGAGCAACAGGCCGGAGATGGCGGCCTGATCCATGACCGCCAGCAGGTGGCGGGTCTCATTTTCCAGCAGCATGGAAAACAGGGCCGTGTTGCGAGCAGCCTCCTTGAATTTTTGCCGCAGTGGCCCTGCAACATCATGGCAGGGTGATGACTTTTCGTCAGGCAACGCGGCCAGCCGGGAATCGACCAGCGCAACAACGCCTTCGCGCCGGGTCAGCTCCATCAAGGCATCAAATTCTGGTTTTGATCCGTCAGGCCATGAAAACCTGTTGTTTGAAATGACGGCAGCCAACCTGGCACGCGCATCATCAGTCACCGAAAATCCATATTGAGCGACAAATCATCAATGGCAAGTCAAGCAGTCGACATGTCCGCTTGCTGCTGTCATGTCAATGCACTGTGCGCTCAATCCCGAGCAGCCCATAGTCAACTGTCTTGAAGCCTTCTGAGTGAAGCGATACGGCCTCGGGCATGACGGATTCAACTTCGTCAGCCATCACACCAAATTGCCTCCCATGCCCACATATTTCACGGAATTCAGATTTGTAGTCGAACAAGTAAAGGCCAATGCCGAGGGGGTGATCACCTATCCTGACCATATTTTCTTTGATCGTACGGTCTGATCCCGGCTTCATAACCCCAGCTCCATTACTATTTTCAGCGCTACCAGTAGCACCCGATTGGGTAAGTGAACGCACCTGGCCATAGTGGATGAGACGCGGGGGCGTGTAGGCTCTCCTTTGATTCACGATCAATCGAGTTTGTGTGATCATTTGATCCTCCTTCATGTTGAGTCAGTCCAGTTTCCGGATGGTCAGCCATTGTGCCAGAACGGCCATGATGAAAAGATTGAAACCAGTTTCATAGTCAGCACTGGCATCATACACTTGCCCTGCATGGTAAAGACTCCTGGGGTCAATCCATTTTTTCAGCGCAATCGCAATGTCAGACAAGCACAAGATTTCTGGCGCGTTTTGCACCATGGCACCAATGAGCCGCTCATGGAATTTCCATCCGGGATGTCCTCCTATGTCACTGCGCCAGCGCACTGCCTCAGGAAGAACATCCCTCATGCTTTCCCTCAAGAGATTTTTGTACCACGCCGTGCACAGTTTCGCTTCAACAGGCATCTGAATGGCAAACTCCATCATCCTGCGGTCAGACATTGGGCTACGTGGCTCCACGCCCTTAGCTAACGCAATTTGCCCATTCACCTCATGGGCAAAGGAAAGCAAGCCCGAGGTGAAATTTCGCGCATGGTTTTTTTGGTCGTTTTCAAGCTTGGCGCGACCCTGTTGAGCCTGGCGCTGAGCGTGTCTGGCCAGCAGAAATTCACGCCTGATTTCCCTGTGCAGCCGCTTCAGGTTATCGCCGGGAAGCTCTTTCAGGCTCAGGCCCGACAACTCCCGTTTCATTCGCAAGTGACGATACAAGGCGAGCAGTCCTACCGGTGCGGCAGACACCGCAAAACGCCTCAAGGTCTTCCATGCCATCGTCCGGATTCCATTTTCGATGCCATGCCGACGATAAGCTGCGAGTATGGCTGGAATTTGCGCGTACATTCGCCTCCCGATGACTTCACCCATGCTACGTTCAGGGCTGTAAAACAGAAGATCACCCGCCATGCCATCCATGACAACCCTGCATCCGTTCTCGCGGGCCGCCTGGAAGACCAGAGAATCGGTATAGCCTTGGGATAATGCAAATGGCTCATTCAAATCATGGATATCGTCGAGGCAGGATCGGTAAACTTCAGAGGAAATAGCCGATGTCAGGATAGTTGGGTCGAGCCAGTCATCCATGATCATCTCACGGATACTTCGCCAGTCCGGGCAGTTTTCCCGATCTTCACGAATGAGTGAGATCGTCTTCAAGGGTTGCTTCAAATCGCCGCGAAATTCCTTGCTGATCAAACCAACGATCGACGAGGAGTCGAGACCACCGCTTAGCATGGCAGCCACCGGGCCAATGCTGCGCAGACGACATTGGATTGCGATACGGAGCTGTTCCAGGAATGCTTGCGCGCATTCATCCATCGACGAAAACTGGTTCACCGCAAGATTGCCAGGTTGCCAATAACGCCAGAACTTTGGGCCACGTTCCGAAACCGACATCGCGTGACCGGCCGGTAGTCTGACAATGCCCTGGTAAAAGGTGCCAATCTCATCATCCCGGTCAAACTCAACCACCAGGTAGTCCAGCAAGCGGGATTCGTTCAGGCGTTGCTCTATGCGCCCAAGCGCCAACAAACCCCTGATCTCGGATGCAAAGCCAAACCAGCCATTGCCCTGGTGATAATAAAAGTGCCGGGTGCCTGCAGCATCCCTGGCACCGAACAGGCGTTGCTTCCGGGCGTCCCAGATGAAGAACACGCACTCACCGATGATGCGATCCGGGCAGTCTTCACCCCACACCTCATACGCCCGCAGCACCAGTTCCGCATCGGCCCGGGTGCGCAGCACGGCCCCTTTTCCCAGCAGCTCGCGGCGCAGTTCTTCCCAGTTGTCCACCCGGCCGTCCATCACCAGCACCAGGCTTTCATCCTCGTTGGTCAGCGGCTGGGTTTCTTCGAGCGACTCGGGCGTGGTGCGCAGCATGCACTGGCCCAGCGCCACGTTGCCCCGGCGCCAATGGTTGATGCCGTCGGGCCCGCGATGGCGCATGGCGGTGGTCATGGCCTCGATCTGGCCGGGCTCGACCGGCCGCCCGTCGAAATTAATGATGCCGGCGATGCCGCTCATGGCGTACTGGTGTGGCGCTTCACGCCAGGCTGACCAGTCCCTTGGCGCACAGTTCCTCGGTCAGGCGCAGGATGTCGCCCTCCAGCGCTTCGCGCGTGACCTCGTACTCTTCGAGCATGGTGTCGCACACGGCGGCCAGCGCCTGCCCGCTTGCCATCAGTTGCCAGATGCGCGCGCCCACCGGGTCCAGCCCGTAATAGGTGCCGCTGGCCAGGTCGAGGATGACGGTTTCGTCGCCCACGGTGCGGGCCATCACCTGGGGGGGAACAGTGACTTTGTCAGACAGATTCATGTGGCTTGGCTTTCGCTGATTTTTCTGCGGTGTGCCGCAGGATGGCCTGGTGCACCGCCGGCAGGGCCGCGTAGCTGCGCGGGTAGTCGAGCCGGAAGTATATGGGCAGCGCCGCCAGCCGGGTCAGGTCGTCAAAATGCCGGGCGAGCATGTCGCGAGCCTCGATGTCCAGCAGGAACGAGTGCTTGACGAGCTCGATCAGCGCCTCGGCGGGCCGCAGCGGTGCGATGCGCGGCGTGTGAACGTCGCCCTGGCCCAGAAAGAAGACACAAGCCAGGGGGCGCTGCGCATCGCAGAACGCAACGCCGGGGCCTGCCATAAAGCGCGCCTTGCTGGTAAAGCTCACCGGCGCTGCCGTGGCGGCATCCGGGTGCATCAGCGCGTCCTGGCTGTCTTGCCACAGGCGGATCGACGGATGGCTGGGCAGTATCATGCAGCGGCCATCGAGCCAGTCCAGCAGCAGGCCGTCGTCGGTCAAAAAGCGCGTGCCCGAGGTGGCAAAGCTGGCCGCCAGCGTCGATTTGCCGCGGCCCGACTCGCCCAGAAAGGCCACGCCCTGCCCGTCGATGTCCACCGCGCTGCCATGCAGCACCAGCTTGCCCTGGCGGCTCAGTGCCAGCGGCAGCACCTGATTCAGGTACAGGTGCTCGACGGTGGGCATGGTCACGCCGGGGGCCGGCCAGCCCTGCACGCTGAGGCCGTCGGCAGAAACCTCAAAATCGGCCAGTTCGGGAAACCGCAGCAGGTAACCCGCGCCCTGGCGGTAAAACTGCGTCCACAGGCTGCCGTCCGGAAAGACCCACTGGTGAAAGGGTTCTGCCTGCACAGGCGGCATGGGCCGCCCGGGGTGCACGGTGTAATGCGCGCTCATTCGGTGTTCCTGGCCAGCACGGCCGCCACAAAACGGGTGATTTCATCGGGCGACGGGAACAGTGCCGGATGCTCGCGCAGCACCTCTGCCTGAATCTGGCCTACCGTGCGCTGCCCGTCGCAGTAGCCCAGCACCAGCGCCCTGGCGCGCGCCACGCGGCTGAGCTGCGGCACATGGTCAGGACGGGTCTTGCCGAGCTGCTCCTGCATCAGCAGGTCGCCCAGCCAGGTGGAGTGGCTGAACGCGCGGCCCGAGGCGGGGTGGCGCACCTCCCAGGCGATCAGCTGGTCGGCCGGGCGCGCCATCACGGTGGCACGAATGACGTCGCCGGCCTGCACCGACAATGGCGCGTCGATCGGCAGGAACGCCTGCGAACGGTCGATGGCCTGGGCCGACAGCGGCGAGTTGGTCATCCATACTCCGTCTGCCAGCTCGCACTCGAACCAGCCGGCCAGACCATGCATCACGCCGTCGCGCGCCGCGCCGAATTCCACCGTCCAGGAGAAAAACCCGGGGTTGTCGGCCTGCAGGTCGATAGCGCCCAGTTCCGCCGGGCCCGCCAGAATTTCATCGGCTTGCAGCTTGACCGCATGCTTGGTGTTGACGCCGTGCTGGCGCAGCCAGTGGAATTCGCCCGGGATGCCCGGCGCCGCCCAGCCTTGCGCAAGTTGATGACATTTGTCAGACTCGACCGCGCCCAGTTGCAGCCGCAGCCGCCCCGGAATCATGCGGCCGCCAGGCTTGAGAAAGCGGCGCCGCGCGTCGGCCAGGGTGTCGATCAGGCCGTAGTCGAAGCCGAAGTAGCCCACGTGATCGCAGATGACCAGGTCCGCCGGCTCGGGCAGTTCCACCTGGAACGACTGGCCGTGAATGAAACTGGCTTGCCCGCCCCAGCCGGCCCGGGTGAGCGACTGGCGGGCCATTTCGATGGCGGCCGTGGCATCGATGGCATCAATGTGCCCGGCCCCCGCCTGCAGGCACAGCAGGCCCAGCACGGCAGAGCCGCAGCCCACGTCGGCCACGCGGTCACCGGGTCGCACCGTTTGCGCAATGGCGGCCCTGAACCGGTCGAGCCGGTTGGCGTCGGCCACATAGCCAAGGTGCTCTTCGAGGATGCTGCTCAAGATGTCAAACTGTCGCCGGGTCCAGCGCCTGAATGCGCCACAGGCCCGATGGCCGGTGGATGGACGCCGTTGCCGACAAGGTTTTGGTGTGTTGCACTGTGAAACATCACATCATTGGATTCATTGACATGCCGTTAGATTTGGACCCGCCATTGCCAGCCGTCAACTGATTGACCGCGCCATAGGTGCGCAACCCAGGCGTCTGGTAGGGCATTTTCACAGACCTGGTATCGTGCGCGGTCCAGGGGGCGGGCTCGTTTTTTTGAAACTGGTCCGGCATGACAAGTCGTTCATTCACGTTGACGGACATGATGATTGTTGGCTGAAATCTTTTCGACAGGCTGATTTTAAGTGCCTGGTGCTGCGCCCAGCGCCGCATCAACGCCAAAAAGCGCCCAGAGCGCCCAGGCCGCCATCCCGGGCCAGTTCGACGGGTCCGACACCTGACAAGCCTGCAACAGGGACCGGACCGGTTCCGGCTTCACCCAGTCCCGGCGCCGGTCAAGCACCCTCTGCGCCAAGTGGGGGCCGAGTCATGATGTGTGAAAAGCGTGCAGCGGCACCAGGTCGCCAAACGAGGCAAACTGCGCGGCCACGTCGGGCAGGTCGTTCACCGGCACGCCCT
>JBBINL010000025.1:0-20897 GCA_037443905.1 Burkholderiales bacterium | reverse complement strand
CTTCAACCATGCGTGCGCGGGCTTCACCGCCGAAAACTACGTCTTTTGCTGCCATATGAATTCTCCGGATAGGTTAATCAATTACTTTTCAACAACCGCGAACAAATCATCCTCTTTCATCACGAGGAGTTCGTTGCCGTCGACCTTGACGGTTTGGCCGCTGTATTTGCCAAACAGCACGCGGTCGCCCACCTTGACGCTCATCGCGCCGAGTTCGCCCTTGTCGTTCTTTTTGCCGGGGCCGACGGCCAGCACTTCGCCTTGATCGGGTTTTTCGGCTGCGCTGTCAGGGATGACGATGCCAGAGGCGGTGCGGGTTTCGTTTTCGACGCGTTTGACAATCACGCGGTCGTGCAGGGGGCGCAGTTTCATGGAGACTCCTATAAAGTTTGAAACAGAGGGTTAACACAACGGGTTGCCACAATTTGCATTGAGGCAACCGGTAACTTTCAGAGGATGTGTCAATGCCATTGTTAGCACTCACTTCCTTGGAGTGCTAATGATAAGGCCATTTGTCCGACTTTCAAGGCCTCTGTGGTCAATCGCCGCCATTTTTTTCGGGTCTGTCACCAGGATTTCACCCCCACCTGTTCCGGTTGCTGTTCCTGAGGCACACTCCATACCTTGTTCACCCCGTGAGTTTTTGCCATGTTCTACGCCATCCTGAAAACCCTGCACCTGCTCGCCGTCATCGTCTGGATCGGCGGCATGGTTTTTGCCCATTTCTTCTTGCGTCCGGCCGTGGGCGCGCTGGAGCCGCCGGTGCGGGTGCGCCTGATGCACGCCGTGCTGGGGCGATTTTTCAGTGCCGTGCTGGCTGCCATCGTGCTCACGCTGGCCAGCGGGCTGTGGATGATCGGCCGGGTCGCCAGGCAGGTGGGGCAGGCCGGGGCGCATTTCAGCATGCCGCTGGAGTGGACCCTCATGGCCACGCTGGGGATCGTGATGATGCTGATCTTCGGCCACATCCGTTTTGTCCTGTACCAGCGCCTGGGTCGTGCCGTGCAGGCGCTCGACTGGCCGGCCGGGGCCGCGGCGCTGGCGTCCATCCGCAGCCGGGTGCTGGTCAACCTGGGCCTGGGCGTGCTGATCGTGCTGCTGACCTTGATTGGCGTGCCGCGCTGAGCGCCCCCCGATGAACCCCGACGCACAACACCTGTGGCGCGCGCCGCGCTGGGCGCTGGCGGTGCTGCTGGCCACGCTGGGCATGCTCGGGCCGTTTTCCATCGACACCTACATTCCGGCGTTTGCCGGCATTGCCACGTCGCTGGACGCCACGCCTTTGCAAATGCAGCAAACGCTGTCGGCCTACCTGTTTGGCTTTGCCTTCATGAGCCTGTTTCATGGCGCCCTGTCAGACAGTGTGGGCCGCAGGCCGGTGGTGCTGTGGGGGCTGGCTGCTTTCACGCTGGCCTCGGTGGGCTGCGCGCTGTCGCAAAGCATTGGCCAGCTGGTGTTTTTCCGCGCCATGCAGGGCCTGACCACCGGCGCGGGCATCGTGGTGTCGCGCGCCGTGGTGCGCGACATGTTTGCGCCCGCACAGGCGCAAAGGGTGATGAGCCAGATCACCATCTATTTCGGTGTGGCGCCGGCGGTGGCGCCGATGATCGGAGGCGTGCTGTTTGCGCACCTGGGCTGGCACAGTGTGTTCTGGTTTCTGACGCTGGTCGGCGTGCTGCTGTGGAGCGCCAACTACAGATTGCTGCCCGAAACCCTGCACATCAGCCAGCGCCAGCCGCTCAAGCTCAGCAACCTGCTGCAAGGCTACTGGAAACTGGGGCGCGATCCGCGCTTCCTGCTGCTGGCGCTGGCCAGCGGCATACCGTTCAACGGCATGTTCCTGTATGTGCTGTCGGCGCCGGTGTTTCTGGGCAGGCACTTGGCCCTGGCGCCCACGCAGTTCTTCTGGTTTTTTGTGCTCACCATCAGCGGCATCATGGGCGGCGCCTGGGTCAGCGGGCGCATGGCCGGGCGGCTGGTGCCCAAGCGGCAAATCAAATACGGTTTTGCCATCATGCTCGGCGTGGCGGGGCTGAACCTGCTGGCCAATGCGCTGTTCAAGGCACATGCGGCGTGGGCGATGTTTCCGGTGGCGATATTTGCCTTCGGCTGGGCCATGATGGTGCCCGTGGTCACGCTGCTGGTGCTCGACCTGCACCCTGACCGGCGCGGCATGGCGTCGAGCCTGCAGGCCTTCATCGGCGCGAGTGCCAACGGCGTGGTGGCCGGCGTGATTGCACCGCTGGTGATGCATGCCACCGTGGCGCTGGCCGCCGCCTCGCTGGCGATGCTGTCCGTGGGCTTGTTGTCGTGGTTGTGGCTGCACCGTCGCTGGCCCGACATCGGCCGGGTCATCGAGCACCCGCCGGGGTAGAAACCCCGTCAGGTGATCCATCATCAATCCGGCTCTGCCAGAATCGACCGCATCGTTTGCAGCGTCATCATGAGGGTCATCGGCTGCAGGGGCGATTGAACAAATCCGCGTGAAAGATAAAACCGTTTGGCCTGTTCGGACATGGCGTGGACCAGGATGGCAAACACACCGGTGTCGCAGGCCACACTGACGGTGCGAATCAGCGCGTCGCGCAATAAGGCTTGGCCGATGCCACGGTTCTGGTAGCGCTTGTCAATCGCCAGGCGTCCCAGCAACAGGACGGGCAAGGGGTCTGGCATATTGCGCCGCATTGCCTTGGGTGCCATCTCGTGGCTAATGGCACGTTTTGTATGCCAATTGTCAATACAAATCGCATACCATGGTGTGATCTGATCGGCTAAGCCCCCGGGTTTCCCAGTGGCAAATACAGCGTCAGCGGTGCATCTGCGCAAGGCGTGAAACCGTAATGCTGGTAAAAAGCTTTGGCGCTGTCGTTTTTGGCATCCACCAGCAAGGCGAATGCGGCAACCTGCTTGCGTGCTTGCAGGCAGCGATCAACCGCACAGCCCAACAGCAATTTGCCAAAACCCTGACCGTGCTGGTCTGCTCTGCAAGCCAGTCGCCCCATCCGAAAGCATGGCACAGGGTAGCGCGGCAACTTTTTGCGATCAAGCGCGTTGATATGCCATACATCGACCTGCGCCGCACTCAATGTGTAAAAGCCCAGAATTCGGCTGGGTTGATCTGAGTTCACCAGAACATAGACAGCGCTGACCCCTCGGGCGGATTGCTGGGCGGCGTATCGTTGCAAATAGTCGTCAAGCTCTGGCACACCACAGCGAAAACCTGAGCGGTCATGCAGGCTGCTATTGAGCACCTGCTCTTCAAGCACGTTTCACCTTGGCTGCAGTGCCGATAGCACTTTGCAGCGCCGGGTTGGGAGAAAAGGCACCACTCACCGCCGCATGAAACGCTGCAAAATCACGCTGCGAAAGCGTAACCCGGGATTCCTGATCCAGCAAAGCTTGTGCCTTTTCTTTGGCTGCTGCCCTGACAAATCCAGCCATGGTCGTTCCCATCAGGCTGGCAGCACGGGACAAGACATCTTTGTCTGCCAAGTCGAGCTTGAGGTCAAAGCGGGCGGTTGCAGGCATGGCACACTCCATAAAATATACGGCATTTTACCGTATATTAAATCCATGGGGAAACTGTGATGTGATGGATTCAGGCCGCATTTTCATTTTCTTGGCCGGTTAGAAAAGAAAAACCCCGCCGGGTTGCCCGGGCGGGGGTTTTGAGGTTCAAAGCTTCAGCTGACTTGCGCCAGCGTCTGATCAGAACTTGTGGTTGATACCAATACCGAAGGCACTGTGGTCCAGATTGGGATAGTTGCTGGAACCGGAAACTTCGGTCGTGTCCTGTTCGTAAGCAGCGTAAACAAAGGTGCGTTTGGAGAATGTGTAGGCAGCGCCCAGGCCAAAGCCCATGCGGTCTTCTTCATTCACAAAGTTCGCACCGACAAAGTAGCTGTCCTTGTTGGACTGTGCATAGCTGCCAGTAAACACCCAGGGACCCGTTTTGTAGTCGAGGCCGAGCTGCCATTCATCGGCGTCCCTGCCCGAAATACCGGCCGCGTTCTCAACTTGACCCCAGGTACCCTTGAAGGTAAATCCACCGAAGTCATAGGAAGCACCCAGACGGGTGAATTGCTTTTCTTTGAGAGTGGACGATTCGCCTTCAAACTGGTAGCCAAACTGTACCTTGAACGGGCCGCCGGCGTAGGTCAGGTTCGCGCTGTAGCTGTCATCAGTGGTGCTGCTTTCAGCCAGGCTGTAGCTCAACGCACCACTGAAGCCGCTCATGTTGGGCGCCTGGTAGTAGAGGGTGTTGTCAGGGCGAGCAACGTACGAGGTGCTCGAAGCAATCCGGTTGAAAGGCGAGAAATACGAGTCGAACATCGTATTGGAAGCGCCATTCACATCGTCATACGGCGTGGTGGTGCGGCCGATGCGGGTGGCACCGAAGCCACCCGACAAACCGACCCATGACTGGCGTGCAAAAGCCAGGCTTGACGAACTCGCAGCGCCGGTATCCAGGTTGAAGCCTTGCTGGAAGTCGAAATTGGCTTTCAAGCCACCACCCAGGTCTTCAGAACCCTTGACACCCCAGCGGCTGGTGTTCACGCCTCCAGCTTTCAGCAACGTGTCTGAAGTTTCTGTCTTTGTTGTGGGGCTGGTCAGAGTGTCTGTGCTTTCGTAACCGAACCAGACGTCGGCGATACCGTACAAAGTGACGGAGGATTGGGCCATGGCGGCGCCGGAGGCAGCCAGTACGGCCAATGCGATCAGGGATTTTTTCATTTCAAAATTCTCCAAGGTTAAACATAAGGCCCTGAAACCAACTGTTCTCAGAACCCAGAGCCACCTCCTGTCTCAGGAAGTTACCCGTATTGAAACAGATGCCCGCCGTTTTTGCGGCAAAAAGGCTGGCAAACTTGCTCAAACAGGGTGCATTCGTTGTGGCATTGCAACATCCTGAGTCAGGCGGGCCAGCGCTGTCAGGCGCAAGCTGAGCACTGTCACGTCCATAAAAAAACCCCGCCAGATCAACCCGGCGGGGTTTTGGGTTCAGATCATGCACTGGCTCGCGCCAGCGTCAGATCAGAAACGGTGTTGCACGCCAATGGCGAGAATGTCCAAGCTGGCATCAGAGGCGCCAACTTGTTCATATCTGTTGGTGCTGTAACCGCCGTACAGGAAAGTACGCTTGGACAGGGTGTAGGTGGCGGCAATGCCGAAACCGTCGGCATCTTCGGTCAAGATACCCTTGCCCTGAGAGGCGGCATAGCTGGCAGAAATCACCCAGGCAGGGCCCATCGGGACGTCGACACCGATCTGGTATTCGTCAGCGTCGTTGCCGGAAATATTTCCGAGGTTTGAAACAGAGCCGTAGGTTCCTTTGAGCGTTGCCACGCCAAAGTCGTAGGTAGCGCCAACGCGAATAAACTCGGCATTGGAATCACCCGGGAGGACGCCATTGTCTTGCTCCTGATAACCGAATTGCAGTGCCAATGGGCCGGAGCTGTAAGTCAGGTTCACGGCGAGGATGGCGGCATCCTTGTAGGTGTTTTCACCCAGGCTGTAGCTGATCGCGCCAGCAAAGCCGCTGAAGTCAGGGGTTGCGTAATAAATGGTGTTGCCCGGGTTGCCGAGGTAACCCGTGCTGCGCATCACATTGTTCATCGGGGCGAGGGCAGAATCAAACACGGCGTCCGATGCGCCGCTCACGTCGTCATAGGCGGTCCAGACCTTGCCGAGCTTGACTTCACCGAAGCCACCAGACAAACCGACATACGATTCGCGGGCGAAGGCCTGGCCAGACTGCGTATTACCAAGAATGTCATCCGTGCTCTTGGCAGCGCCGGTGTCCAATCCAAAACCTTGTTCGAACTTGAAGTTGGCTTTCAAGCCGCCACCCAGGTCTTCAGAGCCCTTCAGGCCCCAACGCGAGGTGTTGACGCCGCCGCTTTGCAGAACGGTCGTTGTTTCGTCATTGCCCTTGCCGTCATCTTTGGAAATGGCGCCAAACCAGATGTCAGCCAGACCGTATACGGTCACGCTGGATTGTGCAAACGAGGCACCGGAAGCCGCCAGAACGGCCAATGCAACCAGACTTTTTTTCATGAAAACTCCTAAAGTTAAAAAAATTCAAAACGCTTTTCAGGGCAAGTTTTGAAGTAGCGAATGAAACATCACAAGCCGCATTTCACCATGAAGCTGGCCAAATCGTGTCATCAGGGTCTTTGTCGTGCGATTTAAGCGTGGTATTTGGCTGAAGTTGTTGCAACGCTGCGACAGGTGACGCTACCGCCGCCATTTGCGGGTAAACCCTTGTGGTGAAAATCACTAAATTGGTGCGAGCTTGATCCAGCCAGCTTGCCCAGGGGCGCGCGCCTGACTATAGTCAGCACGGTCGTTCTTTTTTGCTTCCAGAATAAATTTCAACTTCCCACCCGATTGATCACCATGAACCATCACGACTCTTCGAACGCTTTTAGTTTTGGCCTGCGTCATGTGGCTCTGGCCAGCGCGCTGTGCTGCGCCGGCCTGGCGCAGGCGCAAGTCCCTGCGCCTGGCGTCACGCTGTACGGCTTGGTGGATGTGGGCATCACCTCGGTGAGCGGCCTGAAGGATGGCACGGTGACGCAAGTCGCCAGCGGCATCATGGAGGGCTCGCGCTGGGGCATCAAGGGCAATGAAGACCTGGGCGGCGGTTACAAAGCCATCTTCACACTGGAATCGCGCGTCGAGGCCGATACCGGCTCGCTGAGCAACCGGCCTGTGTCGGGCAGCCAGTTGTCTGACCGTTATTCTGATGCCAAATTGCTGGGACTGACCTCGCCTTCGCCGCAATTGCAGGCGGTGTACCAAGCGGCGGTCAATGGTGTCGATGCCCTGATCGCTTCCAAATTCGGCGTGAACCTGGACGGCAACGTGTTTGACCGGCAAGCCTTTGCCGGGCTGATCACGCCTTTTGGTGCCGTCCTGGCGGGGCGTCAATACACGCCCGCCTATGAAACTTTTGCCACTTTCGACACCATGGCGACCGAGTCGGCCCTGTCCGCCGGCCAGGTGGCTCAGTTCCCGGCCGCATTCGAGATCCGCAGTTCCAACGCGCTGGCCTATCGCGCTGTCATGAACGGTTTCTCCGGCGCGCTGATGTATGCCCCTGGCGAGCAGGCTGGCGACAGCAGCGCGCTGAGCCTGTTTGGCGCCAATTTCAGTTACAAGACCGATGTTTTCGCGGTGGGCATCGGCTACAACAGCAAGAACAACGAACTGGGTGACAAGTCGCTGAATTCCACCGTGGTGGGTGCTTCCATGAAGTTTGGCAGCGGCAGCAAGGTCAACGCTCTGGTGTCCACCTTCAAGGACAACCACCCCGCCGGCTTGTCGGGCATCGCGGCCAGCCTGACGCCGATCTTGTCGGCGCCACCGCCCAATGGCGTCGGACCAACCTTGGGCCCCGTCATCGCGTCTGATGTCCAGAATGCGTTCATCGAAGCCTTCAAGCAGGATGCCGTCCTGTACAACATTGGCTATCGCAATGTGAATGGACCGCACACGGTGTCGCTGGCCTACAACTATTACAACGACAGCCGGCCGGCCAATGCCGACGTGGCCTCCTATGGTGTCGCCTACAGCTATGCGCTGTCCAAACGCACCGACCTGAACGCGGTGGCGGTGCGCTTTGACAACAAGAACCTGGCACAGGTGGCCCCGGGTGGCAATGGTTATCTGGGTGGTGTGACCAAAAGCGCCGCGACCGATTCAACCAGCCTGGCCTTCGGCATTCGCCACCGCTTCTGAATCCGGAACTTGGCCTGACGCCAGAAAATGCCCCGCAAGGGGCTTTTTTTGTGCCTCCATGGCGGCACATGCAGATGAAATTCAATCCTAAAAATATCGTGCAGCATCCCCGGTTTTACCTCTGGGCGAGTGTTGCCGTCATTCTGTTGAGGTTGATGCTGAACATCTTCCTGCCACTCATGGACAAGACCGAGGCAAGGTACGCCGAGATCGCCAGACTCATGGTTGAAACCAATGACTGGATCACACCTCAGATAGATTACGGCGTTCCGTTCTGGGCCAAACCTGTCTTGTCAACCTGGTTATCGGCTTTGAGCATGAAGGTATTGGGCATCCATGAATTTGCTGTCAGGCTGCCGTCCTTGTTGCTGAGTTTAGGGATGGTATTCATGGCGAACAGGTTTGCCCGAAACAAGGAACTGCCGCCTTATTTTGCAGGCTTTGTCCTCATCAGCCTGCCGGAATTTTTGCTGCACATGGGCGTTGTATCCACCGACGTGACCTTGTCTTTCAGTGTGGCTTTGATCATGCTGTCTTTCTGGAAGTCTGTCAGCGAGGATCAACCCTCGGTCTGGAGGTATCTGTTTTTTGTCGGCATCGGGTTGGGCCTGCTGGCCAAAGGACCGATTGCCCTGGTTCTGACCTTTGTGCCGCTGCTGATCTGGACGGTGTGGTTCAAGGCGCACACAAAGGTGGCCAGTTCGTTGCCGTGGCTGACCGGTTCTTTGCTGGCGATCCTGATTGCCCTGCCGTGGTACTGGCTGGAAGAGATCAGGTCGCCCGGATTCCTGGATTATTTCATTGTTGGCGAACACTTCAGACGTTTCATGGATTCCGGCTGGAAGGGTGATTTGTACGGTTTTCCCAAACAAACGCCACTGGGCATCATTTGGCTTTTTCTGCTTGCGGGAACCCTGCCATGGATTGTGGCAGTCTGCTCCAGGGTCTGGATGAACAGGTCACATCTTTCAGGTAAGCGGTGGCCTGTTTTCCTGTTGCTGTGGTTGTTGTGGACACCGTTGTTTTTCACGGTTTCCAAAAGCCTGATCCACACCTATGTTCTTCCTGTCATGCTGCCGGTGGCCTTGCTGGCAAGCTTCTGGTGGAGCGGGATCAGGTTCAGGACGGCACTGGTTTATGCGAGTCTGGTATTGCCGTTGCTGGTGCTGCTGGTTTTCATGGCCGGATTGACCGGCAACCGGCTTGAGCACTACAGCAATACGGACAAGTTTCTCATCGTGAATCAGGCTGATTCTGAAAACATGGATTTGTATGCGCTGAATAACAAGAGTTTTTCCAGCCAGTATTACAGTCGTGGCAGGATCAGAACGCTGTCACCTACTGAGCTGGCCGACAAGTTGAACGGGCAGACACCTTTCAAGGTCATCATTTTGAACAGCTATCTGAAAAGCCTGAGTGAGAACCAGACAGAAAAACTTAGATTGATCGATGCCAACTACAACCGGGGACTGTATGAATTTCGCCCATGACAAGCCGCAAGCCCCAGCGCTTGTCATTCGGCTTGACCGTGCGGCCGAGTGATCACGAGGCATTCTGGGCCATGCGCGCTGCCCGGCTGGCCAGTTCTTGCGCCAGGCGCGCCTTGGCTTCGGGGTAGATCAGCGATTCTTCGAGCGAGATATGGTCGTGACACAGGTTCACGAACACCTCGATGGTGTGTTTGAGTTCGGCCATGTCCACCCAGTCTTCGCCTTGGGCAACGGCGCGCAGCATGGGCGCCAGTTCGAGCCAGTTCTGCTCGATCCAGCGGTGGTCTTGCTGCAGGGTCTGCACGGCATGCACCAGCTCGGCATTGCTGCTGAGCAGGAGATCGGGGAAAACGAATTTTTCTTCCTGGTCATGGTGCGCGCGCGCAACTTCCGAGAAAAAGACTTCGATGGTTTTGGCTTTCTGGCGGCAATGCGGGCTGTCGCTGTTGCTTTCCAGTTGCTCCAGCAGGTCGACCATTTCGGCCAAATGCTGGTGCATGAGCTGGTGGCAGCTGTCGAGGGCTTTGAACCGGTCAACTTGCTGAATGATTTTCATGGCATCTCCTAGGATAAGAGAACCCATTTTGGCGGCGACGTCGCGCTGAAGTTTGAGCCAAATCAAGTTCCCTACTGATTTACAGGCAAGAAATTTTTTTGATCTAGATCAGCTAAATGGCAATTTCCAGAACCCAAGGCTACATCAGAATGCCTGATGGGCGTACGATGCCGCCTCACCTGCAGCATCCCTCCGTCAACGTTTGCAGGTCGAGGAGACAACTTTGCAAGCTACCAATATCTCGAACCCGGCCTATTTCCACAAGGTCGTCGATTGCCAATGGGCCTGCCCGGCCCATACTCCCGTTCCGGAATACATTCGCCTGATTGGTCAGGGCCGTTACAGCGATGCCTACATGATCAACTGGGTGAGCAACGTGTTTCCGGGCGTTCTGGGCCGCACCTGCGACCGCCCCTGCGAACCCGCCTGTCGGCGTGGCCGCGTCGAGGAGAACAACGGCGCCAAGCCCGAGCCGGTGGCCATTTGCCGCCTGAAACGGGTGGCGGCCGACTTCAAGGACGACGTCAAGGCGCGCATGCCCACGGTGGCCGCGCCCAATGGCAAGCGCGTGGCCTGCGTGGGCGCCGGTCCGGCGTCGCTGACGGTGGCGCGCGATCTGCTGCCGCTGGGCTACGCCGTGACGGTGTTCGAGGGCGAAAGCAAGGCGGGTGGTTTTGTCCGCACCCAGATTCCCAAATTCCGTCTGCCGGAGTCGGTGCTGGATGAGGAGACCGGCTACATCATGGACCTGGGTGTCGATTTCAGGCCCGGCCAGCGTGTTGATTCGATGCAGGCGCTGCTGGGCCAGGGTTATGACGCCATTTTTGTCGGCAGCGGCGCACCGCGCGGGCGCGACCTGGTGGTGCCCGGGCGCAAGGAAGCGGCGGCACACATCCACATCGGCATCGACTGGCTGATGTCGGTGTCGTTCGGCCACATCACCAAGACCGCTGAGCGCGTGATCGTGCTGGGCGGCGGCAACACCGCCATGGACTGCTGCCGCAGCGCGCGGCGCATGGGCGGCAAGGACGTGAAGGTGATTGTGCGCAGCGGCTTTGAAGAAATGAAAGCCTCGCCCTGGGAAAAGGAAGACGCCCAGCATGAAGGCATCCCGATCCTGAACTACCACGTGCCGAAATCGTTTGAACATGACAACGGCAAGCTGACCGGCATGACGTTCGAGATCGTGCGCGCCGAATACGACGCCAAGGGCCGGCGCAGCCTGATCCCCACCGGCGAGCCCGATGTGCTGGTGCCGTGTGACGAGGTGCTGATTGCGGTCGGCCAGGAAAACGCCTTCACCTGGATCGAGCGCGACTGCGGCATCGCATTTGACAAATGGGGCCTGCCGGTGCTGACCGAGGGCACTTTCCAGTCGACCCTGCCGAACGTGTTCTTTGGCGGTGACTCGGCCTACGGACCCAAGAACATCATCACTGCCGTGGCGCATGGCCACGAGGCGGCGGTGTCGATCGACCGGTTGCTCAACGGCGAGGACGTGGCGCGCCGCCCGCCGCCCATGACCAACCTGGTATCGCAAAAAATGGGAATCCACGAGTGGAGCTACAAAAATGCGGTGTCCAACGACGAGCGCTTCAAGGTGCCATGGACGGCGGCCGAGAAAGCGCTGGCCAGCATCAAGGTCGAGGTGGAGCTGGGCTTCGATGCCGCCACCGCCTTCAAGGAAGCCGGCCGCTGCCTGAACTGCGACGTGCAGACGGTGTTCAAGGGCAATCTGTGCATTGAATGCGATGCCTGTGTTGACATCTGCCCGATGGACTGCATCACCTTCACCAGCAACGGCGAAGAGGCTGACCTGCGTACCCGCCTGAAGGCGCCGGCACGCCATGCCGCGCAAGACCTGTACGTCTCTGGCGAGCTGAAAACCGGCCGCGTCATGGTGAAGGACGAGGACGTCTGCCTGCATTGCGGTTTTTGCGCCGAGCGCTGCCCCACGGGCGCCTGGGACATGCAGAAGTTCCGGATCGACATGACCCACGCCGGGCCGCGCGCACGAGACACCAAGTCTGCCGCTGCTCACCCCAATGCCACGGAGGCCGCATGAAACCCATTGAAGCCATCAACGATTTCGTCATCAAATTCGCCAACATCAACGGCTCGGGCTCGGCCAGCGCCAACGAGCTGTTTGCCAAGGCCGTGATGCGCATGGGCGTGCCGGTGAGCCCGCGCAACATTTTCCCGAGCAACATCCAGGGCTTGCCGACCTGGTACGAGGCCAGGGTATGTGAAAAAGGCTACCACGGCCGTCGTGGCGGTGTCGACATGATGGTCGCCATGAATCCGCAGACCTGGGACGCCGACGTGGCCGAGATCGAACCTGGCGGCTACCTGTTTTATGACAGCACGCGGCCGATTCCCGAGTCCAGATTCCGCAAGGACATCACGGTCATCAGCATGCCGCTGACCGAGATCACCAACGCCACCTACACCGACCCGCGCCAGCGCCAGCTGTTCAAGAACATCATTTATGTGGGCGCCTTGTCGGCGCTGCTCGACATGGATGCCTCGGTGTTCGACAAGCTCTTTGCCGAGCAGTTCAAGGGCAAGGAACGCCTGCTGGCCTCCAACATGCAGGCCATCAACCTCGGGCGCGACTACGTCAAGGAGCATCTGGCGTATCCGCTGGGTTTGCGGGTGCGCAAGTCCGACAAGATTGGCGACCAGATCTTCACCGACGGCAACAGCGCCCTGGCGCTGGGCTGTGTCTATGGCGGTGCCACCGTGGCCGCCTGGTACCCGATCACGCCGTCGTCGTCGGTGCCGGAAAACTTCCAGAAATACTGCGACAAATTCCGCGTCGACGAAAACACCGGGCAACACAACTTTGCCATCGTGCAGGCTGAAGACGAGCTGGCTTCCATCGGCATGGCCATCGGTGCCGGCTGGAACGGCGCACGCGCCTTCACCGCCACTTCGGGCGCCGGCATTTCGCTGATGACCGAGTTCATCGGGCTGGCCTACTTTGCCGAGATCCCGGTCACGCTGATCAACATCCAGCGCGGCGGGCCGTCAACCGGCATGCCCACGCGCACGCAGCAGTCCGACCTGTTGTCATGTGCCTACGCCTCGCACGGCGACACCAAGCATGTGATGCTGTTCCCGCAGGACCCGCATGAATGTTTTGAACATGCGGCAGCGGCACTGGACCTGGCCGACCGGCTGCAAACGCCGATTTTTGTCATGAGCGACCTCGATATCGGCATGAACCAGCGCCTGTGCAAACCGTTTGTCTGGGACGACAAGCGCGAATACGACCGTGGCAAGGTCATGACGGCGGCCGACCTGGACGCCGGCAAGGATTTTGGCCGCTACAACGATGTCGACGGCGACGGCATTCCGTGGCGCACCTACCCGGGCACGCACCCGACCAAAGGCTCGTACTTCACACGCGGCACGTCCAAGGACGCCTATGCGCGTTATTCGGAGCGCGGGCCGGACTATATTTACAACATGGAGCGGTTGCTCAAAAAATTCAAGACTGCCGCTGACCTGGTGCCGCAACCCATCGTGCACAAAGCCGCCGAGCCGACCCGTCTGGGCGCGATTTATTTCGGCTCCACCACGCCGGCCATGCGCGAAGCGCTGGACGTGCTCGATGAGGACGGCATCCACGTCGATGGTCTGCGACTGCTGGCCTACCCCTTCCCCAAATCGGTCGAGAAGTTCCTGGCCGAGCATGACACCGTATTCGTGGTGGAACAGAACCGCGACGCGCAAATGCGCACCCTGCTGATCAATGAACTTGAAGCCAACCCCAAACAGCTGGTGAAGGTGCTGCACTACGACGGCACCCCGATCACGGCGCGCTTTATTGTGAGTGCCATTGCCGCCAAGCAGGCGCTTCTGAAGGAGACTGTATGACCTACCTTGCCAAACCCCGGCTGCATCACCCCACGCTGACCAAAAACAAGGTCGGCTACACCCGGCGCGACTATGAGGGGCCGGTTTCGACACTGTGCGCCGGCTGCGGCCACGACTCGATTTCTGCGGCGATCATCCAGGCCTGCTGGGAGCTCGACATCGAGCCGCACCGCGTGGCCAAGCTCTCTGGCATTGGTTGCAGCTCCAAGGCGCCCACTTATTTTCTGGGGGCCTCGCACGGCTTCAACACGGTGCACGGGCGCATGCCCAGCGTGCTCACCGGCGCCAACCTGGCCAACCGCGAGCTGATGTACCTGGGCGTGTCGGGCGACGGCGACTCGGCCTCGATTGGCCTGGGGCAGTTTGCCAACGCCATGCGCCGCGGCGTCAACATGGCCTACATCGTGATGAACAACGGTGTCTACGGCCTGACCAAGGGCCAGTTTTCGGCCACCGCAGATCGCGGCTCCAAGAGCAAAAAAGGCGCCATCAACACCGACAACCCGGTCGATCTGGTCGGTATTGCGCTGCAACTGGGGGCCACCTATGTGGCGCGCAGTTTCTCGGGTGACAAGGCGCAACTGGTGCCACTCATCAAGGGCGCGCTGGCGCATGGCGGCGCCGCCTTCATCGATGTCATCAGCCCCTGCGTGACCTTCAACAACCATGCCGGCAGCACCAAGAGCTACGAATATATCCGCCAGCACGACGAAGCCGTGAGCGTGATCGACTTCATGCTGCCCGGTCAGGAGCCGGCTTCAAAAATTGCACCGGGCGAAATGGTTGAAGTCGAGCAAAACGATGGCTCGGTGCTGCGTCTGCGCAAGCTGCACGCCGACTACAACCCGACCGACCGTTATGCTGCCATGAGCTATATGCACGAGCATGCCGCACGCGGCGAAGTCGTCACCGGCCTGTTGTACCTTGATCCGCTACCCACCGACCTGCACACTTCGCTCAACACCTGTGCACAGCCGCTGAACACCCTGGGTGTGCGGCAGCTTTGCCCGGGCGCCAGTGCGCTGGAAAAAATCAACGCTGGATTGCGTTAACCCCGTCACTCCAAGGAGCCAGCCATGACCGAACGTACTGTTTTTCAATCGATTTCGCAACGCCATGTGGTCAACGTGGCTCCGACCGCCACGGTGTACACCGCCGCCTGTGTGATGACGCGTGCGAACTGCGGCAGCGTGCTGATCATCGACGCCGCCAATACCTTGCTGGGCATCGTGACCGAGCGTGACTTGATGACCCGCGTGCTGGCCAGGTCGCTGGATCCTGCCAAGACCACCGTGGCCGAGATCATGACGCGCAATCCCGACTGCGTGGTGCCCGAGACCAAGGTGGCCGATGCCGTGCTGCTGATGATCGAGCGTGGTTACAGGCATTTGCCCATCGTCACCGAGGCCAAGAAAATCCTGGGGGTGTTTTCGGTACGTGATGCCATGCCGCGCGAGATGCAGGCCGCAGAAAATCTGGCCGAGTTCAACGAACAGATCAACGACGCGCTGGGTTGATCAGGCGCCGTCTGGGTGGCTGTCCAGCAGCCACTGTCTGGCCCATGTGACTGCGCGAGCCAGATGCGCCAGCGCCTGCGCGCCGGGCGCTTGCCCCAATTCAAATTGTTCGCCGCGAATCGCCAGCAAGGTGCAGGGCGGTGGCGGCTCGCCCCGCAGGTCCTGGTACACCTGCAGCAAGGCTTGCGGCGATAGTGCGTGGCTGGTGAAGCTGGCGTCACGCGCGGGCACGGGTTGGCTCACCTGAAACGGTGCCGCGCAGTTCAGGCTGGCATCGACCAGCAGCACGCGCAGACGGCCCACCAGGTCCAGCGCGTGCTCTATCTGCAATTGGTAGTCGTCCAGAAACGCCACCTGCCCTTGCAAAAAGCCTGGCAGTTGCGCGCGCAGGGCCGCTGCGCACAGGGGCCCCAGCGCATCGTCGCCGCGGCCCGGGTTGCCCCAGGCCAGCACCAGCAGCGGCTCTGTCATGACGTGCGCGACAGTGCGTATTGCGACGACTTATGCGCCTGATCGAGCACCGTGCCATCGGCCGCCAGCAGCGTCACCTCCAGCGGCATCCGGCCCAGCGCATGGGTGGCGCAGGACAGGCAGGGGTCGTAGGCGCGGATGGCGACCTCGATGTGGTTGAGCAGGCCCTCGGTGAGCTGCTGGCCGTCGAGGTAGTCGCGAGCCACGGCGCGCACAGCTTCGTTCATGGCCTGGTTGTTGTGGGTGGTCGACACAATCAGGTTACAGCGCTTTACCAGGTCGTCGTCGCCCACCTCGTAGTCGTGGATCAGCGTGCCGCGCGGCGCCTCGATCATGCCCACGCCATGGCGCTGGCGCACGCCGCTGGTGACCAGGTCGCCCGCCAGCAGCGCCGGGTCCGCCAGCAACTCGGTAATCACCTCGACCGCGTGCAGCAGCTCGATCATGCGCGCCCAGTGGTAGGCCAGCGTGGCATGCACCGGCTCGCCCTGGCCCCAGGCGACAAATGTCTGGCGCTCGGTTTCAGCGCGTTCGCTGGGAATGAAGTCGCAGTTTTGCACCCGCGCCAGCGGCCCCACGCGATACCATCCCAGTTGCGCGCCAAGGTGGCGCAGGTAGGGGAACTTCATGTAACTCCAGGGCCGCACTTCTTCTTCGATCAATTCCTGGTAGCGCTGGTCGTCGATCTGGTCAAACAGAATCTGCCCCGATGCATCACGCACGCGCAGCACGCCATCGTACAAATCCATGGCGCCATCCGTTCGCACCAGCGACATCAGCTTGGAGCGCAAGCTGCCAAATGTGTTGTACAGCGCCGGGTTTTGCGCATGCAGCTGTTTGGCAATGTCCACCGCCTCCTGCGCCCACTGCAGAATCTGGGGAAGCTCGCGTTGCAGGCTGTTGCGTTCTTCCGGGGTCACCAGTTTGTTGACGCCGCCCGGCACCGCGCCGGTGCCGTGGATACGCTTGCCCGCGGTGATGCGGATGATTTCCTGGCCGAACTTGCGCAGCAAGATGCCTTTTCTGGCGATCTCGGGGTGCGCCTGTGCCACGCCCACGATGTTGCGCCGGGTCACTTCGGAGTCAAAGCCGAACAGCAGATCGGGTGCGGACAGGTGAAAAAAATGCAGCGCATGGGACTGCATGATCTGCCCGTAATGCATCAGGCGGCGCACCGCCGTGGCGCTGGCGCTGACCGGCGTGGCGCCGATAACGCGGTCAAACGCCTTGGACGCCGCCAGGTGGTGCGACACCGGGCAGATGCCGCACAGGCGCTGCACCATCACTGGCACCTCCCAGTAGGGGCGACCCTCGATGAATTTCTCGAAGCCGCGGAACTCGACAATGTGCAGCCGCACCTGTTCGATGTGGTTGTCAGCGTCGAGCAGCAGCGTCACCTTGCCATGGCCCTCGACGCGGGACACCGGGTCGATCGCCACCCGGCGCAGGCCCTCGGTATGTGCGGCGGTTTCAAGTGCAAAAGTCATTGACAATTCCTCTTCTAGATGACTTGTCATTGCGGACCTGATCCGCAATCTATGGGACTTTGCGGGGCGCACTTGCACCCGCCATGGTCGACTGAAGTCGACCCTGCAACAAGCTCAAATCTGTCAGTCATAGTGAATCAGCCCATGCCCGAGTTGTGGTGTGCGGCCCGCCAGCAGGTCGGTCAGAAACGACCAGATGGCGTCGGCGCCGGGCGGGCAGCCGGGCAAAAAGTAGTCCACATGCACCACTTCGTGGATCGGATGCACGTGGTTCAGCGGCAGTGGCAACTCGGGGTCGTCGGGTACCTGGCTGCCATTGACTGTGCCCGGATGATGGCAATAAACCTCACACAGCATCTGGCCCACATCCAACTGGTTGCGCTGCGCCGGCAGGCCGCCGTTGATGGCGCAGGCGCCCACGGCCACCAGGGTCTTGCAGTGGGCGCGAAACTCGCGCAGCACCTGCACATTCTCGGCGTTGCACAGGCCGCCCTCGATCAGGCCGATGTCGCAGCGGCCAATGGTCTTGATGTCGGTCAGCGGTGAACGGTCGAACTCGACATGCTCCAGCAGTTCCAGCAGACGTTCGTCGATGTCGAGCAGCGACATGTGGCAGCCAAAACATCCGGCCAGCGACACGGTGGCCAGCCTGAGCTTGCGCGGCGCGTCCAGCGGCAGGCCAGCCTGGGTCGATGTCGTCATGACGCATCCTCCTGTGACACCGGGTGGCTGTCAAAACGGCGCTGGCCAATCGGGATGACAAAGCCGCGCCGTTTGGGCAGGATGGCGCCCACCGGGCAGATCGTGGCGGCACGATCGGTCGGACGGAGGGCGCTGGCGGCCAGTTGGCCGCTGTCACTGTTGATCAGCAAATGGCTGGCCACGCCGCGCCCACCCATGGCAAAAACATGCTTGCCCTCTTGGGCACTGGCGCGCACGCACAGGCCGCACAAAATGCAGCGGTTCAGGTCCAGCAGCACATCAGGGTGGCTCGCATCAACCCGGCGTTGCGGGTAGAACTCTTCAAAATGCGGGCCGTCCATGCCCATCTGGTAAGCCGTGGCCTGGAGCAGGCAGTTGCCACTTTTTTCGCAGGACGGGCAAAAATGGTTGCCCTCGACAAACAGCATTTGCAGCAGCGTTTTGCGCTGGGCGTTGAGCTCGGGGGTGTCGCTTTCCACATCCTGTGCGCTGCTGGCCTGGATGGTGCAGGCGGCCCCGGTGCGGCCGTTGACTTTGACGGTGCACAGGCGGCAGGAGCCATGCGCGGCAAAGTCGGGGTGCCAGCACAGGTGCGGAATATAGTGTCCGGCACGTCGCGCGGCCTGCAGGATGCTGTCACCCGGTTCAAATTCGACCTCCTGCCCATCCAGCGCAAAGGTGCCTGGGCTCAGGGCGTCGATGCGGTGCTCGGTGGTCATTCAAAATTCTCCAGGTGGGCGCCGCTGTCGTTGCGGCCGGTGACGCGCCGCGCCTGCGAGAGCTCGGCATCCATGTCAAAACCGGCCACAAAGTGCAGCGATTTCAAATGTTTTTCATAGCTTGGTCGAAACTTGGCAATGGTGTCGCGCAACGGGTTGCAGGCGCCGGCGCCGAGGCCACAGTGGGTGGCGCCGTGCATCAGTGTGTCAAGTTGGTAGAGCACCTGGATGTCGGCGCTGGAGCCGTAACCGCGCTGCAGTTTGTCCATCTGGCGCAGCACCAGCTCGGTGCCCACCCGGCACGGTGTGCAGAAACCGCAGCTCTCATGGGCAAAGAAATGGGCAAAATTGCGCGCCACTTCAAACATGTCCCGGCTGCGATCGAACACCATGAAGGCACCCGCCGTGGGCACGTCTTCAAAGCCGATGTGGCGGCCAAATTCCGAGGCCGACAGGCACACGCCCGACGGCCCGCCCACCTGCACCGCCTGTGTGTCGTGCGCGCCGCAGTCTTCCAGGATGCGCCCGATGCGGGTGCCAAACGGATATTCGTAAATGCCGGGGCGCTCGCAGTCGCCGGATACCGAGTGGATCTTGGTGCCGGTCGATTGCGCCGTGCCAATGCGCGTCCACCAGCTGCCGCCGTGCACCGCAATATGCGTGACGGCGCAGAAGGTTTCCACATTGTTGACGGTGGTGGGTTGGCCCAGGTAGCCGCGCTCCACCGGAAAAGGTGGTCGGATGCGCGGCACGCCACGCTGGCCCTCGAGCGACTCGATCAGCGCCGATTCTTCACCGCAGACATAAGCCCCGGCGCCGACGTGAATGGCAATGTCGAAGTCAAAGCCGATCTTGCCCTGGATGTTGTTGCCGAGCAGTCCTTGTGTTCGCCTGCGCTGCAATACCGCATGCAGATGGTCCAGCAGGTAGCGGTATTCGCCGCGCAGGTACACCACACCCTGGCTGGCGCCAACCGACCAGGCCGCGATGGTCATGCCCTCGAACAGGGTGTCGGCGTAGCGGGTCAGCAGTACCCGGTCCTTGAAGGTGCCGGGCTCGCCTTCGTCGGCGTTGCACACCACGTAATGCGCCTGCCCATGGGCGTTGCGGCACAGTTGCCATTTGGTGCCGGTGGCGTAACCGGCGCCGCCGCGGCCGCGCAATCTGGATCGCTTCAGGTCGTCAAGCATGGCCTGGGGCTCGCGCGCCAGCGCGGCGGCAATGCCTGCGCCTGGCACTGGTTGCACGCCCAGTTGCACATCAGCCAGCCGGATCTGGTCGTCCACCTGTGACCATTCAGGCGGCCATTGCCCGGGCGGCACGTGATCTTCGATCAGCGCGGCCATCTGCACCATGCGTTCAGGCGTGAGCCGGGTGAGTACCTGATGGTGGTTGACGAGCACCGCCGGGCCCTGGTCGCACAGCCCGGTGCACGAGGTGGTGGCGATGCTCACCAGGCCATCGGCGCGTACCTGCCCGGGTGCGACCTTCAATAGACCGCACAATTGCCGCAACAGCGCCTCGCTGCCGAGCATGCGGTCGGTGATGTTGTCGCTGAACAGCACACGGTACAAGCCCGCCGGCCGGGTGTGAAAAAAACGGTAAAAATCCGCCACTCCCTGCACATGGGCCAGCGTCACTTCCAGAGAGGCGGCAATCTGTTGCAAGGCCTGGCGCGGCAACCAGCCATGAAGCGCCTGAAACTCGCGCAGGATTTGGACCAAAGCATGAGCATCACAACCGTGGCGCTGCAGCACCGACTGGAGTTCAGCCAGCGATGGCGCAGGCAGGGGCGAATCCGGGTTCATGGTTGGCAATATAGCGCACAAAATTACAATGCCACTTGCGAATTGCCTGCCCCAAGCCAGGCCGAACTTCACTGATCTGAACTGGAATCCCCATGATGGACCGATTTTTAAGCACCCTCGATGACGCCTTGCGTACCGTGTTTGCCCAGCACCGTGGCACGCAGGCCTGTCCGACCGTGCCGGGTGACGCCACCGAACTGTCGGAACTTGACAAAAGAGAGGCGGGCGCGCTGATGCGCGTCAACCATGTGGGCGAGATTTGCGCCCAGGCGCTTTACACAGCGCAGGCGTTTGCAACCCAAAACGATGCGCTACGGGCCCATTTCCAGAAAGCCAGCGCCGAGGAAACCAACCATCTGGCCTGGACCGAACAACGCCTGAAAGAGCTCGGTGAGCGCACTTCGCTGCTTAACCCGCTGTGGTACGCGGGGGCTTTTGGCATCGGGCTGATCGCCGGCAAGCTCGGTGACAAGGTGAGCCTGGGCTTTGTGGTGGAAACCGAAAACCAGGTCGAGGCGCACC
>JBBINL010000024.1:0-21159 GCA_037443905.1 Burkholderiales bacterium | reverse complement strand
TGCCGGTCTTGACCTTGTGCGAGAGCAGGTCAAAGATGGTGATGCCGGTGCACTCCGAGCCGGTGCCGCAGGTGGTTGGGCAGGCAATGTGCGGCTTCAGCGGCCCGGGCACCGGCTTGCCCGCGCCAATGGGCGCATTGACGTAATCGAGAAAGTCGCCGGCGGGCCAGGTGGCGTAGAGGTTGGCGGCCTTGCAGGTGTCGATCACCGAGCCGCCGCCCACCGATACATAGCCGTCAAACTTGCCCTCGGTGGCAAAGCGGGCGGCGGCCAGAAACGACTGGTCGGTGGGCTCGACCCTGACCGCGTCATAAATCACCACATCCAGCCCCGCCGCTTGCAGCGCCGCACGCATCTGGGCCACATAGGGCAGGTTGATCAGGGTGGCATCGGTGAACAGCGCCACCCGTGTCATGCCGAGCGTTCTGGCGTGGTGGCCAGCCTCGGCAAGCACGCCGTGGCCGAAGTGGATGCAGGAGACATCGACTGAAAAAATGTGCTCGTGCCCTGCGGTCACGGCGTATTGGGTATGGCAGCAGGTCATGGTGCGGCTCCTGATGTGTAGACCGGGATGATAGTCAATCACCCGGCGGTGTCGGGTCGGGCAGCTCTTGTGCCGTGCGCCAGTCGGCGTAGGCTGCGGGAAAAGCCGCCTGCAAGCGCGCCAGATAAAACCGGGCCTCA
This sequence comes from Burkholderiales bacterium, assembly GCA_037443905.1. Lineage (GTDB taxonomy): Bacteria > Pseudomonadota > Gammaproteobacteria > Burkholderiales > Burkholderiaceae_C > Rhodoferax. Next base: position 20,475 of record JBBINL010000024.1, on the reverse strand, counting down.
TCCTCGTGGCCGAGCAAGCGGGCGCTGTCGATCACTGCCACGGCAACCCGTGGCTCGGGAGAAAAATGCAGCATTTCCTTGGCCAGCTGGTTCATTTGCGCCGCATTGTCCGGGGTCAGGTCGGTGAGGGTGAGTTCGGCAAAACGAAGCTGGTCCTGAAACAGGAAGGCATGACGCGTTTTTTCCAGGGTATCGACACGATATTGTGGGGAACGCTTTTCAGGATCCAGATAGATTTGACTGGCCAGGTGATACTGCCAGCCGGCCACTGTGCAAAGGGTGAGCAGCATCCCGGCAACTGCGGCTGCCAGATAAGCTGCCGCAGCGCTTCGGGGGCGGCGGCTTTTTGAAACCAGGAGCCACACGCACAAGCCGGTGGCCATCTGGAACGGGCCGTACCAGAGCGGGTACTCCAGCAGGCTGTGCAGCAGGATCACCGCCAGGATGCCCCAGGCCATGCGTCGGGTAGCATCCGTTTCGTGCCAAGGCCGGGCGCGCCACAACAGCCACAGCGCGGCGCCACACACCAGCAGCGCCAGCGGCAAACCCAGCTCCACGGCCAGGTGCAGCGGCAGGTTGTGGGCGTTGTCCAGAATGTCACAAAAGCGCGCGCCCGGGTAGAGCGTGATGAAGTGGGCGTAGTCCAGCTCGCCCCAGCCCCAGCCCAGCCAGGGTTTTTGCGCGATCAAGAACAGCACGTTGCGCCACAGGGTGAGGCGGCTGGCGCACACCGCATCGCCCGAGCGCAGCCGCGCCCAGGCGCCACTGTTGAAGGGGTCCAGCCCCGCCAGCAACGGCAAGACCCAGGTCGCCACCGCGTAAGCCATCACAGCGGCCAGCACCACCTTGGGCAGTGCCTGCCCGGATGGATCTGATGCGCCTTGCTGAAGCTTGTGGCGCTGCCAGTACCAGCCCAAAGTCACCACCAAAAGCAATTGCAGCAGACCTGTGCGCGACGAAGAAGCGGCGTTGCCCGCGCCCAGCAGCACGGCCAGCACCATCAGAAAGCCAGGCATGACTATTGGCTGACCTGTGCGCTGCGGCGCTGGCTGTGCCATCCGCTTGGCGGGCACGGCTGGCAGCGGCTCGATAGCCCACCACATCAAGGCCACCAGCCCGATGTTCATCAGGGTGGCAAACTGGTTGCGCTGGCGCAGGTTGCCATAAGCCAGGCCAACTTCAGTGTGGTTGACCCACACCCCGAACCAGGCGCTGGCCCCAAAATACTGCAGCAGGCCGATCATTGCGCTGACAACTGCTGCCAGCAGCCAGGCCCCGGCCATGGCGCGTATCCATGCGCTGCGCTCAAGCTGTGGCTGGGCGCTGACCCATAGCAACAGCAAGCCGGCCGCACAGCCCCAGGCGAACAGCAGCGGCACCACGGCGGCGCTCGGTCCGGGTGAAAACGGATTGAGCCAGGGCAAGGCGATGAGGATGAAGACGGCAAACGCACGCATGGGTGCGCGATTGTCTACCCAACTCGATGGGTTCCGGGAAGTGCCTGGAAGCGCCAGAATTTTCAAAGCACGGCAAAATCAGGCCCAACAGAATGAGTGCACACCATGACCAAAGCCAAAAAAATCGCCGCCATTGTGGGAGGATCCTCCGATGAGGTCGAGGCTGCCTTTTATGAAGCGCTGCAAAACGCCGACCTGGAGCGCCTGCTGGCGTGCTGGGCCGATGACGACGAGGTGGTCTGTGTGCACCCCGGCGGCCCGCGTTTGATCGGGCTGGGTGCCATTCGTGCGGCGTTCGAGGCGATGTTCAACCAGGGCAATGTGCGTGTGCGCCCTGAAGGCGTGCGCAAGATTGAAGCGCTGGGCAGTGCGGTGCACAGCGTGCGCGAGCGTATCGAGCTGCTGACCCCGGATGGCCCGATGGAGGCGGTGGTGATGGCCACCAACGTCTATCACAAGACCGCACAGGGCTGGCGCCTGGTGGCGCACCACGCCAGCCCCGGCAACGCCCGCGAGCCCCTGGACATCACCGAGACGCCCACGGTCTTGCATTAGTCATGCACTACACAGCGCCCTGGTGGCTGCCCGGTGGTCATGCCCAGACCATCTGGCCAGCCTGGCATGGCCGCAGCGCTGCCCAGCCGCTGCCCTTGTACCGGCGCGAGCGCTGGGCCACTCCGGACGATGATTTTGTCGATGTGGACTGGCTGGATGCGCCAGCTGGCGCCGAGCTGGCGGCCCGGCTGCCGTTGCTGGTGCTGTTTCATGGCCTGGAAGGTTCATCGCGCAGCCATTACGCGCGAGTGCTGGCGGCATGGGCGCAGGCGCAAGGCTGGGCCTTTGCCGTGCCTCACTTTCGCGGTTGCAGCGGCGAGATCAACCGCGCGCCGCGCGCTTACCACTCGGGTGATTTTGTCGAAATTGGCTGGATGCTGGCCCGCTTGCGCGACCTCCACATCGGGCCAATTTTTGCGGCAGGCGTGTCACTGGGTGGCAACGCCTTGCTGCGCTGGGCGCAGGAAGCGGGCAGAAGTGCGGCCAGTGTGGTGCAGGCGCTGGCCAGCATCTCGGCCCCGTTGGACCTGACAGCCAGCGGCCTGGCCATGGGCCGGGGCCTGAACCGGCAGCTATATACCAGGCTGTTTTTGCGGACCATGAAACCCAAGGCCATGCAAAAGCTGACTCAGTACCCGGGCTTGTTCGATGCCCGGGCGATGCAGGACGCGCAGAATTTGTACGACTTCGACAACGTTTTCACCGCCCCCCTGCACGGCTTTCAAGACACGCGCGACTACTGGCTGCGCGCGTCTGCCAAACCGCAACTGTCCGACATACGACTGTCGACCCTGGTGGTCAACGCCCTGAACGACCCGTTTGTGCCGGCACACAGCTTGCCACGACACGACGAAGCGGGTTCAATGGTGACCTTGTGGCAGCCCGTACACGGCGGCCATGTCGGTTTTGCGGCGGGTTCGCCACCGGGTCATCTGCAAACCTTGCCGCAAACCGTTGGCGGCTGGTTCAAAGAACATCTATAAGGACTTCAGGCAATGGACGACATCGTCAGGCAAGCCATGGCCAAATGGCCCAATGTGCCCCACTGCTTCGGCTGGCTCGGTCTGGATGCGCGCGGCAACTGGTACCTGCGCGACGACCGGGCGCAACAAGCGGGGGGGTTTCAGAGCGGTCTGACGGGCAGCAAGGGCGCGTTGCTGACGCACGGGAAACTCATCGACTTCATTGCCCGCAATTACCTGCCGGATGCACAAGGCCAGTGGTTTTTCCAGAACGGCCCACAGCGCGTGTATGTGGAGCTCCAGTCCACACCGCTGATCTGGCGCGTGCAGCCCGACCATACGGTCAAAGACCATCTGGGTCGGGCCGCCGTGGTGCAGCGTGCCTGGCTGGATGAGGCGGGGTATCTGTATCTGGAATCAGCGGCCGGCCTGGGCCTGGTGCACACCCAGGACATGGGTCTGGCCCTGGAGGCCGTGGAGCAGGGCCGGTGGCAGCCGCAGGACATCCTGCAAGCCGACCTGCCGGTGCGCTTCGGCTTTGTCAAAAGCCCGCAATCACTTCATGCAAAGTAACTTCAGGCGGTCACAGAATTGTGCTTATTGGGCGGCGGAGGCGGCAGGTGCTGCCGAACCGGCTGCTGCAGGTGCATCGGCCACACCTGCTTCTGCGGGGGCCGGGATGTCGTCGAACTTGGCGCCGGCGGCATTGGTCATGTAAACCACGGCACGACCCACTTCGAAGTCGGCAAAAGCGCCGCCGCCCTGGGCGGTCATGTTGTTCTTGCCTTTGAGGGCAGAATTCAACAGCGCCTCATAACCCGTGGCAATGCGCGGTGCCCAGGCCGCGGCATCGCCAAATTTGGGAGCGCCCACCAGGCCGGCAGTGTGGCAGGTGGTGCATTGCGCCTTGAACACTTCTTCGCCAGTCTTGGGTTCGCGCTTTGCTGCGCCCAACTGCAGCATGCCCACTTTTTGAATGCGCCGGGCCACCGCTTCTTCAGACATGTCCGAGCCGACCTGGCCGCCACTTCCAGCCTTGTAATAGTTCACCAGCGAAACGATGACCAGCAGGGGCAGTCCCAGCAAAACAGCGATGTTGGCAATTTTCTTGATGGCACTTGGGGCGGGTGTGGCGTGCGCGTCGTGGTCTGCGGAGTGGTGTTGGTCGCTCATGATGGTCTCGATTCGGTGTTGGGTGCGAAAGCAGCGCCGGATTATAGGGTTGGGTCTTTTTAACACCTACAATCACCAATCCCAGCAGCGGCTGTAGCTCAGTGGATAGAGTATCGGCCTCCGAAGCCGAGGGTCGTGGGTTCGATCCCCGCCAGCCGCACCAGCATTACGTTTAATGCGTTCAAATTAGCGTTTTCAACGATTAATTTCTGATGGCCATTCTCCATTTGAACCAATCTTGACAACACAGGCCAATCGTCATTGGCTGTTTCGACTGACATTCTGTGCCTTGTGGGTGCCTTAAGTGTGATCGGTAGCGATTTCGATAACTTCCTTGCGGATGAGGGTATGCTTGAGGACGTGACTGCCTGGCAAATTGCGCAGTAAATGTCGGCTCAAAAGATAAGCAAGACCGCGCTGGCGAAGAAGATGCGAACCAGTCGCGACTCACTCAACTACCCTTCATCTCCAGGGCCAGTTCGTAAAGGGCATTGCGTGGCGCACCGGTGATCTCGGCGGCCAGCTTGACGGCGGTTTTGAGCGGCAGCTCGGCCAGCAGCAGCGCCAGCACGCGGGTGTCTGGGCCTGCGGCGGCGCTTGCCGGGGCCGGATGCAGCACCAGTGCGAATTCACCGCGCAGGCGGTTGCTGTCCTGCGCCAGCCAGGCCGGAAAATCCTGCGCCGCCAGCGTGGCAATTTCCTCGAACTGCTTGGTCAGTTCGCGCCCTACCGTCAACGCCCGATTGCCCAGCACGGCCAGGGCGCTGGACAGCGCCTCGATCCGGTGCGGTGCTTCCAGCAGCACCACGGCGCGCGCTTCCTTGGCAAGCATTTGCACCGCAGCATTTCGCTCGCCGCTCCTGCCGGGCAAAAACCCTGCAAAGACAAAGCCATCCGGTTGCTGTGCATCGGGCCTCAGGCCGGCCACGCTCAATACGGTGGTGACACTGCTGGCGCCCGGCACCGGCAGCACCGTCAGCCCTGCGTGCCGCGCCTGGGCCACCAGCCGCGCGCCGGGGTCGCTGATGGCGGGTGTGCCGGCATCGCTCACATAAGCCACGCGCAGGCCCTGGCGCAGCCGCTCCAGCACCGTCAGCGTCGCCTGAGCCTCGTTGTGCTGGTGCAGCGCCAGCAATTGCGCCGCGGCTTTGTCGATGCCATAAGCGTGCAGCAAGGTCTGGGTATGGCGGGTATCCTCGCAGGCAATCAGGTCGGCCAGTTGCATCGCATGCAAGGCGCGCAAACTGATGTCGGCTAGGTTACCAATCGGCGTCGCCACCACATACAAGGCGCCACGCGGATAATTCTGCCGGGCGCAGGCGTGTTGCGCTGCCAGCAGGGCATGGGCGTAGCTTGCGCTCACCGGAGTCATGGAGCTTGAAGTCAATGGGTTTTCCTCACATCAAAGCGGTTGCGCCACCGGCAACGACCAAGCAGCTGGGTGACAGGGCCGAAGATCTGGCGCTGGCGCATTTGCAGCGCGCCGGTTTGCGCCTGCTTGAGCGCAATTATCGAACCCCGGGGCGCGGTGGCGGCGAAATCGACCTGATCATGCGCGCGCCCGACGGCACCTGTGTGTTTGTCGAGGTGCGCCAGCGCGCCAGCACCAGCCATGGCGGCGCGGCCGCCAGCATCAGCTGGACCAAGCAAAAGCGCATCGTGTTTGCCGCGCGACATTACCTGATGCGCATGGCCACCCTGCCGCCGTGCCGTTTTGACGTGGTGGCCGTGCAGGCGGACCGGGTTGAGTGGCTGCCCGGGGCCTTCGATGCCGGCGCGATGTAAGACTTTGCAACGACGTGCTCGACTGCGCTGCCTTCAGCCCGGCTTAAGTCTTGCGCAGGTATCATTGCGGCCATGCTGCAACAACGGATTCAACAACATTTCATTGACAGCGCCGACCTCAAATACCAGGCGGCGCCGCTGCTCAGCCAAGCCATTGCCGATGCCGTGCAGGCACTGCTGGCTTGCGTCACCAGCGGTGGCAAGGTGCTGAGTTGCGGCAATGGCGGCTCGGCGGCCGATGCCCAGCATTTTTCGGCTGAATTTGTCGGCCGCTTCGAGCGCGAACGCCCTGAACTGGCAGCCATTGCACTGACCACCGACAGTTCGATCCTGACGGCGGTGGCCAACGACTATGATTTCAGCCAGATTTTTTCGCGCCAGGTGCGTGCCCTGGGGCTACCCGGTGATGTGTTGCTGGCCATCTCCACCAGCGGCAACTCGGCCAACGTGCTGGCTGCCATCGAGGCAGCGCATGCGCGTGACATGGTCGTGATCGGCCTGAGCGGCCACGGCGGCGGCAAGATGGCGCAAATGCTGCGCGACACCGATGTGCACATCTGCGTGCCCCATGAACGCACTGCGCGCATTCAGGAAGTGCACCTGCTCACGCTGCATTGTCTGTGCGATGCGGTCGATACCCTGTTACTTGGCGATTAGGAAACCCCCACCATGATATTTGCTCGCAAAAAACTATTCGGCCTGATGCTCACTGCAGTGACCTTGGGCGCTTCCATGAGCGCCTGTGTTCCGCTTGTTCTCGGAGGTGCCGCCGCGGTCGGCACGATGGTGGCGATCGACCGGCGCACCTCGGGTGTCCAGCTCGATGACCAGAATCTGGAACTGAGTGCCAGTTCCGGCGTCAGCAATCAATTCGGGGATCGCGTGCATGTCAACATCACCAGTTACAACTTTAGTGTGCTGCTGACCGGCGAAGTGCCCTCGCTGGAGGACAAACAGCAGGTGGAGCAGATCGTCACGCGAAAAAAGCAGGTGAAATCGGTGGTCAATGAGCTGGCGGTGATGGGCAATTCCACCCTGACGCAGCGCTCCAACGACTCCTGGCTCACCGGCCGCGTCAAGGCGGCCATGCTCGATGCCAAAGACCTCAATGCCAACGCGTTCAAGGTGGTCACGGAGCGCGGCATCACTTACCTGATGGGTCTCGTGACCCAGCGCGAAGCAGACCGGGCTACAGAAATTGCCCGCACTGTCAGCGGCGTTCAAAAAGTGGTGCGGGTGTTCGAGATCATCAGCGAAGCAGAACTGCGCGCACTCCAACCGCCGCCCGCACCGGCAGCGGCGCCAGCATCGGCACCGGCTAAACAATAGCGGGTTTCAGCGCAGCCGCTTGATCAGGCTGGAGGTGTCCCAGCGCCGTCCGCCCATCTGCTGCACATCGCCGTAAAACTGGTCGATCAGCGCCGTGGCTGGCAGGCTGGCCCCGTTGCGTTTGGCTTCGTCGAGCACCAGACCCAGGTCTTTGCGCATCCAGTCCACGGCAAAGCCAAAGTCGAACTTGTCGGCCACCATGGTTTTGCCACGGTTGTCCATCTGCCAGCTTTGCGCTGCGCCCTTGCCGATCACATCGAGCACCAGGTTCATGTCCAGGCCCGCTTTCTGGCCAAAGGCAATCGCCTCGGCCAGCCCCTGGACCAGGCCGGCAATGCAGATCTGGTTGACCATTTTGGCCAATTGACCGGCGCCGCTGTCGCCCAGATAGGTCACCGCCTTGGAGTAAGCCATGGCGACAGGTTTGGCCGCCTCGAACGCCGCCAGGTCTCCGCCGCACATCACGGTGAGCGCGCCATTCTGGGCGCCCGCCTGGCCACCCGAAACCGGAGCATCGACAAAATGCAGTCCCTGGGTCCTGGCCGCCGCGTACAGCTCGCGCGCCACATTGGCTGACGCGGTGGTGTGATCCACCAACACGGCGCCGGGCTTCATGCCGACAAAAGCGCCTTCGCCACCCAGCACCACGCTGCGCAGGTCATCGTCGTTGCCGACACAGCAAAACACCAGATCGGCGTTGCTGGCCGCCTGGCAGGGTGTGATCGCGTGATGGACGTTGCCGCTGCGGCCGGCAGCTGCCGCATTTTCCTCGCACCAGGCTTGCGCTTTGGCCACCGTGCGGTTGTACACCGTGACCTGGTGACCGGCTCGCGCCAGATGGCCGGCCATGGGATAGCCCATCACGCCAAGGCCCAGAAAGGCAACGTGTCTGGCGGGGGTGTCTGGGTAAGTTCTCGGGTTCATGCTGACATTTGCTCCTGGGTGTTTTAAACGATGGTCATGTATTCGGTGCCTGCGCTCAAATTCTGGTTCTTGCCACGCTGGCTGTTGAGCTTGATTTGCAGCCGCAAATCGTTCACCGAATCGGCATTGCGCAGTGCATCCTCGTAGGTGATCTCGTTGTTTTCATAGGCATCGAACAGCGCCTGGTCAAAGGTCTGCATGCCGATGTTGCGGCTGTTTTTCATGACCTCCTTGATGCCGGTCACCTCGCCCTTGAAGATCAGGTCGGCAATCAGCGGGGAGTTGAGCAAGATCTCGACCACCGCCAGCCGGCCCTTGTTGTTTTGCTTGGGAATCAGGCGTTGCGAGACCAGTGCCTTGAGGTTGAGTGACAAGTCCATCAGCAGTTGCGCGCGCCGTTCTTCGGGGAAAAAGTTGATGATCCGGTCAAGCGCCTGGTTGGCGCTGTTGGCGTGCAGCGTGGCCAGACACAGGTGACCTGTTTCGGCAAAGGCCACTGCGTGCTCCATGGTCTCGCGGTCGCGGATCTCGCCCATCAGGATCACATCGGGGGCCTGGCGCAGGGTGTTTTTCAGGGCCGCTTCCCAGGTGTCGGTGTCGATGCCGACCTCGCGCTGCGTCACCACGCAGTTTTTGTGCGGGTGAACAAACTCGATCGGGTCTTCGACGGTGATGATGTGGCCAAACGTGGTTTCGTTGCGCCAGTCCACCATGGCCGCCAGTGTGGTGGATTTGCCGCAGCCGGTGGCGCCCACCATGATGCACATCCCGCGCTTGGTGTTGACGATGTCCTTCAGGATGGGCGGCAGATTCAGGCCTTCGATGGTCGGCAGGGTCATGGGAATGGTACGCAGCACCATGCCGACCTTGCCTTGCTGCATGAAGACGTTGACCCGAAAGCGCCCCAGACCGGCCGGCGCAATGGCAAAGTTGCATTCCTTGGTGCGCTCGAACTCTGCCACCTGCCTGTCGTTCATGATGGAGCGCGTCAGCGCCAGCGTGTGGCTCTCGTTGAGGGGTTGCGGCGACACCCTGGTGATCTTGCCGTCGACCTTGATCGCCGGCGGGAATTCGGCTGTGATGAACAGGTCGCTGCCATTGCGGCTCGTCATCAGTTTGAGCAGGTCGGTAATGAAGGAGGTTGCTTGATCGCGTTCCATAAGTTCACCCTGGGAAGTTTTCGGGAATTTTGGCCTTGCTGCGGGCCTCTGCCGGGCTGATGATGTTGCGTCGCACCAGGTCGGTCAGATTCTGGTCGAGCGTCTGCATGCCCACGTTGTTGCCGGTCTGAATGCTCGAATACATCTGCGCCACCTTGGCTTCGCGGATCAGATTGCGGATGGCGCTGGTGCCCAGCATGATCTCGTGCGCGGCCACCCGCCCCTGACCGTCCTTGGTCTTGCACAGCGTCTGAGAGATCACCGCCTGCAGTGATTCGCTGAGCATGGCGCGGATCATTTCCTTTTCAGCGGCCGGAAACACGTCGATGATCCGGTCGATGGTCTTGGCGGCGCTGGAGGTGTGCAGCGTGCCGAACACCAGGTGGCCGGTTTCCGCTGCCGTCATGGCCAGGCGAATGGTTTCCAGGTCGCGCATCTCACCCACCAGAATGCAGTCCGGGTCTTCACGCAGGGCCGAGCGCAGCGCGGCGGCAAAGCTTTGCGTGTGCGGCCCGACCTCGCGCTGGTTGACCAGGCATTTTTTCGAGTCATGCACGAATTCGATCGGATCCTCCACCGTGATGATGTGGCCAAATTCTGTTTCGTTCAGGTAGTTCACCATGGCGGCCAGGGTGGTGGACTTGCCCGAGCCCGTGGGGCCGGTCACCAGCACCAAGCCCCGTGGCTTGAGCGCCAGTTCACTGAATATTTTTGGGCAATTGAGTTGCTCAAGCGTCAGAATCTTGCTGGGAATGGTCCGGAACACCGCGCCGGCTCCGCGGTTCTGGTTGAACGCATTGACCCGGAAACGCGCCAGGCTTTCGATTTCGAATGAAAAGTCAATCTCCAGAAACTCTTCGTATTTTTTGCGCTGGGCATCGTTCATGATGTCGTACACCATGGCATGCACCTGCTTGTTGTCCAGCGGCTCCACATTGATGCGGCGCACATCGCCGTTGACCCGGATCATGGGGGGAAGACCGGCCGACAAATGCAGGTCTGAAGCCTTGTTCTTGACGCTGAACGCCAGCAATTGGGTAATGTCCACAGATTCCCCTTTTGTTTGTTACGCTTGGCAATTATGACCAAGATTTCAACACAACTCGGCGCCGTGCGACAGCGCATCCAGGCTGCCTGTCTGGCGGCAGGCCGTGCGCCTGAAGCTGTCAGACTGCTGGCGGTCTCGAAAACCTTCGGGACCGAGGCGGTGCAGGACGCTTTTGCGGCCGGGCAAACCGCCTTTGGCGAAAACTACATTCAGGAAGCGGTGCAAAAAATGACGGCGCTGCGCCAGCTGCCGCTCGAGTGGCACTGCATCGGCCCGATCCAGAGCAACAAGACCCGGCTGGTGGCCGGCCATTTCGACTGGGTGCACACACTGGACCGGCTCAAGATTGCCCAGCGCCTGAGCGAGCAACGTCCCGCGCATCTGGCGCCGTTGCAGGTCTGCATCCAGGTCAATGTCGATGGTGGCCCGACCAAATCAGGGGTGGAGCCCGCAGATGCGCTGGCGCTGGCGCAAGCGGTCAGCCAGTTGCCGCGCCTGCAGTTGCGCGGCATCATGTGCATTCCGGAGCCGGCGCCCGATTTTGATGTTGCCTGCCAGATTTTCAAAAGAGCCAGCGACCTGTTTGTGGCGCTGAAGGCACAAGGCCTGGCACTCGACACCCTGTCGATGGGCATGAGCGCCGACCTGGAAGCCGCCATTGCCTCGGGCAGCACCCTGGTGCGGGTCGGTTCGGCCATCTTCGGGAGCCGATCCGCGATGCCGCCAGGGCTTTGAAATCGCGGCTCGGAACCAGACCTGATGCAGGCATACAATCCGCACCGATCCGGGCCTCATTATCCTGGCCCGGTTCCAGGCAAGGCATGCGTTCGAGTCGCCGGGTTGAAAACAGGCGCCAGGATGCATGCCCTTTCAATCTGTCACAAAAGGAATCAAATCATGCGTATCTCGATGTTGTCTGCTGCTGTTGCACTGTCTTTGCTGGCCACGCCTCTGTGGGCCCAGCAGGCGCCCATGGGCGGTTCGGCTGTGGCAAGCGAGCCCGGCAAGGCCGCAGCCATGGAAACCATCAAGCTCACCGCCGGTGTGACGGCCATTGACAAGGCCACCCGCACCTTGACGCTCAAAACGGCCAAAGGCAAGTTGCTCGATGTGGTGGCAGGCGAAGAAGTCAAGAACTTCGACCAGATCAAGGTGGGTGACCAGCTGGTAGTGCAATACCTTCAGGCTTTGACCCTGGAGGTCAAGAAGGGCGGCGGCGTGCGCGAGCTCCAGCAGGAGTCGGATGCTGCCAGAGCCAAGCCGGGCGAGAAGCCTGCTGGCGTCGGTGCGCGCCAGGTGACGATCGTGGCTGATGTGCTGGCCGTCGACCAGAAGAATATGACCATCACCGTGAAAGGCCCGCGTGGCAAGGTGGTGGATCTGAAAGTGAAAAACCCCGAGCATTTCAAGGTGGTCAAGAAGGGTGACCAGATCGAGGCGGTATACACCGAGGCACTGGCACTGAGCATCGAGCCGGCAGCCAAAAAATAAGCATGCTGGCTGCGGGCGAGGCCATGGCGGGTATGACCTGGCCGGATCCTGGCAGCCCGGCGCCGCCAGGGCCGCAGCCATGGTGTTGGTGGTTTCGACGTGTTCATTGATCGCCTGAACGCCACGCTTAAAATGATTTTTTAGAAAGGGGAAATAGCATGAAACATTTCGAATGGAAAGTTTTGATGTTGACGGGTGCCATGGCACTGGCTGCGCCGGCGCAGGCGCAGGAAGATCAGGCGGCCGAGCTGGCCAAGAAGCTGTCGAACCCTGTGGCGTCGTTGATCAGCGTGCCTGTGCAGTACAACCATGACGAGTACGGTGGCGCGAACGACGGCGCATCGGTCGACAGAACGGTTATCCAGCCGGTGATCCCTTTCGAGCTGAACCAGGACTGGAATCTGATCACGCGCACGATCATTCCGTTTTCCAACAACAAAGACTTTCCGTTGGGCGCGCTCAACCAATCGGGCCTCAATGACATCACGGCCAGCTTTTTCTTCTCGCCTAAAGCGCCGACTGCGGATGGCTGGATCTGGGGGGCCGGGCCGGTCTTTTTGCTGCCCACGGCCACCGAGGATGTGCTCGGCACCGAGAAATGGGGTCTCGGCCCGACAGCCGTGGTGCTGAAGCAATCCGGCCCCTGGACGGGTGGCCTTCTGGCCGGCCACGTCTGGTCGGTAGCTGGCAACGACGACCGAAACGATGTCAGTTCCACGACCCTGCAACCTTTTTTGAGCTACACCACCAAGACGCATACGACGTTCGCCTTGGTTTCGGAATCAGCCTATGACTGGAAGAGTGAACAGTGGCAGGTGCCATTGCTACTCACCGCAGCGCAGCTTTTCAAGGTCGGACCGCAGATCATGCAGCTCGCGGTGGCGGGCAAATACTGGGCCGATGCACCCGACAATGGCCCCGAGGGCTGGGGCTTGAGGATGCAGCTGACGTTTCTGTTTCCCAAATAAATCAGGATGGCTGGGGCACATTCACACGCTGAATGTGCGCCTTCCCGGTCCAGTTTCCGGCAAGCCGGACCGCCATGCCAGGCGGACCCGGCTAAAACGCGCGGCCCAGCAAGAAGTAAAAACTCTGGTTGCCGTCCGCGGCACGGCCATAGCCCAGGTAGGCCGGTCCGATCGGCGTGTCTGAACCGATGAACAGACTGCCGGATTTGAGCAGGCCCTCGGGTGATCCCGACACCAGTGGATCGCCAACCCTGCCCAGTTCCATCGATATGCCGCCATAGGCACCCTCGAGCAGGCTGGCATGCCAGAGGCGATGGTAGTACATGAGCCGCCCATAAGTCAGGTTCGCGCCGTAGAGCTGACCGTTCTTGTAGCCCGACTGGCTCAGGAAGCCACCCCACTGGAACTGGTTGTAACGCGGCAAGGGATCCGATCCGATCCTGCCGCCGGCCCGGAATGCCAGGTTGACGGTATGTTCGCCGAAAGAGTAGACGCCGGTGCCGTCGACGCTCCATTTGGTGTAGGAATCCTCTGAACCCAGGGCAGTGTTGGCGTTGTAAATGTTGACAGTGCTGCGCCAGCCCGAGCGCGGAAAATGGATGCTGGCGAGCCGGTCCAGTACCAGCCTGGCGAGAATCCCGCCCTCGTTGACCGTACCTTCCACCAGTTTCAGCTCTAGTGGTCCGGTATCCAGTTCGTTGGACAGTCTGCCGCCCACCAGGCCCAGCCGCAGTTCGCCATAACGCTGGAACTGGGTGCCCACATCCAGACCGATCCGGGCAGTATTTGTGCTGAAGGTGGCGATGTTGTTGTTGCCCTGGTAGAGGTCAAAAGACGACATCACGATGTCGACCCTCGGTGCAATGAAGAAGTTGCCCGTGGCATTGAGCGGTTGGTGGAACTCGCTCATCAATGAATTGGTGTGACCAAATTGCACCAGCGTGTTCCAGTAGGCGCCCAGCGAATTGAGCCAGGTCTTGCGGTAGCTGGCCGCCAGATCAAAGTAAGCCGCACTGCTGAAATCGCTGGTCAGCCCAATACCAAAGCGCATGAAGTCGGGGCCCCATGTTTTTTCGACCGCATCCACCGCCAGCACCCGCCGGCCTGGCACATCGATCAGGCGGTAATTCACGTGTTCGAAGTCCCCCGTGCCATAAATGCTGATCATGTCCTTGTCGATGGTGTCCTGGTCCGCCGGCTGGTTGACCGCCGTTTCCATGACACTTCGCAACGCCTGCGGGTTGACGCGCTTGAGGTTTTCGAACCGGATTTCGTCGATCGGCTTCACGTCAGGGGCCACGGCCACAACCTGGCGCTGGCGCAGTGCCGCGTACTGGCCAGCCGGGAGTGCGAATTGCGCCAGTTGCGCACTGACCTTTTCAGCGGCGGCCTCGCCCAGAGGCGCGATTTTGGCCAGGCTGTCGAAGTCGGCGGTGGTGTAGTTTTCCAGCTCCGGCGAGATCAGGATGTCGCTGGGCGTGAGCAAGGCCAGCGAGGCCTGGACATTCTGCTCGGTCAGGATGCTGACCATCTGCGATGCCACGCCGAAGATGCCGTCGAGCTGGTCGCGCTTGAGCAGCGGCGTGCCCACATTCACTGCAATCACGACGTCGGCCCCCATCGATCGCGCCACCGCGACCGGCAGGTTTTCGGTGAGCATGCCATCCACCAGCATCATGCCGCCATACTCGGCCGGGGCCACCGCGCCCGGCACCGACATGCTGGCGCGCATCACATTGGCCAGTTCACCCTCCTTGAACACCACAGCCTTGCCGGTCACGAGATCGGTGGCGACGGCGCGAAAAGGGATGGGCAGTTGATCGAAGTGCTGAAAACCCTTGGCTTTGCTGAGCTTGCGCAGCACGGTTTCGAGCTGCACGCCGGTCACCGCGCCTTTGGGTAACTTGATGGTGCCGTCCACCACGCCGAGCTCGGGGCCGGACAGCAGGGTGTAGTCCTCCAGTTTGCGCCGCATTGACAACTCCTCGCGCGGCGGTGTTTCCTTGAACAACAGCTCGGTGCTGATGGCCCCGGTGATTGCGTCCATTTCCTCGATCTTCATGCCGGTTGCATAGGCGGCGCCCACCAGTGCGCCCATGCTGGTGCCGGCAATGCAGTCGATCGGCACACGGTAGCGTTCGAGCACCTTGAGCACACCGATGTGGGCGGCACCGCGGGCGCCACCGCCAGACAGCGCCAGGCAGATTTTGGGGCGCCTGGCAGGGTCCGCTGCCGGGCTTGCCTCAGGGGCAGTGGCTGACCAGGCCAAGGCTGGCAACAGTGCGGCACAAACCAGTGCTGTACCAGCTCCGGCCAATTTCCGGAAATATCGAATGCTTCTGTCCATGGGTGTTTCCAAGGCTAGTCTGTTGCGCGAATGCGCTGCGAAAATTCTGCCGTGATGCCTGCCGCCTGCGCACGGGCATTGATGTGGGCGCGCTGCTGAAGGGCGTCGAAAGACAGGCCGAAGTCTTCCAGGCGCCCCTGCTCAAAAAGCAGTTGCGGAACATGACCACTGGCGAAAATCTTCCAGCTCAGACGCAGGTGCTCGGGGTTGACCAGGGAGTTGAACCAGATGTTGGTGGTGCAGTTGGTGGTCAGGGTGTTGTAGAACTGCGGCTGATCCCTGAGTGCATTGATCTGGTCCAGGTACGACAGAAAAAATTTCTTCAGCGCTTCGGGCGATCCCTTTGCCTTGTAGACATAAACGTCTTCGGGCGGGTCGCGGCGGTAGTTGGTGCGCAGCCCGATCACGTCGCGCTCGTCGGCAACCACATAGTACAGCTCGTACTGCCGGAAGAAACCCTTGATGGTGTCATAGCCCTCGCCCTTTTCGGTGCGCGTCTCGATCGAAATGGCCAGATGGTCGCCGCCGGCAAACCCGAAACTGACCAACACATGGGCAATGTCAGGGCCCATCCAGTAGGAGGCCACGATGTCTGCCCCTTCGAGCTGGCGCAGGTCGAAGGTCTTGTCGTACCAGGCGGGGGTGTAGTCGGTCTCGCTGCGGTAGCTGAAGTTGCGGATGTTGTGGACGGTAACCTTGTTGCCTTCCATGTCGGCCCAGGCCAATCTGGACACATTGGGCTGCCAGTCGCGCGCATTCGAAGGTGCCAGGCTTTGCCACCAGGTCAGCAGTGCCGCGAACAACACCAGGTAAGCGGCCAGTGCAGTCCAGCGCCGTTGGCTGAACACCCATGCCAGCAGGGCAGCCGTTGCGGCTGCAGCAAAGCCGGCTGCCAGCGCCACGCGCGCGGCGTTGCTGTGTGGTCCGGCAAGGGACAGGGCCAGCGTGCCCCAGCTGCCTGTGGCTGCCAGAAGCAAGGCCAGCAAGACCCGGCTGGCGGTGCGGACAATGCGTGTCATCGGGGATGAAACTGTGCTGATGGCATGCACCATGGCCAGACCGGGCTGGCGCGCCGACTGGCCTTCAGGCGCACTTGCCTTGGCACCGCTTACCAGCGGAACTTGACACCCAGAATGGGACCGTTGAAGGTAATGCTTTGGAGGGCCCCGTCAGACTTGAAGTTGTAGTCAAGGTAGCGCCACATGCCGATCAGCTCACCCCAGCTGAAGGCGTAACCGAGGCCGCCGGCAGCCTGCCAGGTCAGGTCGGACTGGCCGGTGCCCAGATCCAGGTAGTAGGGCACAAACCATTGCCGATGGTCTCCGAAGGCATAGCTGCCTTTTGCGCCGATGATGCCGTCCCAGACGCTGCCGTCAACTTCAGACGTCCCGGACCTGCCCGCCAGCGGGAAATCGCCCACGTTTGCGCCAATGCCATATCCGAGGGTCTGCTTGATTTTGAAATAGCGGGCACCGGCGAGCAGGTCGATGGTGTAAGCCGGATTGCCGGTGGCCAGCCGGTACTCTCCCGCCACGGTCCAGATCACGCCCTTGAGGTCGTAGCTCAGATTCGCCGTGGCGCCTGCTGGAACACCGCCTATCGAGAAATCACGCACCCCCGACTTGGAGGCGCCAAGGTCCATGTACATCAGGTCGTTGACCACCCCCCAGCGTCCGTTGTGCACGTCAATTGTGCCAAAGAATGCCATTTTGAGACCGTCAAGGACGGTGTCTGAATCGAGATCGACGCTGGAGCCATTGCTCGGGAATTTGGTGTCGCCGCTGATCGAAGAAAAGTAGCCATACAGGGAGGCGCTGGTCTGCCATTTGTCGGCTGGCTGGCTCGTTTGGGCCGGCGCAAGGGCTGGCGCCAGTGCCCCGGCTGCAACGGCAAGCGCGGCGACGCCGAGCCTGGATTTGTGGGTGATACGCATCGTGAATCCTTTCAAGTAGTGTGACAGTAAAACACTGGAGAATTATGGCAGCAGCGACCACGGATGTCAGTCCTTGGTGTGCTAATTTCAGCGGTAGGTTGCCAGGTGGATATTGGTTTCGGTGCTGCGAATGCCCTTGATCAGGCGGATGCGCTCCAGAATCTGTGACAACTCGGCCATCGACGCGGCCTCCAGTTCGGCCAGCAGGTCCCAGCGGCCGTTGGTGTCGTGCAGGGCCGCCACACCAGGCTCACCCAGCAGGCTGGCAATCACCAGCCGGGTCTGGTTGCCCTCGACCAGTACCTCCATCCAGGCGCGGATCCGGTCGGGTTGTGATTCGGGTCGCAATTTCACCGTAAAACCCAGAATGATCTTCGCGTCCTCGAGCTTGCGGATGCGGTTGGTGATGGTGCCGCGCGACACCTTGAGCTTGTAGGCTAGGTCGGCCACATTCATGCGTGCGTTCTGACGCAGCAGACCGATCAGGTTTTGGTCAAGTTCATCCATGGTGCCAAAAAGATAATTGATATTGTCAGATAGGAAATTAAACAACAAAACAGCACAGGAATGACGGCTTGCCTGTCACCGGTGTGAACTGTTTTCATTGAAAGCGTATCAAGGTTTAATCCTGGTTTGTTCATTCGGGTTTTGCGGGCGGGCGGATGCTGCGCCGAGGCAGTTTGGGCCTGACCGAGGCGTCCATGGCTTGGGCCATGAACAACGAAGCAGTGCAAATACGACCAACGATGCGCCTCCTGATTCCCAACAGCACTGAAGCTGCGACCCATGTGCAATCTGTTTGGTGGCGAATTGAAATTGTTCAATGAAAAGACGGGGATCATGACGGCAGATGTATTTTTCTGGCAGGGGCATCCGGTGGATTTCAGGCCCGGGGAGAGCTTTGCGGCCGCCTTGCGACGCAGTGGTGTGCAGGACCTGGGGCCAGCCATGGGGCAATTGCGCGGACGCTATTTTTGTGGCATCGGGGCCTGCCAGGCCTGTCTGGTGTCGGTCAATGGCGCGGCACCGGTGGAAGCCTGTCTGACCCCGGTGCGCGCCGCAGTGCAGCTCACTGCGGCTGCGTTGCCAGACTTCGAGGTGCATCGTGTGGCAGCCTGACGTGCTCACAGTGGGTGGCGGCCCGGCCGGAGTCGCTGCCGCAGTGGAACTCGCCGGCATGGGGCTGTCGGTGCTGCTGGTTGAGCAGCGGGACCAGCTAGGCGGCGCCATTCATCGCGCCTACTCTGGCGCGGGCCCGAGCCCGATCAGGCGCAACGTGCACCACCTGCGCCGCTGGCTGGGCTTGCTGGATCAGCTCAGGCAGGCGGGCGACCGGCTTACTTTGCAATTGCAGTCTGTTTTCCTGGGCGTCGACGGTGATGACCGCTATCTGCTCGATGACCGTATCGGCCAGGATGCGCCCGCCGGCGGTCTCGACCCCGATCACGCGATTGCCGGACAGAACCAGATCAAGCGCTGGCGTGTGCCGTAGCGGCACCACATTGGCACAAGACAGCAGGCGGTGCGTGATCTGGTAGCCAATCGCGTGACCGTCCTTGGGCACCTTGAGTCCGGCCAGCACGCTGGCGCCCAGGCCCGGCGCGCGTCGCATCAGCATGGCGCGGTCGAGCCACAGCGTGGCCTCGCCCTGGCTGTCGAGGTCGCGCTGTTGTGCCGCAATGACCGCCACTTCGAGGTCCGAGCGGGCAAACAGGTAAGTCGGGCGCGTGTGGAACTGATCCGTCAGAACGTCTTCACGTACCAGTTGGGCATAGAGGTCACGCGCCTGGCGTGCCAGTTGCATCATCACGCCGGGGCGTTTGCTGGCCACCGATACTGCGCCATCCGAGGCGCCGGTGGCGCCCGCTGACGGCGTTTGCGCATCCAGCACGGTCACTTTGGCACCGGCGCGGCTGAGAAAAAAGGCGGTGGCCGCGCCCACAATACCGGCGCCGATCACAACAACATGGGGAAAGGGTCGACCGACAGGCATTTTCGGGGCTGGATGAATAGTCTCATTATGGTGTGATGTGGCCGGCAAAGGGAGAGCGGAGCTGATTCAGAGGCTTATCCGCCCAGGCTCATAAAATCAGCCTGACATCGTGCTTTGATTGAACCCGCCATGACCTTCCCCAACGCCCTTGAAAACTTGAACGTGCTGGCGCAACAAGCACTGCTGTCGCCCAGCGCACTGCACGATGACGTACCCGCCAGCGACCGCGCCACCCGCACCGTGAGCACGGCACGCGTCACGGTGGCCAACATCTTGCAGGGGCATGACAAGCGCTTGCTGGTGGTGGTGGGGCCGTGCTCGATTCACGACCTGGCTGCTGCCCGGGACTATGCGCAGCGCCTGAAAGCGCTGGCCGACGAACTGCAGGACCAGTTGTTCATCGTGATGCGGGTCTATTTTGAAAAGCCGCGCACCACGGTGGGCTGGAAAGGACTCATCAACGACCCGCGCATGGACGACTCGTTTCGCATCGAGGAGGGGCTGCACCTGGCACGCCAATTGCTGGTGGACTTGAACGACATGGGCCTGCCCTGCGGCACCGAGGCGCTGGACCCGATTTCGCCGCAATACCTGGGCGACCTGATCGCCTGGAGTGCGATTGGCGCGCGCACCACCGAGAGCCAGACCCACCGCGAAATGGCCAGCGGTCTGTCGAGCCCGGTCGGCTTCAAGAACGGCACCGACGGCAATCTGGATGTGGCCATCAACGCCATGCTTTCAGCGGCCCAGCAGCACACCTTTCTGGGCATCAATGGCGAGGGTCAGGTGGCGCTCACGCAAACCCGTGGCAACGCCTTCGGCCATTTGATTCTGCGCGGCGGCAGTCAGCCCAATTACGACTCGGTGGCGGTAGCCGAAGCCGAAGCCGAACTGGCCAAAGCCAGCTTGCCGGTGAACATCGTGGTCGACTGCAGCCATGGCAACTCGCGCAAAAATCACGTCTTGCAGACCCTGGTGCTGAAAGATGTGGTGGGGCAGATTGCCGACGGCAACACCTCCATCAAGGGCGTGATGCTCGAATCCAACCTGTTCGAGGGCAACCAGAAGCTGACCGACCCGAGGGAGCTGCGCTACGGCGTCTCGATCACCGACGCCTGCCTGGGCTGGGATGCCACCGCCAGCGGCTTGCGTGAGGCGGCGCAGCGACTGCGCGAAGTAAAGCGTTAACCGAGATTGTCAATTGGGCGCACCTTAGGTGCTGTTTGAGCGCTGGCGGCGGCTTGGCGGTCATTTTGGGCGTCTGCTCGGTGTTCATGGCCGCGCTATGAACGCCTCTCAGCCACCCAAACTGCCTCGCAAACCCACTCGCCATCATCTCAAACCCCAATG
>JBBINL010000023.1:0-21952 GCA_037443905.1 Burkholderiales bacterium | reverse complement strand
ACAAGGACACCGCCGGCCCGGCCGTCAACCCGCTGATCAAGATCATCAACATCGTGGCGCTGCTGATCGTGCCGCTGGTGGTGAAGTTCCATGGCGGCTAAGTCGATTTCAACTTTCATCAAAACCCGCTTCGGCGGGTTTTTTCGTTGCACCCATCATGACCAATGAGCACCCACCCTCCAACTACACCGCCAGGCAAGCGCTCGACTGGCTGAAAGCGGGCAACGCGCGTTTTGTGGCCGGCCAATCAAAGGTGCCGAGCCTGCAAACCGAGCTCCTCGCGGAACTCGCTGACGCTCAGCAACCCTACGCCACGATCCTGGGTTGCAGCGACAGCCGGGTGCCACCCGAGCTGGTTTTCGATGCCTGGCTGGGCGAACTTTTCATTATCCGGGTGGCAGGCAATGTGCTCGGGCCAACGATTGCCGGCAGTTTGCAGTACGCCACGAGGCATCTGCATACGCCCCTGTTTGTGGTGATGGGCCACGAGGGCTGCGGCGCGATCCAGGCTGCAGTGGCAACCAAACTCCATGACAAAACGCATCCGGAACGCATTGCCGAGTTGCTGAAAAACATTCTTCCTGCCCTGGACAGCGTTGACGCCAGCCTGCCCCCGGAACAATACATGCAGGCCGCGGTCGAGGCCAATGTGCGCCACACACTGGACATCTTGCGTCAGTCACCCGAGGGACAGAAACAGATTGCCGATCAGCAGATTCAACTGGTGGGCGCGGTGTACAGCCTGCACACCGGCAAGGTGCGGTTTCTTGAAGGGTAATGCAAGCGTGACAAAATCGGACACATGCCTGATCTGACTGCGTTTCATGATATTTTTTGATGACCCTCATGACCAACCGTCACACTCACCGCGTGATTCCGCTGCAAGACCTGCGACCCGATTCGCTGGCGCTGCCGCTGGCCGCCCTCAATCCCAATTCGCGCATCCAGCCCAACGGTCGGTTGGCAGACACCCGGGGCCGTCCACTGCGCGACCTGCGCATCAGCGTCACCGACCGCTGCAACTTTCGCTGCAACTACTGCATGCCCAAGGAGATTTTCGACAAGGACTACGCCTACCTGCCGCACAGCGCCCTGCTGTCTTTTGAGGAAATCACGCGGCTGACGCGCCAATTCATTGCCCATGGCGTGCAAAAAATCCGCCTGACCGGTGGCGAGCCGCTGCTGCGCAAGAACCTGGAACAACTCATAGAACAACTCGCCACCCTGCGCACGCTCGAGGGCGCGCCGCTGGACATCACCCTCACCACCAACGGCTCGCTGCTGGCGCGCAAGGCCCAATCGCTGAAGGACGCCGGTTTGCAGCGCGTTACCGTCAGTCTGGATGGGCTCGACGACGCGGTGTTTCGCGCCATGAACGACGTCGACTTTCCCGTGGCCGACGTGCTGGCGGGTATCGAGGCTGCACGCTCGGTCGGGCTCGGGCCGATCAAGATCAACATGGTGGTCAAGCGCGGCACCAACGAGCAGGAAATCCTGCCCATGGCGCGCCACTTCCGGGGCTCCGGCATGGTGCTGCGATTCATCGAGTACATGGACGTGGGCGCCACCAACGGCTGGCGCATGGACGAGGTGATGCCTTCCAGCGAAGTGATACGGCTGATCCGTTCCGAGTTGCCTGTGATACCGCTTGAGCCCAGTCAACCCGGTGAAACCGCGCAGCGCTGGGGCTATGCCGATGTGCACGGCCGCCATGACCGCGCTCTGGGCGAAATCGGCGTCATCAGCAGCGTCACGCAAGCCTTTTGCCACAGCTGCAACCGGGCACGCCTGTCCACCGAAGGGCAACTGTATTTGTGCCTGTTTGCCGAGAAAGGCTACGACTTGCGCAGCCTGATCCGCGGCAATGCCACAGACGTCGACCTCGCCAGCACCATCGGCCACATCTGGCAAGCCCGCCATGACAATTATTCCGAGCAGCGCAGCACCCTGCCCCCTGATTCGGGCGCCCCGGTGAAGCGGGTTGAAATGAGTTACATCGGTGGCTGAAAATGGCCCCCTGCGCTGGTCGCTTCGCGCACGGCCTTGCCCCGGGGGAGCGTGTTTCGCCGTGGAACAGCCCGGCAGCAAACCATTTATTCCAGAAAGACAGAGATGATCGGTGCACATGACATCACGGCCTTGATATTGGCCGGCGGTCGCGGCTCGCGCATGGGCGGCATTGACAAGGGCCTGCAGAACTTCATGGGGCTGCCGCTGGCGCTGCACATCCTGAACCGCCTGCAAATAGGCGCAGGTGTTGGTGCGATCATGATCAACGCCAACCGCAACCTGGCCGCTTATGAATCCTTCGGCGTGCCGGTCTGGCCCGACAGCCTGGCCGACTACGCCGGGCCGCTGGCCGGTTTCCTGACCGGGCTGGAACGCTGCGAAACGCCGTATTTGCTCACCGTGCCTTGCGACACGCCGCTGCTGCCGCTTGATCTGGCACAGCGCCTGGGAGCTGCGCTCGAAGCCGGACATGCCGACATCGCCATGGCCTCGGCCCCCGAGGCTGGCAAGGACAGCCGCATGCAGGTGCGCACCCAGCCGGTGTTTTGCCTGCTGCGCACCAGCTTGCTGGAAAGCCTGGTGCGCTTTACCCAGGACGGTGGCCGCAAGATTGACGCCTGGACCGCCCTGCACACCACGGTTGTCGTGCCGTTTGATGCGCCAGGCGATAACCCGCAAGCCTTCTTCAACGCCAACACGCTTGCCGAATTGCAGCAACTCGAAGGCCACTGCGCATGAAAACGCTGGAACAAATCGCCCGTGAACTGGCGGGCTACGATCCGCAGGCGCTGAGCGCCGACATGGTCAACGCCTTTCTGGCCAAAATGGTCGAGCCGGTCACAGAGGTTGAACAGGCAGACATTTTCGGTGCCCTGGGCCGCGTGCTGGCAACCGATCTCATCAGCCCCGTGAACGTGCCGCCGCACGACAACTCGGCGATGGACGGTTTTGCCTTTGACGGCGCGCAGCTGTCCCCTGAAACGCCGTTGACCCTGAAGGTGATCGGCACCGCGCTGGCGGGCAAGGCCTGGAGCGGCACGGTGCAGCGCGGCGAATGCGTCAGGATCATGACCGGCGCCGTCATGCCCGCCGGCCTGGACACGGTGGTGCCGCAGGAGCTTGCCACCCTGGCGGGCGACCAGCTCACCATTGCAGAAAATGTGCTGCGCGCTGGCGACAACCGCCGCCTTCTGGGCGAGGACCTGATGCAGGGCCGGCCCGCACTGCATCAAGGCGAGCGGCTCACGCCCGCTGCACTGGGGCTGGTGGCCAGTCTGGGCATCGCCACAGTGCCGGTGCTGCGCCGGCTCAAGGTGGCCTACTTTTCCACTGGCGATGAAATCCTGAGCCTGGGAGATGCGCCGCGCGAGGGGGCGGTCTACGACAGCAACCGCTACACCGTGTTTGGCCTGTTGACCCGGCTGGGCTGTGAGATGATTGACCTTGGCGTGGTGCGCGATCAGCCCGAGACCCTGGAGGCGGCGTTTGTGCGGGCGGCACAGCTGGCCGATGCCATCATCACCAGCGGGGGGGTGAGCGTGGGCGAGGCCGACTACACCAAGACCATGATGAAGAAGCTCGGGGATGTGGTCTTCTGGAAAATCGCCATGCGACCCGGCCGACCCATGGCCGTGGGCCGGATTCTGAAACCAAAGCCGACCCTGCTGTTTGGCCTGCCCGGCAACCCGGTGGCGGTGATGGTCACTTTTCTGGCCTTTGTGCGCCCGGCCCTGCTGCGCATGATGGGCTGCAACAGCAGCTCTGTGCCGCTGCTCAAAGCCAGAAGTCTTGAGCTCATCCGCAAAAAACCCGGCCGCACCGAGTTCCAGCGCGGCATCGTCAGCCCGGCGACCGATGGTTCATTGCAGGTCAGAACCACCGGCAACCAGGGCTCGGGTGTGCTCAGTTCGATGGTGCGCGCCAACGGCCTGATCGTGCTGAACCACGGGCAGGGCAACGTCGCCATCGGTGACGAAGTCAGCGTGATGATGTTTGAAGGCGTGGTCTGAACCGCTGAGTTGCCAACCAGCCACGGCACACCAGAATCCTCGCCCTCATCGAGTACCTCAGTCGACTGCAAGAGCGCTGATCCATTTGTATAGAGGTGTAAACAGCAGGCCCGCAAGAGGCAGAAGAGCTTGCTGCGGGCCTTAAACTCCCGCGCATGACATCGGGCCTCCAACACGCAAGCACCTTCATCAGCGGGCTATTTTCCCGCGCCAAGGCGGCCATCTGGCGCCATCGCCTGCGCGCTGCCTTGCTGTTACCAGCCGTGTTGCTGATCTACGTGCTGCTGCTGGTTGCGTTCACGCCCGGCACTGGCGACCTGCGAAAGGCCAAAGCTGAAACGCCCTCGCAGCTGCTGGCGCTGGATGGCAGCGTGCTGGCCGAATTCAAGCGCATCAACCGCCAGTGGGTCACGCTCGACCAGATCTCGCCCAACGTGATCAGCGCCCTCATTGCCACCGAAGACCGGCGCTTTTACCAGCACCACGGCATTGATTTCAGGCGCCTGGCCGGCGCCGCGCTGAGCACCCTGGGCGGTGACCTGCAGGGCGGCTCCACCATCACGCAGCAGCTCGCGCGCAACCTCTACCCCGAAGAAATCGGCCGCGCCGCCACCCTCACGCGCAAGCTCAAGGAAGCCATCACCGCGCTCAAGATCGAGGCCCTCTACTCCAAGCCCGAGATTCTGGAAACCTATCTCAACACCGTCCCGTTTCTCTACAACGCCTATGGCATCGAGATGGCGGCACGCACCTATTTCGACACCTCGGCCGATCGGCTCGACGTGTTGCAGAGCGCCACGCTGATCGGCATGCTCAAAGGCACCAGCTACTACAACCCGGTGCAAAACCCGCAGCGATCCCTGCAGCGCCGCAACCTGGTGCTGGCGCAAATGGCCAGCAGCGGCTATCTGGACCCGGCCCGGCTCGAGGCGCTGTCCAGGCAAGCGCTCAAACTCGATTTTGCGCGTCAGGTGGAGCCGCCCGGGCTGGCACCCCATGTGGCCCAGCACCTGCGCAAGTGGCTGATCGACTGGGCCGACCAGCACGACGTCGACATTGAATCCGACGGCCTGCGCGTTTACCTCACGATCGATGCCAAGCTGCAAAAAGCAGCCAACCAGGCGCTCGCCAAGCAGCTGGTGCAACTGCAAAAACTGGCAGACGCACGGCACAAGGCCGGGCAGGAGGCAGCCGTGCTGCAAGCTGGTTTCCTGGCGCTGGACCCACGCGATGGCGCCGTGCGCGCCTGGGTTGGCAGCCGGGATTTTGCCCGGGAGCAGTTCGACCATGTCAGCCAGGCGCGGCGTCAGCCGGGTTCGACCTTCAAGCCTTTCGTCTATGGCGCGGCCTTCATGCAGGGCTTCAAGCCGACCGACACCTTGATCGACCAGCCAGTCGCCATTGCCATTCCAGGCAGCCCGGTCTGGACTCCCAGCGATGCCGCGCCACCGAGCTACCAAAGCTTCAGCCTGCGCGACGGGCTGGCGTATTCCAAAAACACCATCACCGCCCAGTTGATGCAAAAAGTGGGGCCAGCCAACGTAGGCCGCCTGGCGCAGGCCATGGGCGTGCGCCAGAGCAAGCTCGACCTGGTGCCTTCGCTGGCGCTGGGCACCAGCCCGGTCACTCTGCTGGAGATGGTCGCCGCCTATGGCACCATCGCCAACGGTGGCGACTACCGACAACCGTTTTTGCTGCTGCGCGTGGAAGACCGCAACGGCAAGCTGCTGGAACAATTTGCCCCCGTCACCGAGTCGAAGCCGGCCATGCCGCGCGCCCATGCGCTGACTTTGGTGAACGTGATGCGCAGCGTGATCGACGAAGGCACCGGCGCGGCCATTCGCTATCGCTACGGCATCCAGGCCGACGTGGCAGGCAAGACCGGCACCACGCAGGACAACACCGACGGCTGGTTCATCATGATGAGCCGCCAGCTGGTGGCCGGCGCCCGGGTCGGCTTCAACGACAACCGCGTCACCATGGGCTCGTGGGGCCAGGGCGCACGCAGCGCATTGCCCATTGTGGGCGAGGTGTTCCAGCAGGCCTATCGCAAACGATGGCTCGACCCGGACGTTGAATTCGACATCCCGCGGCCGCGGCCGCCAGCGCCACCCGAGCCAGCGCTGCCCGCCAATCCGGTGCAGGACATCGTGAACGACGTGCTCGACAAAATCTTGCGGCAGCTACAACTCCCGCAGCCAAATTAGCACTGCTGCCCGACGCATCCGGTCACATGGGCGCGGCATGAAAGAACGCTCAGGTGACCTCACCGGCATGACTTACACTTGAAATTGCGGTGTCATCAGAACCCGCAATTTCAACCAGCCTGAGACCCGACCATTGCCAAGGAATGCAATCAATGGACATGACGCTAACGCTGGGCTTGCTGATGGCCGCCACAGTGCTGCTGGCCGGCTTCACCGTGGTCAACCATCGACGTTTGCGCTCGATGCAGAGTGCCTTGAGCGCGCAGAGTCTCCGGTTCAACGCCCTCAATCAGCAGCTTCTGGCGACACTGGATGCGCTGCCAGATCTGATGTTTGAAATGGATTTGAACGGCCGCTTCCTGAGCTTTCATTCCCCCCGCACCGATCTGCTGGCCGTCGCACCTCGTGATTTCATTGGCAAAACACTTTCTGAAGTGATGCCTGCCGAGGTGGCGGCCATATCCATGAGCGCGCTGCAGGAGGCGCATCAAACTGGCTATTCCCAGGGCAGGCAAATCGAGCTCACGCTGCCTGATGGTCCGCATTGGTTTGAACTCTCGGTGGCGCGCAAGCCACCCTTTGCCAGCGATACCCCGGCGTTCATCGTGCTGTCGCGCGATATCAGCGACCGCAAACGTGCCGAGCAAAAAGTAGAGCGCCTGTCAAGGTTGTATTCCGCTTTGAGCCAATGCAACCAGGCCATCGTGCGCTGCCACAACGAAGCCGAACTGTTCCCCATCCTGTGCCGTGATGCGGTCAACTTTGGCGGCTTGAAAATGGCATGGATCGGCGTGGTGGACCCGGCCGATCAGCTGATCAAACCGGTGGCCGCATTCGGATCAGGGACCGACTACCTGGAATGCATTGCATTGTCTGTGGACCCTGCATCGCCCCTTGGGCAAGGCCCGTCGGGCATCGCCATGCGGCAGGACCAGCCTTTCTGGTGCCAGGATTTCCAGCACGACCCGTCCATCCAGCCCTGGCACGAACAGGGCGTGAAATATGGCTGGGGAGCATCGGCAGCCATTCCACTGCATCGCAAGGGCCAAACCATGGGACTTTTCTCCGTGTATGCCGGCGAGAAAAATGCCTTTGATGATGCCGTGCAGCAATTGCTGCTGGAAATGGCGATGGACATCAGTTATGCGCTGGACCGCTTTGTCGATGAGGCGCAGCGCATCAGCACGCTGGACGCCCTGCGCGAAAGCGAGGAGCGCTATCGCAAGGCATTTCAGAACAGTCTGGATTCGATCAACATCAACCGCCTGTCGGATGGACTCTTCATGGATGTCAACCATGGGTTCGAGCGCATCACCGGCTGGAGCCACGCTGAAGTGGTGGGCAAAACCTCGATGGAGCTCAATATCTGGCACAACCCCCACGACCGGCAGGCGCTGGTTGACGCCTTGCTGCGCGAGCAGCGCTGTCTCAACCTGGAAGCCGATTTTGTCTGCAAGGATGGCAGTGTTTGCCATGGTCTGATGTCTGCCGAGCTGTTGCGCTTCAGGGATGTGGACTGCATTTTGACCATCACCCGCGACATGACCGACAAAAAGCGCGCCGAGGCGCAAATCGAGCGGCTCGCGCTTTTCGACCAGCTCACGGGACTGCCCAACCGGACCCAATTACAAGACCGTTTCAAGTTTGCGTTGAACCTGGCGCAGCGTGGTGGCGGCACGATGGCACTCATGTTTCTGGACCTCGATCACTTCAAGAACATCAACGACACGCTGGGGCACAGTATTGGCGACCAGCTGCTGATGGAGGTTTCAAGCCGTATCAAGGCCATATTGCGCCAGGAGGACACTTTGTCCCGTCTGGGCGGCGACGAGTTCATTCTGCTGCTGCCAGACACCAACCAGGAAGGGGCTCGCCATGTGGCGCTGAAGCTGATCGCTGAAGCCGCCAAAAGTTGTCAGATCGAACAATACGAGCTGATCAACACCGTCTCGATCGGCATTGCCATGTACCCGCAGGATGGGGAAGATTTTGAAACCCTGTCAAAAAATGCAGACACCGCGATGTACCGCGTCAAGCGTGCGGCTCGCAATGATTTCTGCTTTTTTACCCAGGAAATGCAGGCCAACTCGGCACGCAGCCTGCAACTGGTCAACGCCCTGCGTCACGCCCTGGCACGCAACGAACTCAGGCTTGAATACCAGCCCATGGTGGCGATCCCGAACGGTCGCGTGCTGGGCGCCGAAGCCTTGCTACGCTGGCACCAGCCAGAACTGGGCTACATTGCCCCCACTGAATTCATCCCGCTGGCCGAAGACAGTGGCCAGATCCTGGAAATTGGCGAGTGGGTGCTGCGCAATGCCGTGACCCAACTCAAGCTCTGGCTGCAAAGTGGTTTACCCCCGATGGTCATGGCGGTCAATCTGTCAGCCGTGCAGTTTCGTCAACCCGATTTGCCAGAAATGATCACCAGCATCCTGCACCAGGCGCGCGTGCCGCGCGATTGTCTTGAAATTGAACTCACCGAAGCCACCGCCATGGACAACCCGCAGCGAGCGATTGACATCATGAACCGGCTGCACGAGCGCGGCATCCGCATTTCGATCGACGACTTCGGCACCGGCTATTCGAGTCTGAGCTACCTGAAAAAATTCAAGGTTTCCAAACTCAAGATAGACCGGTCATTTGTCAGCGACATCAGCGTCGATGCCGACGACAAAGCCATTGTCACCTCGATCATCAATTTAGCCCGCAGCATGGGCCTGAAAACCATTGCCGAAGGAGTCGAAACGTCCAGCCAACTGGACTATCTGAGGCTGCAGGGTTGCGACGAAGCACAGGGTTTCTTGTTCAGCCAACCCCTGTCTGCCGGTACGTTTGAACAGTATGTGAATCAACAACCATGAAGGAACCCAGCGCCAACACAGTCCGTGGCCAGCAGTCTCCCGACACCGCCATCCTGTCCGACACCGCCTTTCTGACCGAGCTGCGCAAGCAAATGGTCAAGTTTGCCACGCAGCAGTTTTCCAACAGTCACCTGGCCGAAGATGCCGTGCAGGAGGCACTGATGGGCGCCCTGAAAAATGCCCGTTCTTTTGCTGGGCGCGCCGCTCTGAAAACCTGGGTTTTTGCCATTCTCAAAAACAAGATTGCTGACACGCTAAGGCAAAAGCAGCGCATGGTCGACGCCAGCAGTTTGCTGCATGAAGACGAGGAGGCGGAAGATTTTTCCGAGCTGTTCGATCACAAGGGTTTTTGGCAGAGTGATGAAAAACCAGCCAACTGGGGCAACCCGCAAAACGCCTTGCACCAACGCCAGTTCTGGAAAGTGTTTGAACTTTGCCTTGAAAACTTGCCTGGTAACCAGGCGCGGGTGTTCATGATGAAGGAATTCGTTGAACTGGAAACACCCGAGATATGCAAAACTGTTGGCATCAGTGTCAGCAACCTCAATGTGATGCTGCACCGCTCGCGCCTGCGCCTGCGAGAGTGCCTGGAGAACAACTGGTTCCTCAAGGGAGAACACACATGATCAATTGCCAGCAAGCCACCCGCTTGATTTCCGAGGCACAAGACAGGCCGCTGTCGATGGTCGAAAAAGTGAGCCTGAAATTTCACACCATGATGTGTTCGGGCTGTCGCAACTTCAGCGCGCAAGTGCCGTTTTTGAGCCAGGCCATGAAAGCCTACGCGAAGGGGTTTGACAAGGATCGGAACGTAGAAGGCAAAGACTGAACGACCAGACCCAGCCAGCAGTCGTCGATGTTGATATGGTCCGGACATAAAGCCGGAATCACTGGCAGGCAGGAAATGCAGCTCTGTCACCCAGCCTGTTGCGGAGCTTATGGCAACATCATCTCTGCTCGTCCCAATGCAATTCATGAAAATCAAATCCCGTCTCGATGGTCGGCTTGATCACCTCGAAGTACGGAGACACATCAAAGTCGCGCGGCGCAAACAGGCTGTGATGGCGCACACTCAGAATTTCACTGACGCATGCCGGGCAATCGGGCCGGTCATCGTTTTGTACGGTGGTGATGGGCAGAATCGGGTACCGGATCGCCTGAAAAGCCTGTGCAATCAGGGTTGAGCAAATCGCCCGCGTCGGGTCACCACTGCCCAGCGCCAGCATCTTGCGCCGAAAACGCTGCGGCACCGAAGGTGTCGGCAACAGGTAACGCGCCAGGTCGATCACGTTGCGCAAGTCGTATTGGCTGCCAATGCGGGCAATGGCAAAGCTGGCCAGTGTCTCGCAATCTGCAGCCGTCAGGCCAACCGGGCGACATATGCGTGTGTGCAACCCGGCAAATGCGTCAATGCCCACGCTGCGCACCCCGGTCACAGTGTCGGCTTCTACAAAAAAGTGGCCGGACGGTGCGCCGCTGGCACCCAGCAGGGCCGGACCGACATACAGCGCGGCATGCGACCAGGTGGACTGGGTCAGGTATTTGATGACGGCACTGACCCGGCTGTTGCCTTCAACCAGCAACACATCGCCCGGCTTCAATACGGCCAGCATTCGTTCCGGCGATGTGGCTGGAACGGCTGAATGAACATGAACCTCCTTGGCCAGGTAGCGCGCCAGCTGCCTGCCCACCCAGTTCAGGACCGAATTCATGGCCTTGTTCCTCAGGCGTTGCGCACCGCAACCCGATGGTCCAGCGGCAAGGTGCCAGTTGCGTACTTCATCACAAAGGCCGGCCGGACAGGGTGGCCATGACGGGAGCCGAAGGGACGGTTCAGACCGGACATCAGCCCCTTGCCAGTGGTTGCAGCAGTTGCCGATGTTTCAATGCGAGTGTTCATGAGCTTGGACTCCTGGGTTGATCATGGCCGGCACGCAACGTGCCGTGCTGGCTTCGCTGCTTTGATAGTCGCTGCAAACTGGCACTTCTTACACTGCGACAGCGCTGTTGTGCAAACCGCCGGCGCCTCAATCGGCCAGTCCGAAGCGGCGTCGCCAGCGGATGCCCAGCCAGCTCCCCGGCAAGGCCGCAGCAATCCAGAGCCAGCCATGCAGACTGCCAGAGGCCACGCCGGAAACAAACGCACCAATATTGCATCCATAGGCAATGCGCGCACCATAGCCCATCAGCAAGCCGCCAAGCAATGCCGCCATCAACGAATGCCAGGGAAAATCCCACTTGGGTGCAAAGCGCCCCGCCAGCGCTGCGGCGCACAGCGCGCCCAGCATGATGGCCAGATCCATCATCGAGGTGGTGTCATCGAGCACGCCACCGGCCAGGGCATCACTTTGAAAGTCGCCCTGCCAGAAACCGCTGCCAGAAGCCTGCCAGCCCAGTTTCTGGGCTGCCTTGGCGCCCCACAACGTGAAGCCCCAGGTAATCGACCAGGGATGACCTGCAACCAGCAGTGTGCCCAGATTTCCGAGTGCCAGCAGCACGGCTGACCAGAACAGAGGCCACGGACCCGACAACACCACAGCCAACCCGGCCCTGGCTGGCGGAGCAATGGCAGTCGGCAAAGAGGCCGGAGGCACAGGTCGTGCCAGCCACCAGGACAAGCCAGCCAGCAGGCCGATCAAGCCAAGTTGTGCGGTCAGGGCCGTCTTCCAGCCCAGCACATCTGCCAGCACAATGGCGTCATGCGAAGGCAGTTGTTGCCACCAGCCCATGTGCAGGCTGGCCAGAAACGAGCCAGCACAGGCGCTGATCAGCACCACCAACATGCGCAGGCTGCCGCCACCAGCGGCGTACAACGTGCCGGAGCCACAGCCACCAGCCAGCTGCATGCCGATACCAAACATGAAGGCACCGGCTGCCACCGATACGCCCACAGGTGCCCATGCGCCTGACACAGCCATTCCGAACGCAGAGCCATTGGCCAATATGGGAGCAAAAAACAGCGCGGTCAGGGCCAGCAGCAGGAGCTGCGCCTGCACACCCCGCATCTGGCGTGCCACCAGCATGCGCCGGTAGCCACTGGCAAAGCCGAAGGAGGCATGGTACAGCGCCATGCCAAGCAGCAACCCGATCAGCCAAAGCACTGCCGGGCGCCAGCCACTGCCGGCCAGGTGCGTTGCCACCAGCGCCAGCGTGACAACACCGAGCAGCAGCGGTCCAGTCTGGCGTGACGGCGACTGCCCGGCCGGCAACAGAGTGCTTTTAACCACCCACTGCATCGGCGGCGATACGCTCAAAAATGGGGTCAAGCTCAGCCGCAATCTGTTGCAGCTGGTCTGACTTGTAGGGGGCGAACACCGCACTGGGTGAGCGGTAAGTCAGGCTGGCTGTGCCATCGGCGTTTTCGGTCACATACAGCCTGATCGGCGCCTCGATGCCAGCTGGCACACTCGCCTGCAGCATGCGCACGGCGTAATCGTTGCGAAACACCATCAGCACGGTGTTGCCGGGGATCTTGATGCCGCGACCGGCAGCGCCTGCGCTGGCGCTGGCACTGGCCACCAGCCCCATCTTGTGCTTGGTAACAGCCGCCTCGACGCGACCGACCAAATCACTGAAATTGTGTTTGCTGGTCAAGGTTCGGGTGCCCGGCAAGGCAGCTTGTGCCCATGCCGTACTGGCTGAAACCAATACAACGGTCAACAGCATGACCCGAGTCAGGGCAGAGTCAATGTAAGACATGTGGGTGCCTCCGTAAAAAAGTCAATGGAAATGCGTTGTCAAGCTGATCGCACTCTGGCCACAAGGGCTTCCACCTGGCTGATCTGTTGCTCGACTGAAATCGCTGTCCAGTTGGTGATATCGAGCTGGCGATCTTCAAACACATCGGTGCCTGGATGCCCGGCGGCCCATTCGGCCACACTGGCATCGCGCTGCGCCAGCAATGATTTCATCTGTGGACGAAACAGCACGAACATGGCACTGATCCAGCGGTTCACCGGCCAGGACGGCGCGGCATGGTCGATGCGAAAGCGCTCAAGCAAGCGAGCTGCATCGCTGGCCTGATACCAGGCCTCATCGGTGACCCAGCGGTTGGTGGTGAACAGGCCCAGCGGAAAGCCGTAGGCATCCATCGAGATGCCAATCAGGTGGCAGAGCGCATCGCGCCCGGCTGGCCACGACTCGCTGGCATGTTCATGCGGCACGGGTTGCATGTCCGCGGGCATACCGGGCTGACGCACAAAGGTATGAAAATGGCCGTGTTCACCGTCCAGACCTCGGTGCGCATGGTAGTAGTACTGCGCCTGACTGTCGCGGTCGAACACATCGTCATCCGGATAATGGTTCAATTCAATGAACTCACCCTGACCCCGCAAAACTTCACCAACGATGTTGAGGCCGGCTT
This sequence comes from Burkholderiales bacterium, assembly GCA_037443905.1. Lineage (GTDB taxonomy): Bacteria > Pseudomonadota > Gammaproteobacteria > Burkholderiales > Burkholderiaceae_C > Rhodoferax. The sequence goes on along the minus strand of JBBINL010000023.1, from coordinate 8,499 downwards.
TACCGAGCACGCGGTAGCACTCGATGATCTCCTGGCCCGCAGCACGCATGGCGAACAAGTCGTCATGCGTGAGGTTCTGCCAATCACTCATTACCCGGCGCTTCAGGTATTTACTTTTTGGCTGCGCATGGATTCTTGGCAGCACAGGGGTTCTTGGCGGCGCACGGATTCTTGGCGGCACACGGGTTGGCAGCGGCAGCTCCGGCTTTGGGCTTGAAGGTTTTCTGCACTTCGGCGGTGTAGGCGGTCAATGCGGCGAGCTCTCGCGAATTCCAGGCCAGGGGTTTGGTTGCCATGGGCGCCACGAGGCAAAACTGCACCATCTCGTCGAGTTGGATCTTTTTCATGCCGCCCCTGTCTTCGGCCATTTGCACAAAGTGCGGGTAAGGTTTGGCGAAGGTGTTGAGGTAGGAGTTGCCATTGAAATGGCAGGAATTGCATGACAGGCCGTTGGTGCTGAGTTTGGTGTCAGAAAACAGTTTTTTACCCATGGCGATGAGTTCGGCCGAATTGCCTTTGGCCAGTTGGGTGCCAGCCGGTCGCGTGACTAGCTTGGGGTCCACTTTGCCACTGGCAGCACAGGGATTCTTGGCGGCACACGGGTTCTTGGCAGCGCACGGGTTCTTGGCCGAGCACGGGCTCATTTTGCGAGGCGAACAAGGATTGCGTGGCGTGCACGGACTTTGGGCAAAACTGGCCGGGGCGCCAAAGGCCATGCCAAAAACAGAAGCCAGAATGGCTGAGCGGATAACGGAAGGTTGAGCGTTCATGAAAGACTCCTTGGTGTTAAGGGTGGCAAATCGGGCGCAATGGAATGTTGCCCTGCATGGTTAGACGGCGCAGACTTTGATTTCTTACACGCATTCCAAAAAAATATTCCGCCGCGCTTTGCTACGATGATCGGTGCAACTTATCAAGTGTTCAGATCAAACATTTCATTGAGCCATGGATCGCCTCACCACACTGCTCAACCGCTTCTCTTTGCATGCCGGTGTTTTCTACATCGGCAATATTTGCGGGACTCATGATTTTCAGCAAGACAGTGTGCACGGCCACCTGCATCTGATCAGGCACGGTCCGGTGCAAGTCATCGGTGTCGGGCCAGCAACCTTCACCATCACCGAACCAGCCCTGCTTTTTTTACCTCGCCCCAAAGCACATCGACTGGTCGCAGACGAGCGCTCAGGTGCCGAAGTGGTTTGCGGCACGGTTCAGTTTGGCGGTGGCATCAGCAACCCCATTACCGCCTCTTTGCCCTCCGTGGTATTAGTAACGCTGGAACATTTGCCCGGTGTGGAGGCCTTGCTGGGCTTGATGTTCGATGAAGCGTTCACCGAGCAGGATGGTCGGCAGGCCGTGCTCGACCGCTTGTGCGAGGTGCTGATGATTCACTTGCTGCGCCACTGCGTTGCGCACAAGCTGACGCAGGGCGGCACGCTCGCCGGTCTGGCAGATACCCGCCTGGCCAAGGCGCTCAGCGCCATTCACCAGGCGCCTGAGCGGAACTGGAGCCTGATCGACATGGCAGCGAAGGCCAGCATGTCGCGCGCGCGCTTTGCGGTGCATTTTCACCAGGTCACCGGCGAAACACCGGCTGACTATCTGGCGGGTTGGCGCATCATGCTGGCCCAGGGGCTGCTCCGGCGCGGTCGGCCACTCAAGCATGTGGCCCATGAAGTCGGCTATGGCAGCGCAAGCGCCCTCACCCGTGCATTTCAACGCAAACTGGGCTTTTCACCGGGTGTTTGGCTCAAGAGTACGCCACGGGTTTAGCTCAAATTTCCTCGTCACTGTAAACATTGACGTGCCAGCACGACAAAGCAGGAGAGATTTTGGTTTTTCAACTTTTCATTGCTTGCCGAGGTAAGAGAAATGGCTACCAGTGCTGCCGAGAATACCCGTTTCAAACTCTACAAATTGCTCAACGGAACCATCATCGTGTTGGCTTTGCTGACTGTGCTGGAAGGCTCTGCGCTCACCGAGTGGTCAGCCGTTGCAACTATTTTCATCACCTTGATCGCCAATGCGGTGGCCGAAACCTTCGCCAAGGGGCTTGCCGACGAGATCGTCAACAAGCGGCGAACAAGCTTGCAGGAAAGCCTGACACTGTTGCGGCGCTCCATGGTGGTCGTGGTTCCGGGTATCGTCCCGGTTGTGGCCTTTGTCGCCGTTTACATGGGATGGATGCCGCTCGGCCTGGCGTTCGCAACGGCTTGCTGGTTACTTGTATTTGCACTCTTTGCAGCTGGCTTCGCATCCTGTGTCGTGAACGGCTCAAGGTTCTGGCGCGGCTTGATGTACGGCGCCATCATCAGCACCTTTGGCCTGGCCATCAGGTACCGCGTTGTCCGGCATGATGGGGAGGTCCTTGAAATTGCGCATGAAGCGCTGGTCAATCCAGTCTTTCCAGCGCCAGACCCAAGCCCCGGCGAAACCGATCCAGCCGCGCGAAGCCACCGCAAACTTGTCGCCGGTGCTGATCAGTGCCAGCCAGCGGCGTTGCGGGTGGTAGGCTTTGAGCGCTGCACCCTGCACACTGCGACGCAGGTTTTCTGTCAGCGGCGCGCCTTGGCGAACCGCAAACACGCCCGCTTTCTCCAGCGGGTGATGGACCATGCTGGCAATGTCACCGGCGGCAAATATGTGGGTGTCGGTCACGGTTTGCAGGTAGTCGCTGACCTGGATGAAGCCGTCTGCATCCAGCGCCAGCCCAGTGGTTTTGAGCCATGGCGCACCACCAGCGCGAGTCACCCAGACGATCTCATCGGCTTGCACCACTTCACCGCTGGCGGTCATGAGCCAGCCCGGCGCAACTTCAGTGACGGCGGCGTGGCGGTGCACCTGCACACCGCGCTGCTTCAGCAACGCATCAAAACGCTGGCGCACACCGGGGTTGTGCGTGGGCAAAATGTCTGCACTGCTGGTAAATAGATGAAATTGCACGTTGTCCGGGTTGCGCCCCATGCTCAGCAGGGTCTGGCGCAGGCGAAACTGCATCGCCAGCAGCAGTTCCACGCCGCCCGCGCCGGCACCGACCACGGCCACCGTAGTGGCGTCGGGGTGCTGCTGCACGCGCGCCAGCAAAGCCAGCCAGCGTTCGTTGAAGCGCGCAATCGGCTTGACCGCAATGGCGTTTGCGCCGGCACCGGGCACGTCTTGCAGCTGGGGCGTGGAGCCAATGTTGATGGACAGCAGATCATAAGACACCGCAGGTCGGCGCCGGCAAATGACCTGGTGGCTGGCTCGGTCCAGGCCAGTCACCTGATCGCAGTAAAACCGCGCACCGGCAAAAGCAGCCAGACGACCCAGGTCGATATGCACGTCGTCAAAGCTGTAGTGGCCCGCCACATAGCCTGGCAACATGCCAGAGTAAGGGGTGTCGTTGTCGGTGCAAATCAACGTGAGTCGCACCCCAGGGATGGGGCGCATGCCGAAGGCCTTGAGCACGCCAACGTGACTGTGTCCGCCGCCGACCAGCACCAGGTCGCGCAGCACCGGTGGTTCATGGGATTGCATAGAGGCTCAAGTCAAAAAAAACGGGACTGTCAACATCGGTCTAGGGGCTGAAGATCAGGAGGCGAGCTTGCCACAGGGAGGGCCTCACGCTCCCAGCGTTGCCAATTCCTGCACCTTATTGTGATGGAACTGCGGCGGCGCCACATCAGGCAGGCAACAAGCCTCTGCCAGGCCCGATTCAGGCATTGATGGAGCCGCGAGTTCACTCGTTGCGACAAGCCACGGGCACACACTGCCAAGAGGCTCGACACGCCGGCAGCCCCGGTGCGTATTGCGCTACGCTTTCGAGGGCCACGGACTCTGTGCCGCAAGCCATTGAGCCGACTGTTTCAATGCCATCAACTGATGTTCGGGGCTTGCGGATCGTCGCCAAAATCCAGCGTGCCGATTTGCGACCCCATGCGATGGATGAGGTTCAATTGTTTTTCCACTTGACGGCAATTGCCGCACATGCTCAGGTGCATGCGCAAGCGCAGACTGTCCATCACGTCCAGGGGTTCGTCTATTGACTGTGAGATTAGTTCAGCGGCTTTTTTACAGGAATGAAGCAGGGTCATTGGAAGCTCCCGGTGGAATATCCTTGTGTGCACATGCACTGGCGCAGGCCCATGCGGGCCCGATGCAAAATCATGCGGCAGTTCTCGGCGCTCAGGCTCAGGAGCTCGCAGATTTCTGCCGTTTCGAAACCGAGCCATTCACGCATCATGAACACCCTGCCGGTTTGCGAAGGCAAACGTTTCAGGCAGGCCTCCATGACCGACATCATCTGGCGCTGTGTTTCCTGCATTTCGGGTTGCTGCCAGGCCGGCACCGGCTCTTTGTAGCTGCCCTTCTCATCGTAAAGTCCTTCAGTGGGATCGCTGACATCTTCATTGTCATCGGCCTCGATCCAGGTTCGACGACGCTGATGGGGCGAGCGGTACCAGTCGGCAATTTTGTGTTTCAGGATGGCGACTGCCCAGGTCATGATGGAAGCCTCACCGCGGTGTGCCTCGGGCTTCTCCAGCACGGCAATCAGGGAATCCTGCACCAGATCTTCTGCCAGCGCGGGTTCAGATACCATCATGCGCGCATGTCGCAACAGGCGCTGGCGCAAGCGAACCCAGGATTCACCCGAGGTATCACCATGGGGGCTGGGCTCAGGCTGAACGATGGACTGAGTCTGGCTGTTCATGAAAGGGCCTTTCAGGATTTGACATCAACGGATCGTGTCATTTGTCGATCTGATCCATCAGTCGTCACTCGCCCCGGCTTCTTACAACTCAAGTGCATCTGCTGGGTCATGGATCAGACCAGATCGGCGCACTGCCGTGCAAGGTTTTGGCCATTGCGGCAGGGTCGCAGCACTTGCGCCACGCCCTGCCCTGGCTTGCATCGATGTCAGTGAGGCTTCTGACATTCATTTGTCCCCATGCAGACCCAGGTAACCAAATGCGTTGTGCGCAGCAGCTTCCTGCATCACTGCTTGCCGAGTCAGGCTTGACGTGGCTTGCAGGTTGTCGCGTTCAGCCTGGCGCATTTCAAATTCAGTGATGTTGACTTGACCGGCTGCCTTGGCTGCCGTGTATTCAGCCACCACCTGGGCTCTTGTCAGGCCCGTGGGTGCTGCGGCCTGGGCTTGCGTGTTGGGCCCGTATTTGATGCCATATTCCATCGCCGAGGCGGCAAAGGTGGTGGCAACAAGGGCGCTGGCAATCAGTAGGGTTCTCATGATGTTTCCTTTCATGTTTGCAGCACCGCGAAATGCAGTACCGTCACAGCCTTGGTCGCACGGGCCTGACATAACGTGACAACTTTTTTTGTGTTGCCGGAGCTGATCCGACATCCCTGGGAGGCGGGTCGCAACCCGCCATGACAGACCACTTTCATGCCAGCGCGGCACCTTGGAAGCCATGCCTGTCAGTCTCTGGCAGCAATTCGGGAAAATGAAACGACGGGTATCAAATCCGAGACGCGCGCACCCATTCCACCAGCGAGTGCAAATTACCATCAAGGCCTGTGTGCTGCTGCCTGGCCGCACACAGCAGACCCCATCAAATCATCAGGAGAAATCAACCATGTCCAACACCCCCATCATCAGCAAGCTCAAGCCGATCGACCACGCCAGTGCTCAAGGCAAGCAGAAGGAAATCCTGGATTTCGCACTCAAGCAGGTTGGCTTCATTCCCAACATGTACGCCAACATGGCCAACGCACCGGCGATGCTCAGCACCTACCTGCATGGCTACGCCTTGTTTCGCAGCGAATCAGGACTCAGTCCGGCCGAGCAGGAGGTGGTGTTTCTGGCCGTCAGCCAATACAACGGCTGCAATTACTGCACTGCTGCGCACAGCATGCTGGCCGACAAAATGTCGGGGGTGCCGGCTGCGGTGCTGCAGGCGATGCGTGCGCACCAGCCGATTCCGGATGCCAAACTGGCAGCCCTGGCGGCCATGGCGACCGAAATGGTGGCCAAGCATGGACAACCGGATCGTGCGGTCGTGCAGGCTTTTCTGGATGCCGGCTACCAGGAAAAGGACCTGCTCTACATCATGCTCGCGGCAGCGGTCAAGGTGCTCAGCAACTACAGCAACCAGGCTTTCCACACCGTGGTTGACGATAAATTTGCTGCCTACAAGGTCGACTGAGCGCGCCGCGGGTCGGACAAGCCGGCGCTGCAACTTCGGGGCATAATTGCCGGGCATGGAAGTCTCGATCATCGTTCCGGTCCTCGACGAAGCCCTTGCGCTGCCAGCCTTGCTGACGCGCTTGCTGCCGCTGCAGCAACGCGGTTGCGAGCTGCTGCTCGTTGACGGCGGCAGCAAGGACGGCTCCGCCGGGCTGGCCATGTCTGCCGGTGCGACACTGCTACACGCGCAGCGCGGACGGGCGCGCCAGATGAACGCGGGTGCCGCGCATGCCAGCGGCGAGGCCCTGTTGTTTCTCCATGCAGACAGCCAGTTGCCCGAAGATGCGCTTGCCCTGGTGACTGCGGCGCTTTCCGGCAAGACCCACAGCTGGGGCCGATTTGATGTCCGCATTGCCGGACGTCCGGCCATGCTGCGCGTGATTGGCTTCATGATGAACCTGCGCTCGCGCTGCTCCGGCATTGCCACCGGGGACCAGGCGATCTTTGTGCGTCGCATAGTGTTCGAATCGGTCGGCGGCTTTCCGGATCAACCCTTGATGGAGGACATCGAACTCAGCCAGCGCCTGCGCAAACTCAGCTGGCCGGTCTGCATCAGCCAGCGCGTGATCACCTCCGGGCGACGCTGGGAAACCCATGGCGTCTGGCGCACGATGCTGTTGATGTGGCGCCTGCGCTGGCAGTACTGGCGTGGCGTGCCGGCCCAGCAATTGGCCAAGACCTACCGATGAAAGTGGTGCGCATTGTGATTCTGGCCAAGGCACCCCTGCCCGGCTTTGCCAAAACGCGCCTGATTTCGGCACTCGGCGCCCAGGGGGCAGCCGAACTGGCGCGGCAATTCTTGCAGCACATGCTGCAGCGGGCTTTGGCCGCCAGACTGGGCCCGGTCGAATTGTGTGTCACGCCCGGCGCAGCTGATCCGGTGTGGCAGACCATGTCCCTGCCAACCGGCTTGGAGATGACCGATCAGGGCGATGGCGATTTGGGCGAACGCATGGCGCGTGCCGCGCAACGCGTGATCGAAGCCGGTGCATCGGTGTTGCTGACGGGCATCGATTGCCCGGCGCTGGGCGTGGCACAACTGCAGCAGGCCGCCGCTTCGCTGCAGCACGCTGATGCCACGCTGATACCGGCCTTTGATGGCGGCTATGTGTTGCTGGGCCTGAACCGGTTCGATCCCTCGCTTTTCTCGAACATGGTGTGGAGCACCGGCAGCGTGGCCACAGACACGCTGCGCCGCCTGCAGCAGCTGGCATGGCGAGTCATCACGCAGGCACCATTGCACGACATCGACGAACCTGCTGACTTGAGATGGCTCGCAGCCCAATGAGCACCATCCGACTGGGCTTGCTCACCCTGGTCACCATGCTGTGTTTTTCCGGCAATTCGGTGCTGTGCCGCCTGGCACTGCGGCAAACCGCCATTGACGAGGCCAGTTTTACCTTCGTGCGCCTGACCTCGGGGGCGTTGATGCTGGCGTTGCTGGTTTATGCCCGCCAGCGGCTTGTGCCCAAGGCCAGCCGCGTTGCAGGCCGTGCGGCTTTGCTGGGAGGCAACTGGACTTCAGCACTGGCCTTGTTTGTCTATGCCGCGGCCTTGTCGTTTTCATACACCGAGTTGTCAACCGGCATTGGCGCCTTGCTATTGTTCGGTGCCGTGCAGGCCACCATGATCCTGACCGGTCTGTGGTATGGCGAGCGGCTCAGTGGCCGTCAAACAGTGGGCATGCTGCTGGCGCTGGCAGGCGTCGTGGCCCTTTTGCTGCCCGGCCTGAATGCGCCACCCCTGGGCAGCGCGTTACTCATGCTGGCATCGGGTGCCGCCTGGGGCGTTTACTCCTTGCGCGGTCGCGGCGTGGGGGACCCGACGCGCGACACGGCAGGCAATTTTGTGCGTGCGGCGGGCTTGTCCGTGTTGCTCAGCGGTCTGTTTCTGTCCAGGCTCCAGCCTGACGCCATGGGTGTGTTCTATGCCCTGCTATCGGGTGCCGTCACCTCTGGCATCGGCTACGCGCTCTGGTACGCCGTGTTGCCCGAACTGACCCGCACGCGCGCAGCGACAGTACAACTGAGCGTGCCGGTATTGGCCGCACTGGCGGGCTCGGTGTTGGTGCAGGAACCCATCACGCTGCAGTTTGTACTCACTTCGCTGGCGATTCTGGGTGGCATTGCCATGGTGGTGCTCTACAAGCATCCCGCCCCTGTCTAGTGTGGTGTTGCACGCTATCCAGCACTTAAAACAGCGTCTTTTTGGCCATGGCGTTGTTGCAAATCCGCGCGATACCTACTGGTATCGCTGTGGTTTGCGCCTAGCCCTGACCAAAAATCCATCGGTTTTAAATGTGCTGTCAAGAGTGA
>JBBINL010000022.1:0-22236 GCA_037443905.1 Burkholderiales bacterium | reverse complement strand
TGCGCCGTGGCCAGTCGCTGGTGGTGTGGGCCATTCGTGAGGGCCGCCAGGCCGCACGCGCCGTCGACGAGTTTTTGATGGGATACAGCGATCTGCCGCGCTGATCAGCGGACTTGATCGCCGCGCCGGTGCAGCCACAGTTGACTTCCCTTATGATCAGCAGGCCGGGCTGTCCCGGCCTTTTTTGTTGATGTATGGCCCAAACTGTTTCAGATGCACTTGTCGAATTACGCCACCTCACCTTCGGGTACGCGGAGCGCGTCATTCTGGACGACGTTTCGCTGTCGATCCCGCGCGGCAAGGTCACGGCGCTGATGGGTGCCTCGGGCGGTGGCAAGACCACCATCCTGCGCCTGATGGGTGGCCAGAACCGGGCGCAGTCCGGCCAGATGCTGTTCGACGGGCAGGATGTCACGACCATGAACCAGACGCAGCTGTACGCAGCGCGGCGTCGCATGGGCATGTTGTTCCAGTTTGGCGCGCTGTTTGCCGATTTGTCGGTTTTTGACAACGTGGCCTTTCCGTTGCGCGAACACACCGATTTGCCCGAGCCGCTGATTCGCGACATCGTGCTGATGAAGCTCAATGCGGTGGGTCTGCGCGGCGCGTTTGACCTGATGCCCGCCGACCTGTCGGGCGGCATGGCGCGGCGCGTGGCCCTGGCGCGCGCCATCGCGCTCGACCCTGAGCTGGTGATGTACGACGAGCCTTTCTCGGGCCTTGACCCGATATCGCTCGGCACGGCGGCACGGCTGATCCGCCAGCTCAATGATTCGATGGGGCTGACCAGTGTCTTTGTCTCGCATGAGCTGGAGCAAACCTTCACCATTGCCGACCACGTGATCATTCTGGCCAATGGCAGGATTGCCATGCAGGGCACGCCCGAACAGGTGCGCCTGAGCACCGACCCGCTGGTGTACCAATATGTCAATGCGCTGGCCGACGGGCCGGTGCGCTTTCATTACCCGGGCCCGACCATTGCCGAGGATTTTGCCGTGGAGGCCATTGCATGAGCTGGTACAAACCTGCTGACATCGGTCTGGCCACGCGCCGGCAGCTGGCCGACATGGGCCTGGGCGCGCGGCTTTTCGTGCGCCTGCTTGGCACCTTGTTTGGCAGCCTGAGGCGTTTTGGCCTGATCCGCGACCAGATTCACTTTCTGGGCAATTACTCGCTGGCCATCATTGCGGTGTCAGGCCTGTTTGTCGGCTTCGTCTTTGGCTTGCAGGGCTATTACACCTTGCAGCGCTACGGTTCGTCCGAGGCGCTGGGCTTGCTGGTGGCGCTGAGTCTGGTGCGCGAACTCGGCCCGGTGGTCACGGCGCTGCTTTTTGCCGGGCGCGCCGGCACGTCGCTGACCGCCGAAATCGGCCTCATGAAAGCCGGCGAGCAGATCAGCGTGATGGAAATGATGGCAGTGGACCCGGTGCGGCGCATTCTGGCCCCGCGCTTCTGGGCCGGGATCATCACCATGCCGCTGCTGGCGGCGGTGTTCAGCGCCATGGGCATCATCGGCGGCTGGGTGGTGGGTGTGCTCATGATCGGCGTCGATGCCGGTTCGTTCTGGAGCCAGATTCAGGGGGGTGTCGATGTCTGGCAGGATGTCGGCAACGGCATCATCAAGAGCATCGTGTTCGGCTTTACCGTGACCTTTGTCGCGCTGCTGCAGGGTTTCGAGGCCCAGCCAACGCCCGAGGGCGTGGCCAGCGCCACCACGCGCACCGTTGTGGTGGCGTCGCTGGCCGTGCTGGGGCTGGATTTCATCCTGACCGCGATGATGTTCAGCATCTGAGCAGATCTGTCACGAAATGAAGAGAAAGAAGTTTTATGCAACGTTCAAAAAATGATGTCTGGGTTGGCCTGTTTGTGCTGATCGGCGCGGTGGCCATCCTGTTTCTGGCGCTGCAGTCGGCCAACCTGCTGAGCCTGAGCTTCCAGAAAACCTACACCGTCAAGGCCAGGTTCGACAATGTGGGCGGCGTCAAGCCCAAAGCGGCGGTGCGCAGTGCTGGCGTCGTCGTGGGGCGGGTCGACAGCATCGCCTTCGACGACAAAACTTACCAGGCCGTGGTGACGCTGGCGCTGGAGAATCGGTATGTGTTTCCCAAGGACAGCTCGCTCAAAATCCTCACCAGCGGACTGCTGGGCGAACAGTACCTGGGCATCGAGCCCGGCGCCGGTGACAGCAACCTGGCGGCGGGAGACACCATCTCCAGCACCCAGTCGGCGGTGGTGCTGGAGAATCTGATCAGCCAGTTCTTGTTCAGCAAGGCGGCTGACGGCAGCAACGTCGACGCCAACAGCATGAACAAATGAAACAAGATCAAGTGAAGAATCCTCCGCGCCGGACGGGCCGTCATGCCGTGCTGGCTGCGTTTTTGGGGCTAGGTCTGCTCGCGCTGGCCGGCTGTGCCACCGGCCCCAATGCCAATCCGAAAGACCCGCTGGAGCCCCTGAACCGCGGCGTTTACCAATTCAACGACGTGGTTGACCGGGCGGTGCTCAAGCCGGTGGCGACCGCCTACCGCGATGTGATTCCGTCGCCGCTGCGCACCGGGGTGGCCAATTTCTTCAGCAACGCGCAGGATGGCTGGTCCATTGTGAACAACGTCTTGCAACTCAAGGCAGAGGCCACCGGCAACAGCCTGATGCGTTTTCTGGTCAACTCGCTGCTGGGTTTTGGCGGTGTGCTGGACATTGCCTCCGAGATGCGCATCGAGCGTCACACCGAGGATTTTGGCCAGACCCTGGGCCACTGGGGCGTGGCCGCCGGTCCGTATCTGATGCTGCCATTGCTGGGGCCGTCGACGCTGCGCGATGCAGTCGCTTTGCCGGTGGATGGTCAAGGTGACCTGGCTGTCAGTGTGGGTGATGTGCCAACGCGCAATTCGCTCATCACACTCAATCTGGTGAATCAGCGAGAGCGTTTGCTCGATGCTTCAGCCATGCTCGATCGAGTGGCGCTCGATCCTTATTCCTTTGTCCGTGATGCATTTTTGCAAAGACGACAAAATGAGGTCTACGACGGCGATCCGCCCGAGTTCGTCGAGCCGGAACTTCCGGACAAAGAGGAAGTGCTCAAGTAACTTTTGGAATCCATCGAAAATGAACAAACGCTTTTTCAACCAATGCCTGTTGGCACTTGCTGCCATACTTTCGCTCTTTGTGTCCGTGTCAGCCCATGCCGCTGACGAAGCGCCGGAGGCACTGATTCAACGCGTGACCAGGGATGTGCTGGACACCATCAAGGCTGACAAGGCCGTGCAGGCCGGTGACGTGGCGCGCTCCATCAAACTGGTGGACGAAAAAGTCATGCCGTATGTGAACTTTCAGCGCATGACATCCTCTGCCGTCGGGCTAGGCTGGCGCCAGGCGACACCCGAGCAGCGACAACGCCTGGAGGCCGAATTCAAGATCCTGTTGGTGCGCACATATGCCGGTGCCATGGGCCAGGTCAATAACCTCGACTTTTCGATCTTGCCGGTGCGCTATGCGCCGGAAGACAAGGAAGTGATTGTGCGCACCCGGATTACCGGCCGGGGTGACCCGGTGCAACTGGACTACCGCCTTGAAAAGACACCGGGGGTAGGCGCCGGCTGGAAAATTTACAACCTCAATGTGCTCGGTATCTGGCTGGTGGAAACCTACCGTAGCCAGTTTGCCCAGGAAATCAATGCCAAGGGCATTGACGGTTTGATCAAATCCCTGACCGAGCGCAACCAGTCCAACGCTGCCAGTTCGGGCCAGCCGGTCAAAAGCTGAGCATGCTGCAACTGCCTTCGACCCTGCTGCATGGCACGGCGGCTGCGACGCTTGCCGAGATGCGCCAGGCAGTTCTGGCTGAAGCGTCAAGCAGCTTTGCGGTGGACGCTGCCGCACTGGAGCGTTTCGATTCCACGGCGCTGGCCGTGTTGCTGGAACTGCGCCGCACTGCGCTGCAGGCCGGCAAAACCCTGGCGCTGAAGGGGATGCCGCAGCGCCTGCGGGATCTTGCCGTGCTGTACGGCATTGCCGAATTGCTGCCATCAACGCCCTGATGCCCCGGTAAAATAGCGGCCCCATGCCCGCCATCTCATTCCAGTCGGTTTCCAAAAGCTACCCATCCCCACGCGGCCCGCAACACGGCACCTTTCTGGCGCTTGACCAGGTCAGCATGGACATCGAAACGGGTGAGTTTTTTGGCCTGCTCGGCCCCAATGGCGCAGGCAAAACCACCCTGATCACCATTCTGGCGGGGTTGGCCAAAGCCACTTCCGGGCGCGTCAGCGTGATGGGCCATGATGTGCAAGCCGACTTTGCCGCCGCCCGTCGCGCCCTTGGGGTGGTGCCGCAGGAACTGGTGTTCGACCCGTTTTTCAATGTCCGCGAGGCGCTGCTGTTCCAGTCGGGTTACTTTGGAGTGAAGCACAACGAGGCCTGGGCTGACGAGCTGCTGGCGAGCCTTGGACTCGCCGACAAGGCCAACGTCAACATGCGCGCACTCTCGGGAGGCATGAAGCGCCGAGTGCTGGTGGCACTGGCGCTGGTGCACAAGCCGCCGGTGATCGTGCTTGACGAGCCCACCGCCGGCGTCGATGTGGAACTGCGCCAGACTTTGTGGCAGTTTATCGACAAGCTCAACAAACAGGGTCACACGGTGCTGCTGACGACCCATTACCTGGAAGAGGCCGAGGCACTGTGCCATCGCATCGCCATGCTGAAAACCGGCCGGGTGGTGGCGCTTGACAGCACCAGTGCGTTGCTCAGTGCGGCCTCGGGCAATGTCTTGCGCTGCTCGGTGGATGGCGACCTGCCAGCCGAACTGGCCAGGCTGGCGCGCGTTACCGGGCGCGTGGTGCAACTGCCCGCCAGCGACGCCCTGGCCGTGGAGCAGTACCTGATTCAAATGCGCCAGGCCGGCCTGACGGTGCAAGACATCGAGATCCGCCGCCCCGACCTCGAAGACGTGTTTCTGAAAGTGATGCAGCAGCATCCCGGCCGTGATGATCGGATCACGCCATGACCGGTTGGCAAATGCTGCTCTACAAGGAGGTGCTGCGCTTCTGGCGGGTGGCGGCGCAGACCATCACCGGCCCGATCCTGACGGCCATGCTCTACCTGCTGGTCTTTGGCCAGGCGCTCGAATCGCACGTCAAGGTCTATGACAACGTGAGCTACATCGCCTTTCTGGTGCCGGGGCTGGCCATGATGAGTCTGTTGCAAAACGCCTTTGCCAACAGCTCGTCGTCGCTGATTGCCAGCAAGGTCATGGGCAACCTGGTTTTTTTGCTGCTCACGCCACTGTCGGCCTGGCACTGGTTCGTGGCCTATGTCGGGGCGGCGCTGGCGCGCGGACTGGTGGTGGGTTTGGGTGTGCTGCTGGTGTCGCTGATTTTTGCCGTGCCACCTTTGGAGCAGCCGCTGTGGGCGCTGCTGTTCGCGCTGCTGGGCGCGGCCTTGATGGGTGCGCTGGGGGTGGTGGCAGGGCTGTGGTCGGAAAAGTTCGACCACATGGCAGCTTTCCAGAATTTTGTCGTGATGCCCATGACGTTTCTGAGCGGTGTCTTTTATTCGATCCATTCGCTGCCGCCGTTCTGGCAGGGCGTGAGCCATTTCAACCCCTTTTTCTACATGATCGACGGCTTTCGCTATGGTTTTTTTGGCATCAGCGATGTCTCGCCCTGGCTCAGCCTGGGCATTGTGGCGGCAGCCACGGCTGGCGTTGGCCTGTGGGCGCTGCTGCTCTTGCGTATGGGTTACAAAATTCGTTTCTGATCACATTCGAGGTGCCAACATGACAGCAGACCACATCAAACAACTCATTGCCGCCAGTCTGGACTGCGATGTCCTCACGCTGGAGGGAGACGGCCGCCACTGGTATGCCACGATCGTCTCGCCAGAATTTGAAGGCAAGCGCGCCATTGCGCGCCACCAGCGGGTCTATGCCTGCCTGGGCGACAAGATGAAAACCGATGAAATTCACGCCTTGTCGATCAAGGCCTTCACCCCTGCCGAATGGGCAGCGCAAGCGGCCTGACCGATGGACAAGTTACTGATTCGCGGCGGCCGTGCGCTGCACGGCACGGTGCTGATTTCCGGCGCTAAAAACGCGGCCTTGCCTGAGCTCTGCGCGACCCTGCTGACACCCGAGACCGTCACCTTGCGCAACGTGCCGCGGCTGCAGGATGTGGCCACCATGCGCAAGCTGCTCAGCCACATGGGAGTGCAGACCCGCACGCATGGCGAGCGCGGTGGCATGAGTTTTCAGGCTTCGGGAGATATCTCCCCCGAGGCGCCTTACGAACTCGTCAAGACCATGCGCGCCTCGGTGCTGGTGCTGGGTCCGCTGCTGGCGCGTTTTGGCCATGCCAGAGTGTCGCTGCCCGGAGGCTGTGCCATCGGTTCGCGTCCGGTCGACCAGCACATCAAGGGTCTGACCGCCATGGGCGCCGAAATTGCCGTCGAGCATGGCTACATGGTGGCCAGGCTGCCGGCCGGGCGCACGCGGCTCAAGGGCGCGCGCATTGCCACCGACATGGTCACCGTCACCGGCACCGAAAATTTCCTCATGGCAGCCACCCTGGCCGAAGGCGAAACCATTCTGGAAAACGCGGCGCAGGAGCCCGAAATTCCGGACCTGGCAGAGATGCTGATCCAGATGGGCGCGCGCATCGAGGGCCATGGCAGCAGCCGTATCCGCATCCAGGGGGTGGAGTCGTTGCACGGCTGCACGCACCAGGTGGTGGCCGACCGGATCGAGGCCGGCACCTTTTTGTGCGCTGTTGCGGCCACCGGCGGTGATGTGCTGGCGCAGCATGGCCGCATCGACCACCTGGAGGCGGTGGTGGAAAAATTGCGCGATGCGGGTGCCACGGTGTCCGGGCAGGCCGACGGTATCCGGGTGCAGTCGGACGGTGCCAGTCAGCTCAAGGCGCAGAGTTTTCGCACCACCGAATACCCGGGTTTCCCGACCGACATGCAGGCCCAGTTCATGGCTCTCAATGCTGTGGCGCAAGGGTCGGCGATGGTGACCGAAACCATTTTCGAGAACCGTTTCATGCACGTCAACGAGCTGGTTCGGCTGGGTGCCAACATCCAGATCGACGGCAAGGTGGCGATGGTCGAGGGCGTGCACGCCCTGTCGGGTGCCACTGTGATGGCGACCGACTTGCGCGCCTCGGCCAGTCTGGTGATCGCCGGACTGGTGGCCCAGGGCGAAACCGTGGTGGACCGCATCTATCACCTTGACCGTGGCTATGACCAGATGGAAAACAAGCTGCGTGCGCTGGGTGCCGATATTGAAAGAGTGACATCATGATTACCCTGGCCCTGTCCAAAGGACGCATCTTCGAGGAAACCCTGCCGCTACTCAAGGCCGCCGGCATCGAGGTGCTGGAAGACCCTGAAACCTCGCGCAAGCTGATTCTTACGACCAACCAGCCCGGGGTGCGCGTTCTGGTGGTGCGCGCCACCGACGTGCCCACCTATGTGCAGTACGGCGGAGCCGACCTGGGGATCACCGGCAAGGACACGCTGCTGGAGCACGGCAGCCAGGGCCTGTACCAGCCGCTGGATTTGAGAATAGCCAAGTGCCGCATCAGCGTGGCGGTGCGCTCTGATTTTGATTACGCCAACGCCGTCAAAAAAGGCTCGCGCCTGACCGTGGCCACCAAGTACGTGGCGATTTCACGCGATTTTTTTGCTGCCAAGGGTGTGCACGTCGACCTGATCAAGCTCTATGGCAGCATGGAGCTCGCTCCGCTGGTGGGCATGGCCGATGCCATTGTCGACCTGGTCTCGACCGGCAACACGCTCAGGGCCAACCAGCTGGTCGAGGTCGAGCACATCATGGACATCAGCTCGCGGCTGGTGGTGAACCAGGCCGCGCTCAAGCTCAAGCAGGCTCCGATTCGCCGCATCATCGATGCGTTCGCTGCGGCCATCGGCGATTGAACAGGAATCAAGACCATGACACTCATCGCAACCCCCGCCCGCCTTTCAACCGCCAGCAGCCGCTTCGAGGCTGACTTCAAGGTGCGCTTGCACTGGTCGGCTGACACCGATGCCGGCATCGAGCAGCGCGTGGCCGAGATCCTGGCCGATGTGCAAACGCGTGGTGATGCCGCCGTGATCGACTACACGGCCCGCTTCGACGCTTTGCAAGCGGCCAGCATGGCCGAACTCGAGCTCAACCCGGCTGAGCTGAAAGCGGCCTTTGACGCCCTGCCTGACTTGCAGCGCCAGGCTTTGCAAGCCGCAGCGGCGCGCGTGCGCAGCTACCATGAAGCGCAGCGCAAGGCCAGCGGCGAGAGCTGGAGCTACCGTGACGAGGACGGCACCCTGCTCGGTCAAAAAGTGACACCGCTGGATCGCGTCGGCATTTATGTGCCTGGAGGCAAGGCGGCCTACCCCAGCAGTGTGCTGATGAATGCCATCCCGGCCCATGTGGCCGGTGTCGGCGAGATCATCATGGTGGTGCCCACACCCAGGGGTGAAAAAAACATGCTGGTGCTGGCCGCCGCGCATGTGGCGGGCGTCACGCGCGCCTTCACCGTGGGCGGTGCCCAGGCGGTGGCGGCACTGGCCTATGGCACGGCGACGATCCCCAAGGTGGACAAGATCACCGGCCCGGGCAATGCCTACGTGGCTGCCGCCAAGCGCCGGGTGTTCGGCACGGTGGGCATCGACATGATTGCCGGTCCCAGTGAAATTCTGGTGCTGGCCGACGCCAGCACGCCGCCGGACTGGGTGGCGATGGACCTTTTTTCACAGGCCGAGCACGACGAGCTGGCGCAAAGCATTCTGCTGTGCCCCGATGCCGCTTACATCGACCAGGTGCAGGCCAGCATCAGCCGCCTGCTGCCCGCAATGCCCAGGCAACAGATCATCGCCAGATCGCTCAATGGCCGAGGCGCTCTGATTCTGACGCGCAGCATGGAAGAAGCCTGCGCCATCAGCAACCAGATCGCGCCGGAACACCTTGAAGTGAGCAGCCGCGATCCGAACCGCTGGGAGCCACTGCTCAAGCACGCCGGCGCCATTTTCCTGGGCGCTTACACCAGTGAGAGTCTGGGCGACTACTGCGCCGGCCCCAACCATGTGCTGCCTACCAGCGGCACGGCACGTTTCAGTTCGCCGCTGGGCGTTTACGACTTTCAAAAGCGCAGCAGCCTGATCGAAGTCAGCCAGGCCGGCGCCCAGACCCTGGGCCAGATTGCCTCGGTGCTGGCGCATGGCGAAGGCCTGCAAGCCCATGCGCAGGCGGCCGAGATGCGCTTGACAGGATAACAAGGCCTTGACGGCCAGTGCTCGCACCCATTCTTCAACTTACCCGCCAGATCACCATGTCAAATTTACCTGCCTGCCCGCAATGCACCCTGGAAAACACTTACCCCGACGGCGACAATTTGATTTGTCCGGACTGTGGTTTCGAATGGCCCCGGGAGGCGGCTTACGAGGCTACCGAAGAAACCCGCGGACCGATCAAGGATGCCAATGGCAACCCGCTGGCCGATGGTGACACCGTGATCCTGATCAAGGACCTGAAGGTCAAGGGCTCGTCGATCGTGCTCAAAAAAGGTACCAAGATCAAGGGCATCCGGCTGCCTGAAGGCGCTGGCGACCATGAGGTGGACTGCAAGACCGAGCAGGGCGCGTTCATGCTCAAGGCCGAGTTCATGAAAAAAGCCTGAGCCCCGCCATGACCACCCTGTCACGCTTCTGGGCCGACTGGACGACGCTCGACTTTGAGCGCCTGCGCGCCAGCGGCGCGGCGGCACGCACCATCGCCGTGCTGCCGGTGGCCGCCACCGAGCAGCACGGCCCGCACCTGCCGCTGAATGTCGACACCGTGCTGGTCGATGGCATCGTGGCTGCCGCGCTGGGCCACCTGGCCACTGAACTGCACGTACTGTTTTTGCCCACCCAGGCGATCGGCCTGAGCCCGGAGCACGCGCGCTTTGCCGGCACGTTGACTCTCAGGAACGAGACCATCCTGCGGCTCTGGAGCGACATCGCCGAGTCGGTGCTGGCCGCCGGCGTCACCCGGCTGGTGCTGTTCAATGGCCACGGCGGCAATGTCAGCGTGATGGACCTGCTGGCGCGTGACCTGCGCGCGCGGCTTGGCATGCTGGTGTACAGCGTGAGCTGGTTCAATCTGCCACTGACCGACGAACTCGGCAACGATGTCAACGCCTTGTTCAGCGCCGACGAGCACCGTTTCGGCATCCACGGCGGCGACATCGAGACCTCGATGATGCTGGCCCTCGACCCCGGCCATGTGGACATGCGCCAGGCGCAAAACTTTGCCTCGGCAGCGCAGGCGCGCACCAGCCAGTTCGACATACTGGGCAATGGCAAAAGCGCCAAACTGGCCTGGCAAACGCAGGACTACAACCCGGCCGGCGCGGTGGGCAACGCGGCCCATGCCAGCGCTGCCAAGGGCCAGGCACTGGTCCATGCTGGCGGTCGGGCGCTGGCGCGGTTGCTGGCCGAAATCCATCGCTTGCCGCCCGACACGCTGGTGGCGCTACCCGGTTTGCACTGACGCATGGGCCGTGTCCCGTCACGCCGGACTGGGCGCAGGGCCGCCAGTTTGTCATTCTGATCCTCACCATGGTTGCCTACGACCTGTTTGCCCTGGGTGCGGCCGCTTGCTGGGCGCTCGGCAGCGTGATGTCTGTCACGCCGTCGCGTCATCTGGGTGCCATTGCCTTCACCCGCTGGCGCATGGCGATGGTGGCGCTGATGCTGTGGGCCGTGGTGGCGGTGCAGGGTCGCTGGCACAGTTTTGACGCGAACGCCTGGGGCATCATGGCGGTCAGCGGCCTGGTGGGCATTTTCATTGGCGACACGGCGCTGTTTTCGGCCATCAACCGACTCGGGCCGCGCCGCGCCGGGGTGCTGTTTGCCACCCATGCGGCCTTCAGCGCGGTGCTCGGCTATGTCCTGCTGGGCGAGCGCATGGGTTTGCAGGCCCTGCTGGGCGGGGTGCTGACCATGGCCGGGGTGATGCTGGCCATTTTGCTGGGTCGCCACAAGGATGAAACCCACGCCTGGGAAGCCGACCATGGCCATGTGCGCGTCGGCGTGGCGCTGGCCTTGCTGGCGGCGCTGTGCCAGGCGGTGGGCTCGCTGATCGCCAAACCGGTGATGGCGCAGCAGGTGGACCCGATCATGGCGTCAGCGGTCAGGGTTACGGTGGCCACGGCAGCGCACGCGGTGTTGTTGCTGGCCGGTTTTCAGGCAGCTCGCGCCGACCGGGCGCCAACGGCACGGGTGCTGCTGCAAACCGGGCTCAATGGCTTCATTGCCATGGGCATTGGCATGACGCTGGTGCTGCTGGCGCTGGAAAAGGGGGATGTCGGCATGGTCGCCATTTTGTCGTCGGTGTCGCCCATTCTGGTGCTGCCGCTGCTCTGGTTGCAGCTCAAACGGGCGCCGGCACCAGGCGCCTGGCTGGGCGCCATCCTCACCGTGATGGGCACCGCGCTGATCCTGTGGCGTTGACTTGCAGAACCATTGGTCATGCCGGACCAGATCAGGCATCCATGGATTGCGGGTCGAAGCCCGCAATGACAGACCACTTTCATCCCATGGGGCGCCTTTGAAGCCATGCCCGTTAGAGGTGAGTCCCTAACATTCTTTGCTGCACTGCAACAAAAAAGCTTGCAAGGTCGCGGGTTTTCCCTATAATTCAACTCATGCTGCACTGCAACATAATTGTTTGATGCAGTTATTGACGTCCCTCAACTCATCCTTTAAGGAACTTACCATGTACATCACTGCTGACCAAATCGCCGCTACCAACCAGGCCAACCTCGCCACTACCATGGCGCTGGCCAACAAGACCTTTGCCGGTTTTGAAAAACTGGTCGAGCTCAACATGGCTGCCACCAAGGCCCTGATCACTGAATCCATCGAGCACGCAAAATCCTTGCTGTCTGCCAAAGATCTGCAACAAGCTGTTGAACTGCAAACCAGCCTGGTTGCCCCGCTGGCCGAAAAGTCGGTGTCCTATGGCCGTCACGTTTACGGCATTGCCGTGGAAACCGGCGCTGAATACACCAAGGCTGCTGAAGTCAAGGCCGCAGAAACGCAAAAAGTTTTCAACCAGGTGATCGAAAACGTGGCCAAGAACGCACCGGCCGGCACCGAGCCGGCGGTGGCCGTTCTCAAGAGCGCCCTGGCTTCTGGCCAGAGCGCCATCGAGTCGGCGCAAAGCTCGGCCAAGCAAGCCTTGTCGATGGCTGAAAGCAACATCGCTGTCGTGACAGAACAAGCCTTGAACGCTGCCGCGGCGGTTGCCAAGAAGGCCTGAAGATAAAGTGCCTGCCTCTCGGCAGCAAATCAGAAAACCGCCCTCGGGCGGTTTTTTTTGTACAAATCCCTGTTTCAGGCGTAGCTGACCCATTCTGCGGCATCGAGCTGCTCCAGGTGGGGCAAGGTGTTGTAGGTCAGCAAGGCGTAGCGTTTCGGGTTGAAGGCAAATTCGGTCACGGCGGTATTGCGCAGGCGCATGTTGAGTTCGACCGTGGCTTCAGGGGGTGTTGCCAGCACATGACCAATGGCGCTGGCAATCGGTCCACCGCTGGACACCAGCAGCACACGCTCGGCCTGACATTGGCGAACATGATCCAGCACGTCGATAACCTGTTTGCCAAAAGTTGGCCAGTCCGGCATGTCTTGCGGCCGGGTGTTGCCCAGCATCCATTGCAGCAGTCCGGTGCGCAGCAAGCGGAAGTGATTGCGGTAGTTGTCAGGCGTGGAGCTGCCATCGAGCGGCGCGGGGTGCACGGCGGCAATCACGGCGGCACTGTTGTATTCGTTCAGCCCGGGCCGCTGCTGGGTGTGCAGTGACTGCCCCAGCCCTTCGCTGATGCCATCGAGTGTTTGCGCGTGGCGTCGCAGTGTGCCGCTCAGGACTGCATCAAAAGTGATTCCCTTGCCGGCAAAATAACGCCCCAGTTGAACGCTCTGGCGTGCGCCCAGGCTGCTTAATTGATCGTAATCTTTCGCGCCAAATGACGCCTGCCCATGGCGGACCAGGTAAAGAGTGCCCATGGCCTGAATTTAATCGCGAAACGCCTGTGTTCCTGTCACCAGGGTGATCCACATGTCAGTGGTTTGCGCGCGTTCAGGGGCGCGGTCGGTCTAGACCGTCGTCATCCAGAGTGCCGTGGCAACCAGCAGCGCAGCCATGCCGCGGTTGAACCAGTGCAGGCGTCTGCCGCCGTGCTCGGGATCGGCCAGCCATTGGCGCAACATCGTCCCCATCAGGGCGTATAGCAGGTTGCTGGCCAGTGCAAAAGCCAGCAACACCGGCAGCACCACGGCAAAACGTGACCACAGATCGGCGTGACCGGCCAGCCAGCCGGCCACCACGGCAAGAGCCAGCATCCATACCTTGATGTTGAGGAACTGAAGCAACACCCCCTGCCAGAAGGTCACGTTGAGAGGATGGACATCGGCTTGCGTCAGCTTGCGCGACTGCAGCAGTTTCCAGGCCAGCCACAGCAGGTAGGCCACGCCGCTGGCCTTGACGGCCAGGCGCAACGGGGGCAGGCTCACCAAAAGCGCGCCGACACCGCTGGCGCTCAGGCTCAGCAGCAAACCCCAGCCGACCGGCACGGACAGTACAAAACTGAACGCTCGTCGCAAACCGAAATTGGCCGCGAGGGCGGCAGACAGCGTGGTGTTGGGGCCGGGGGTGAAGCTGACGGCTGTGCACAGCATCAACAGTGTGGTGATCTCGGCGCCACTCATGGCAAGATCACAGCCGGTCCATGGTGCGCAAATGGCCGCCGGGCTGGCACCAGGGCATGGGCGATCAAATCAAGCCGGGCTCGGCGCGTCAGTGCACCACGACCGGGTTTTGTGCCAGTTCGGCGTATTGCTCCAGGGTCTGTTCCACTTCTTCCTGGGTCGGCGTATTGCTTTGCCAGGCCGAGATTTGCCGCTGGAACAACTCGGCCCAGGAGCCATCGAGGTAAACCTCCTTGTTGGCGCGCTTGTCGACAATCTCGAAGCCGTGGCGCACCAGTTGCGGCACGATCAGCAACTGCTCGCCGGCCTTCATGTCGTCGGGCTGAATTTCAGCCGTGACGGCGTTAGCCAGCATGTGGGTGACCGAGTAAGTTTCGGAATCGTAGAGCGTGTGCATGCGTCAAATTATCCATGAATCCTGATGGCCTTGAACATGGATGCAAATAGCCCGATTTCAAGGGGTGACAAGCGGTTGGGAACTTTCCCAGCGTTGATCAGCATAGTCGCCATCGGGTTCGGTGATGCGCAGGCGCGCCGGCAAGTAGCCCAGGCCCGGAGCCAGCCAGACCTCTACCCTCTGGTCGTCGGGTTTGCGCGGACGGCGCTCCAGTTTCAGGCCGATCTGCGTGCCACCCGGCAAGGCCAGGGTTTCCATGCCGCCAAAAGTGAACAACCAGGGCTCGGCATTGCGTTGCCCGATGGTTTGCACACTGACCGTGGTGCCGACAACAAAGTCGTTCGGTGCGCTGGCGACCAGTGCCCCGAGTTGCAGCAGCACACTCAATCGGTCCTGGGCGCCTGGCTGCAGCGGCAGGTCGGGGGCATTGACGCTGAAACTCACCACCCCGCGTTCACGGTTGAAGACGGCGGCGACCTCCTTGCGGAATTTGTCGGCAAAACGCTCGGGCGCCAGGCCAAGAGTGTCAAAATGGCCACGGCTGGTTTGCACGCGTGCCAAGCCAAAAGCGCCAATACCCGTGCGCGCCTGGTAGCTTTGGCCGTCGTGTTGCCACAGCAATTCGCCGCCCAGACGAAATGGAAACTTGTTGGATTCAACCCGGTAAAGCAGTTTGGCTGATGCCGGCAAGGCTTGCATCCTGAATCGGGCCGCAAGCAAAGCGTAGGTCGCGGCAGGATCGGGCTCACGCATCGCTGCACTCGCCTGTTGCTGGGGTGTTTTGCCGGAGGCTGGTGCGCCGCCTGCTTGTGCCGTGACAGTCAGCATGCGGGCTTTGCCGGCTTGCGTGTCGGACATGACTTGCTGCTTGGCTGCATGCGCGTTCACAGGCCACTGCGGCAACAGGGTCAACAGCAACACAGCCAAAGCCGACGCCAGCCAGGATTTCAGGGTCATGGATTCACCTCGGGTGTGCTGTGCGGCGAGCTCATGCCACCTGCCGGATGAAGGTCTTGATGCCGCGCAGCATCATCTCGATCGACACGGCCACCAGCACCAGGCCCATCAGTCGCTCCAGCGCCACCACAAAGCGGTCACCCGCGATGCGCTGGATGCGCTCGGCCAGCACCAGCACCACGGCGCTGACGCTCATGGTGACGCACAGCGCGGCGATCCACTCCAGGCGCTTTTCCGGCGCTTGCGACACCAGCAGCAACACCGTGGCCAGCGCCGACGGGCCGGCAATGGCGGGTATCGCCAGCGGCACGATCAGCGGCTCGCCCAGGGGTTCGGCACTGTCAACCTTGGGCGGCGGAAAAATCATCCTCAGTGCTATCAGAAACAGGATCACGCCGCCGCCAATTTGCAGCGAGAGTTCGCTCAGGTTCATCACCCGCAAAAAACTGTCGCCAACGAACATGAAGGTCAGCAGCAGCACGAAGGCGATCAGTACTTCGCGCAAAATCACCCAGGGTCGCCGCGCGGGGGCGACATGCTGCAGCGCGTTGGCAAAGATGGGGATGTTGCCGATCGGGTCGGTGATCAGGATCAGCAGGATGGTGGCCGAGACAAAGGTGTATTGCATACGCTTGAAACGATCTCTGGATGGCCACAGGATAGCAGGCTTGGCGGTGCAGCCTGTTCACGCCAAGCAATAGCGTCACTGCAGGCACAGTGACGAAGCGCCTGTGCAGGACCCATGCGTGGTACCCGACAGGATGTGCAGGCGCAATGACGACTTTCCTGCATCATCCGGGCATCGGCCCAGATGGATTGGCTTCAAGCAGGTTTTCTGCGCACCAGGAACAGCGAAGTGGTGGCGATGCGCAACAGGTTTTCAGCAACGCTGCCCATGAACATGCGCTCAAAACCGCGTCGGCCGTGGGTGCCAATGACGATCAGGTCGGCATCCCATTGGCTGGCAGCGTCAACGATCAGCTCGGCAATGCGTTTGTCGCTTGACTCGACCAGGATGCGATAGGGGTCCAGCCCCGCATCCTTGGCAACAGCTTCGTCGAGCAGTTTTTCTGCCCCTGCGCGCAGCGCGGTTTTGATCCGGTCTGATTCGAGCATCAGGCCAATGTTGTTCTGATCCAGCTGACCTGAATCAATGACAGTGCCAATGCACAGGCTCATGCCAGGCAGGCGGGCGAACTGGATCGCCTCGTGCAGCGCCAGTTGTGCGGTTGCACTGCCATCGATGGCGACAAAAATACGTTTACACATGAACTGACCCCTGAAAAATTGAACGGGTATTCAAGGGTGAAATCGAAAGGCCATGTCAATGCCGGGGACAACATGAAACATGCAGCAGACGCGCCAGCGGCCTTTATCCGGCAGCGCTTGCAAGCGCCATCATCGGGTCGGTGACGCCAAGGCCATAAATGGCAATCAGCGCAATCACACCGGCCATCACCAGGTAATACCCTGTGGGGAGAATCGTCATGCGCAGAATTGCGCCTTCGCGACCAAGCAGGCCCACCGTGGCCGATGCGGCCACCACGTTGTGGATGGCAATCATGTTGCCCGCCGCAGCGCCCACCGCCTGTACTGCCACCAGCATCGCACTGGACACGCCAATCAGGTGCGCGGTGTCGAACTGGAACTGCGACATCATCAGGTTCGAGACCGTGTTCGATCCGGCGATGAAAGCACCAAGTGCGCCAACCGAGGCGGTAAAGAATGGGTAAACGCTGCCAACACTGCTGGCCACCAGTTCGGCCATGGCGCGTGGCATCGACGCCAGCCCCGCAGTGTTGATGCCGGAGTTGATGAGAATCCGCACCATCGGGATGGTGAACATCAATACAAAACCGGCGCCAAGCAAAGTGCGCGACGACTCAGCCGCCGCCGCGGTGAGCTCCGAGACCTTCATGCGCTGCAGCAGGAACGTGATCAGCACGACCATGATCATGATGCCACCCGGCAGATACAGAAACTGGATGCTGCCCGACAAACCCTTCTCCCCCAGGATATTGGTCCAGCCAAGCACCAGATTTTTCGAGAAGAAGGCTTTCACTGCCGGGTTCACACGCGAGAGCACCAGCAAACCCGCCAGCAGCAGGTAGGGCAGCCAGGCCAGGCCGACCGACATCGGTGCCTTGGCGGTCAACTGGTCAAGCTTGATCTCGATGCTGCCCATCCAGTGCAGCGGCCAATCCTTGGCGTCGGCAAAGTCCCAGGTTTTTTTGGGCAGCAAAAAGCCCATTTTGGCGGCAGGTACCACAATCGACAAACCCACCAGCGCGCCGATGATCGATGGGAATTCCGGGCCCAGGAAGACCCCTGCTGCCGCGTAGGGCAATACGAAGGCCAAGCCACCAAAGAGCGCAAACGGGGCAATCGCCAGGCCTTCGCTCCAGGATTTGTTGCGGCCAAAAAAGCGCGTCAGCATGGTGCACATCAACAAGGGCATCATGAAACCGATGAGTGCGTGGGTGATGGCGACTTCAGAGGTGATGAGGCGGTAAAAAACTTCCCACTCAGACCCATTGGCCAGCAGTTGCGCCGAGATGCCGGCCTTGTCCAGACCGCCGCTGACGCCCACCACGATCGGTGTGCCAACGGCGCCAAAAGACACCGGCGTCGACTGCACCATCATGCCCAGCATGACCGCACCCATGGCCGGGAAACCCAGCGCCACCAGCAACGGGGCGGCCACCGCAGCCGGGGTGCCAAAGCCAGAGGCGCCTTCTATGAAGCAGCCAAACAGCCAGGTCACGATGATGACCTGCACCCGGCGGTCAGGGCTGATATTGGCAAAGCCGCCGCGAATCGCCTTGATGGCACCGGAGTGCTTCAAAGTATTGAGCAGCAAGATCGCGCCGAAGATGATCCACAGCACCGCGCCTGTCAAGATCAGCCCTTGCAGCATCGACGCCATGACCCGGTTGACCGACATGCCCCAGGCGCCCAGCGCAATCGCCACGCTGAGAATCAGCACCGCGGGCATGGCGCGTTTGGCCGGCCAGTTGAAACCCACCAGCAGCACCGCTGCCAGCACCAGTGGCGCAAAGGCCAACAAAGAAAGCGTCGTTTGACTCATTTGAAAATCTCGTACAAATTGAATTCGATGAAAGGGACAGCAAAACCGGCGATGCAACAGGCTTGTCTAACAGGTGTTTTCCACCGACTGGCGACTGCATTCCTCGAGCAGGTAGGCGATCGAGTGGTAGGGTCGGCCGGTCTCGGCGGTCAGACCGATTTCACAGGTGCGGTTGGTCGATACACCCTCGCAACAGGCGCTGGGCAAGGCATCGTGGACCCGTCGCAGCGCGTGCACGTTGAGTTCAGGCACGGCAAAGCCGCGATCGCCACCAAAGCCACAACAGGTCACACCGGCGGGCTCGATGACTTGTTCCACACAAGCCGCCAGCACTTTGCGCAGCTTGGCGTCTGACGCCGTGCGCCGCACGCTGCAATTGATGTGCAAGGCAATCGGCCCGGGCTTTTTGGTCAGCACCAGGCGCGGCAACAGCGCATCGTGCGCAAATTCGTGAAAGTCAAGCAGTTTCAGAGGCGTGCCAGCGAGCTTCTTTTGCATGCGCACCGAGCAGGTGCTGGCGTCCATGATCACCGGGTAGTAACCGCCGTTGCCATCGTCCGCGGCTTTGAGCAGAGCTTGGGTCACCGCGGCGCTCATGTCGTCGGCTTCCTCGGCCATGCCTTTGCTCTCGAGCATCTGGCCGCAGCAGAGTTTGTCAAAACCCTCAGGCAGGATCGGCGCGAAGCCGGCGCGCACCAGCAGTTCCATGATGACCTCGGGCAGCGTCGCCTCGTCGCCGCTGTTGGCGCCAAAGATGCGTCCGCCGCAGGCCGGGAAATAAACCACCGGGTCACCCTTGCCGCTGTAGGCGTGCGGCGCCTTGCCCGCCAGCGGCATGCCGCGTTTCCACTTGCCGCCCGAGAGCTTGGCCAGCAAGGCGTCGCCTACCACGCTGGAGGCCACATGGCCCAGGCCCAGGCCGACGCGCGAGACGGTCGCAACCGCGCCAAAGTGGTCAGCCGTCCACTGCGCCACCTTGTGCTGGGTGCTGCCCATACCACGTCCGCGCAGCAGCCGCGTCAAGGCGCCGGTGTCGATGCCAACCGGGCAGGCAGTCGAGCACAAACCGCATCCGGCGCAGGTATCCAGCCCAAAGTAGGCAAAATCTGTTTCCAGGTCGGCCACGCTTTCACCCGCGGCGCTGCGGCGTGACAGCTCGCGCCAGCTCACAATGCGCTGGCGTGGTGACAGCGTAAGCCGATGCGATGGGCACAGTGGCTCGCAAAAGCCGCATTCGATGCAGCGGTCCACCATCTCTTCGGCGGCAGGAATGGGCTTGAGGTGTTTCAGGTGCGCCTGCGGATCGTCATTGAGCAGCACGCCGGGGTTGAGCAGGTTGAGCGGGTCAAACAACTGCTTGATGCGGCGCATCAGC
This sequence comes from Burkholderiales bacterium, assembly GCA_037443905.1. Taxonomy (GTDB): domain Bacteria; phylum Pseudomonadota; class Gammaproteobacteria; order Burkholderiales; family Burkholderiaceae_C; genus Rhodoferax. Next base: position 2,676 of record JBBINL010000022.1, on the reverse strand, counting down.
CCGGTGGCCTGGGTGCCCCATTCTTTTTCGACAAACGGGGCCATGTTGCGGCCGGTGCCGTGTTCGGCCTTGAGCGAGCCGTCGTACTTCTCGACCACCAGCGCGCAGACGTCGTCCATGAAGCGCGCGTAGCGGTCAACCTCTTTTTGTTCCGAGAAATCTTGCGTGAAGACAAAGTGCAAGTTGCCCTCGAGGGCGTGGCCGAAAATGATGCCCTCAGCATAGCCGTGCTTGCGCAACAAGGCTTGCAGGTCCAGTGTGGCGGCGGCCAGCGATTCCAATGGAAATGCCACGTCCTCGATGATCACCGTGGTTCCGGTGCGGCGCATGGCACCAACCGACGGGAAGGTGCCCTTGCGCACTTTCCAGTACATGTCACAGGTGGCGGGGTCCACCGAGAAGCTGGCTGGCTCCACGGTGTCAATGGGTTTGATGGCGGCCAGCGCTGCGGCCATGCGCAGTTGCATGGCCGCAGCGGTTTCGCCCCGGACTTCAATCAACAATGCCGCCGCGTCGTCGCCCAGGCTGCGAATAAGCTGTGGCAAACCAGGCTTGTCTTGCACCGAGCGCAGCGCGGGCCGGTCGAGCAGTTCGACCGCCGAGACCGGTTGCGGTTTGAGTGCCAGCACCGCCTGGCACGCCAGTTCGATGGTAGGGAAAAACACCAGCGCGCTGGCCTTGAACGGGTCTTCGGCCACTGTGTGGTAGGTGATGCGCGAGATGAATCCGAGTGTGCCCTCCGAGCCGATCATCAGGTGTGCGAGGATGTCGATCGGGTCTTCAAAATCAATCAGCGCGTTCAGGCTGTAGCCGGTGGTGTTTTTGATCTTGTATTTGTGGGCAATGCGCGCTGCCAGCGCCTTGTCTGCGCGCACCGACTCGCCCAGTTGCCGCAACTCGCCGAGCAAAGTGGCGTGGCTTTGCCTGAAGCCTGCCACGCTGAACGCGTCTTCGGTGTCGAGCAAGGTGCCGTCGGCCAGGATGACACGCATGCCGGCGAGCGTGCGGTAACTGTTTTGGGCCGTGCCACAGCACATGCCAGAGGCATTGTTGGCAGCAATGCCACCGATCTTGCAGGCGTTGATCGACGCCGGATCCGGGCCAATTTTTTTGCCATGCGGGGCCAGCCTGAAATTGACTTCGCCACCAATGATGCCTGGTCCGACACGCACCGTGCCCGCGTCCGGGCCGATCTCACAAGTGGCAAAACCTTCACCAATCAGCGCCAGCACGCTGTTGGTGACCGCCTGGCCCGACAAACTGGTGCCTGCGGCGCGAAACGTGACCGGGCTTTGGTGGGTACGCGCGGCCTGCAGCAGCGATTGCAGTTCGGCTTCAGACTCCACCACCGCGATCACCCTTGGGGTGAGGCGGTAGAAGCTGGCATCGGTGCCATAAGCCAGGCGGCGCAGGCTGTCGGTGATGACCTGTTTGGCAGGCAGGATGCGCGACAAGGCATCGACGAGCTGACTCATGTTTTGTCTCCTGTACTTAGTATTGGTAAATTGGTCTTACCAGTTATGCACTTTAAATCCGTTGAAATTTTTGTGATATCAGGGTTTACCCTGAAGATTTGGCGTATTTTTCACAAGAAGTTTGAAATACCATGCAACTGGTCTGACCAACCAATGAACCATGATGCCATCTCGTCCTGATGTCGTTCGCCTGGCTGACGCCGTTGCCAGCGAACTTGAAAAACGAATCCTTGAAGGCTCGCTCAAGCCTGGCGACCGCCTGCCGTCCGAGCGAGAGTTGGCGCTCAGCCTTGGGGTGTCGCGTCCGTCATTGCGCGAGGCGATGCAAAAACTGGTGTCCAAGGGCTTTTTGTGCACGCGCCACGGCGGTGGCACCTACGTGACGGATCGGCTGGAAGCGCATTTCGTCGATCCTTGGCAAGACATGCTCAAGGGCAACCCCATGTTGCACCGGGATATGCTTGAACTGCGCCAGATGCTGGAAAGCCAGGCGGCCGCATTGGCCGCCGACCGCGCCACGGACGTGGACATCCGTCGTCTGGATGAGGTCTATGCAGCGCTGGAAGACAGTTACACGCGGGATGATCTGGCCAACTGTATTGACACCGATGTGGCTTTTCACCAGGCCATCGCCGAGGCTTCGCACAACGCGTTGGTTGGTCATCTGACCGCCAGCCTGATGCGGGTGATTCATGGGCATGTGACCAACAACCTGCTGCACTTGCACACACGCCCGCAGCGCTGGGGCCAGCTGCGCGCGCAGCACAGGGCCATCTGGCAAGCCATCAGGGAACACAAGCCCCAGGAGGCCTCTGTAGCCGCCATTGAGCATATTGAGTTCGTGCGCCAGAGTATCGAGGACAAGGCGCAGGATGAAGCGCGGCGAACCAGCGCACTGCGGCGCCTGGGTGAAAAGACTGCTTTGTAGTCAGGTGGCGTACAGCGTTTCGAGCGAAGCAAAGCCTTTGATCTCGATCGGGTTGCCGAAAGGGTCACAGAAGAACATCGTCCACTGCTCGCCCGGCTGCCCGGCAAAGCGCAATTGTGGTGGCAGGATGAAGTTCACCCGGGCGTCGGTAAGGCGCTGGGCCAGGGCTAGCCAGTCGGGCAGCGCCAGCACCAGACCAAAATGCGGCATCGGCACCTGCTGGTCGCCAACATGGCCGGTGGCTGCGGTCTTGAACGGCTCGCCCAGGTGCAT
>JBBINL010000021.1:0-22510 GCA_037443905.1 Burkholderiales bacterium | reverse complement strand
CCAAGGCGCGCGCCATCGTCGGCGCCAGCAAGGCGATCCAGGGCAACCTGGACCCGAACGTGCTGTTTGCGCCGCCGGCGCAAATAGAGGCCGAAGCGGTCAAGGTGCTCAATGCCTTTGGCACCCCGCACACCGGCGACAGCACTGGCCCGACCCACATTTTCAATTTGGGGCATGGCATCAGCCAGCATACCCCGGTTGAGCATGTGGCTGCATTGGTTCAAGCCGTGCACAACCACTCGCGCCAGATGCGTGGCGCCTGTTGACACGAGGATCTGATCCTGTGAACGTCATGGCTGGATGGCGTGCAACAATGCACTAGCACTTTTTTCAGCCTTTTCCAACTTTTTTTAGCCTGAATGAGCAAAAAAATTTGTCACTTATGCACAAAATTGTTGATGCAACGCAGCAAAGCCTGATGTTCTCGACGCCCTCGCTACAAAAGCCGTAGTGACTGCAAGCCATTGATTTGTATGAGTTTTTAAAATTGCCTTTTTTCTGTGCAGGCTAAGCGAATCCTTGATTTTCAAGGCCTCACAGGCCATGTTGACCCGTTATCAACAAAGTTATCCACAGAACATTTGGATGACTTTTAAAATCACTCAAAATCAAGCACTTAAGGACATTTCCAAAAGTTCACTTGAACAATATGCCACAACCATCAACGCCTTTGGCCCACCTGAACCAAGTGCTGGTTCACACCCCGGTCTACAGCCAGATGGCCGCAGCATTGACCTATTCGAGTGATGCAGCCTTGCCGCCAGGCACACTGGTGCGGGTGCCCCTGGGCCAGCGCGAGTTGCTCGGCGTGGTATGGGATGATGGCCCGGCCAAGTCGTCTGATGCGGCGCTCGATCCCGCCAAATTGAGACCGATCGCCGCCGTGCTCGATACGCTTGCCCCCCTGAAGGCAAGTTGGCGCACCCTGATCAGCTTTGCCGCCAGCTACTACCAGCGCACGACGGGTGAAGTGGCACTGGCCGCCCTGCCGCCGCAGCTGCGCGACCTGAGCAGCGTGCAGCTGTCCCGCAAGCTGAAAAAAATGGGCCGGGCAGCAGCAGAGGCTTTGGAGCGTCCCAAGGTCGCTTGGCCAAAGCCAGACGACCTTGGCCACAGCGCCATCCATCCTGTCGAGCTCAGCGCCGAGCAGCAGCAGGTGATGCGCGAATTCAGGCGCAATCCCGGGCCATTTTTGCTGTTTGGCGCCACCGGCAGCGGCAAAACCGAAGTGTTCATGCAATGCACAGCCGAGCTGCTGGCCGGTTCAGCCGATGCGCAAGCACTGCTGATGGTGCCCGAGATCAACCTGACACCACAGCTCGAAGACCGCTTCAGGGCACGCTTTGGCGCGTTGTATGGCGTCGATGCTGTGGTATCGATGCACAGCGGCATGACACCGGCGCAGCGCCTCTACAGCTGGCTGGCGGCTCACAGTGGCGCCGCCCGCATCGTGCTGGGCACGCGCATGGCCGTGTTTGCCTCGATGCCGCATCTCAAGCTCATCATCGTCGACGAAGAGCATGACCCCAGTTACAAAAGTGGCGAGGGAGCGCGCTATTCGGCCCGCGATCTGGCCATATACCGCGGCCGTCTGGAAGGCGCCAAGGTGCTGCTGGGTTCAGCCACGCCATCGCTGGAAAGCTGGCACCACAGCCGGGCAGCCGCAGACGGCGGGCGTTACCTGCGGCTGGCCATGCCGAGCCGCATCGGCAGCGGCCAGTTGCCGCGGGTAACGCGGGTCGACATGAACCACCAACCCAGGTCATGCATCATCTCGCCGCCCCTGCTGGCCGCCATCGCGCAGCGCATCGCCCGCGGCGAGCAAAGCATGGTGTTCCTGAACCGGCGCGGCTACGCCCCGGTGCTGCAATGCACCGACTGCGACTGGAAAAGCGAGTGTCCGCAATGCAGCGCTTACCGCGTGTTCCACAAAACTGACCGCACCCTGCGCTGCCACCACTGCGGCCTGACCGAAAGGGTACCGCGCGCCTGTCCCGCCTGCGGCAACCCAGACATTGCGCCGCTCGGGCGCGGCACCGAGCGGCTCGAAGAACATCTGGCCGAGCTGCTGGCTGACACGCGCCGGCCTGACGGCCAGCCGGTGCGCATTGTGCGCATCGATGCCGACACCACACGCCACAAGGGCGATCTCGAAGCACAACTGGCGCAGGTGCACCATGGTGACGTCGACGTGCTGGTCGGCACCCAGATGATTGCCAAGGGGCACGACTTTCGTCGCATCACACTGGTGGCGGCCGTCAACCCCGACAACGCGCTGTTTTCGAGCGATTTTCGCGCGCCCGAGCGGCTGTTTGGCCTGCTGATGCAGGCAGCTGGCCGGGCCGGTCGCGATGCGACGGTGGCCAGTCAGAGTGAAATGTGGCTGCAGACCCACCACCCCACACATCCTTTGTATGAGGCGCTGAAACAGCACGATTACCCCGCCTTTGCCGCATCGCAATTGAAAGAGCGCGAGCAAGCCGGCATGCCACCGTTCAGCTTTCAGGCGCTGGTGCGCGCCGAAGCCGGCAGCCAGGAAACTGCGCAAGGATTCCTGAATCTGGCCAGCAAAGTTGCAGCCGGTCAGCCAGAGACCGCGGCCCTGCTGACGCAACTCACGCTCTACCCGGCGGTGCCGATGAGTATCGCCCGCATCGCCAACATCGAGCGTGCGCAAATGCTGGTGGAGAGCCCGTCACGCATGGCATTGCAGCGGTTTTTGAGTGCCTGGCAGACGGTGCTGCACAGCACGCGCCTGCTGCCCGAATGCAGGGGTGTGATGCGTTGGGCCATCGATGTGGACCCGCTCAACATCTGAGCGGGCCAGCCGCAACGGCAATGTCGGAGGGAGTTCAGGCGACCTGTTCAGGCGGCGGCTTTGGTCGCCACGATCACCTGGAAATTGTCGAAAAATACGGTGTGGCGCTCGCAGGTCACGCCGGGCATGGTCTGCAGTTGCTGCACCGGGTCATGCGTGCTCCACAACGCCAGGCCAAAAGGTTCAAACACCTTGAAGTAGGTCCAGCTCAGCGCACGCAGCACCCAGGGGCGGGGTTTGTGGAATTCTCCCAGGTACAATTTGCCGCCCGGCTCGAGCACCCGCATGGCTTCGTTGAGCGCCTCGATCTTGAGATGGTTGGGCAACTCGTGCAGCAGGAAAAACATGACGTTGGCGCTGACCGAACTGTCGGCCTGCTTCATGGCAATCGCGTTGTCCTGCGAGTAAGCGGTTTTGCCGGCGTGCACGGTCAGCTTGCGCTCGGCATGGTCCAGCTCGTTCTGGATGATGTCGGCCACCAGCACCTTGCTCGCCCCTGAGTCAATGGCCGCCTGCGCCACACGCGGCATGACGTTGCCAAAGGCGCAGGAGGTAATCAGCACCTGCTTGCCTTTGAGCTTGTCGCGATTCAGGCCACGCACGATGATGGACACCAGCTTGCTGTACTGGAACAGCAAAATCGCTGAAATGATCGGCTGCCAGTCGATCAGGCGAATCAGCCGCATGTTGGAGTAGATCGGATAGACATGCGAAGCATCGTGCGAGAGCCGGCCCATGACCCCGCGCATGAGCAGAGCGCCGCGCGTCAGGGTAAAGAAAAACAAGGCAGTGCTGGCAAGCACCACCACCACGGTAAAGACGGTATAAGAAAACCAGTCAGACATTGCGTTCTTTCAAATAACGAGGGGAAGGGAAAACAATTCAGGCAAGAAAAATCACCAGCGCCGATTAAACGCCCCTGTGAAAATGGTGTGTTGATTTAGATCAAAAATCGAAGAAACCAGGGGGCAAGCTTGCGCGCCGCGCGGTTAGACCATCAGGGCAACGGTGAGTGAAAACGTCACGAAAGCAGCCGCCGTCGAGACCAGAATGATGCGGGCAATGCGCCCGTTGTCGGCGCCAAAGCGCTCGGCCAGCAGCGACACATTGCTGGCACTCGGCAAGGCCGCCGTCAGCACCATCACCGTCAGGGCAAAGCTTGACAGCGACATGCCCTGGCTGATCAGACCGGCCCCCACAAGCAACACCAGCAGCGGATGCAAAAACAGCTTGAACAGCGCCACCGGCACATAGTCGCGCAGCAGGGGCGCCGTGGCGTGACCCGACCTGGCGAGCATTTGCGCGCGCGCCAGCACCGCGCCAATGGTGAACAGCGCCACCGGAGAAGCCGCGTCCGCCAGCAGGCCAACCGTTTGCGCCACTGGCTGGGGCAGCTGCCAGCCAAGCACCGACACCAGGGCACCCAGAAAAATCGCCCAGGGCAAGGGGTTGGCCAGCACGCCCTTGAGGGCTTTTCTGAAGGCCTTGGCCGCACCATGCTCATCGGCACCGTCGAGGCGCGACAGCGCGATGCACAGCGAGGTGGTCACGATCATGTCGATCACCATGGTCAAGATCACCGGGCCTGCCGATGCCGCACCCAAAATGGCCACCAGCAGCGGCACGCCCATGAAGCCCGAATTGGGAAAGGCCGCCACCAGGGCACCAAAAGACGCGTCATTCCAGCCGATGCGCGCGTTCAGGCTCACCGCCACGGTGAAGCCGACCGTGATCAGGGCGCACAGCAGCCAGGTGGCAAAAACACCTGCATCGAGCAAATCCCCGATCGGCGTATTGGCGCCAAACCGGTACAGCATGCACGGCAGCGCAAAGAACAGCACAAAGCCATTCAGACCCGCAATGGCCTCGAGCGGCAGCATGCGCCGGCGTGCGGCCAGGTAGCCACACAGGACCAAAGCAAAAAAAGGAAAGGTAATGACAAAGATCTGCAGCACGATGGCATTGTCTCAGAGCCTGGCGCAGCGCCGGGGTCTCAAACCCCCTGAGGCTGGGGCAGCATCCTTCAAACCGGGACGGCCTTATCCCTCGTGCGGCAATCCGACAAAGCGCCATCGACGAACACCATGAGTTCCCCGGGCGGAATCGCCAGCCAGTCTTCATCGGTGGTCAGGGGTTCGGTCACCACAACCACCAGACGGTCTTGCGGGCTGTTGAGCTCGGCCAGATTGACGCAGACATCCTCGTCTTTCAAGTGCACCCGATGAAACGGGTGTTCGCGCAACACGTAATGCAGTCTGGTGGTGGCATGGGCCCACAGCGCCTGGCCGTTGCTGAGCAAGAAATTGAAGGTGCCGTGGCTGGCGATCACGGGAACCAGTTCACGCAGAGTACAGGTCAGTTCGCGCACCGAAGGCACATCGGCGTGCGATTTGGCGAGCTCCTGCATGAGCCAGCAAAAGGCCAGTTCGCTGTCGGTCGTGCCCACCGGGTGAAAGCTGCCATGCAATTTTGGCGCGTAATTTTTGAGGTCGCCATTGTGGGCAAAGACCCAGTTGCGACCCCACAACTCGCGCACAAAGGGGTGGCAGTTTTCCAGCGTCACCTGACCAACGGTGGCCTTGCGCACATGCGCCACCACGTTGTGACTCTTGATCGGGTAGCTTTTGAGCATTTGCGCAATGGGCGATGAGGCTGCGCTGGACTTGTCGACAAAATGACGAATGCCCTTGCCGGGCGTGATGCAGTCGCTCTCAAAAAAGGCGATGCCCCAGCCGTCGCCATGATGGTCGGTGCAGCCGCCGCGCTGCGAAAAACCGGTGAAACTCAGCGTCAGGCTGGCCGGCAAGTGGCTGTTCATTCCCAGAAGTTGACACATAGAACCCAGCATTTCAAATATCAGGACCGCGCAACGACACAGCCCAAATTCGCCAGACTGCCATTATGTCCAAGGCACCACCATTGCCGTGCAAGGCCCAAAAAATATCGATATGCCATGACAACAATCAACAACAGTGCGCTGCATTGAACTTATCCTTTGGCACTCGATCCAACAGAGTGCTAATATTGCAGCCTGAAGCAACAAGGAGTACTGGCATGTCTGTCGACGCTGGCGTTTCTGCCAACCCTCTTACCCTGGCGAACCCATGGGCGGTGGTGCCCGCACTGGGCAATCTGGATGCCTACATCTCGGCGGTCAACCGCATGCCCATGCTGACGCTGGAAGAAGAACAAACTTACGCGCACAAACTGCGCCAGAACAATGACCTCGAAGCCGCCGGGCGGCTGGTGCTGTCGCACCTGCGTCTGGTGGTGTCCATTGCGCGCCAATATCTGGGCTATGGCCTGCCGCATGGCGACCTGATCCAGGAAGGCAATGTGGGGCTGATGAAAGCCGTCAAGCGCTTTGATCCGGATCAGGGCGTGCGGCTGGTGAGCTACGCGATGCACTGGATCAAAGCCGAAATCCATGAGTACATCCTGAAAAACTGGCGCATCGTCAAGGTCGCCACCACCAAAGCCCAGCGCAAGCTGTTTTTCAACCTGCGATCGATCAGGCAGCGCTACCAGGGCGATGATGCCGCCGCTGAGCTGGACACGCACCGAAACACCCTGAGCCAGGGTCAGATCGATGCCATGGCGGCCGAGCTGCACGTCAAGCGCGAAGAAGTGATCGAAATGGAATCACGCCTGGCCGGCGGTGACGTTCTGCTGGACCCCAGCCCCTCTGACGATGGCGAAGACGCGTTTGGCCCGATTGCCTACCTGACTGATGTCGCACATGAACCCACCGCCATGCTGGAAGCGCAGCACCGTGACGAGCTGGCCAGCGACGGCATTGCCCGGGCACTTGACACGCTGGACGCGCGCAGCCGTCACATTGTGGAAGAACGCTGGCTGAAGGTGAACGACGACAACTCGGGCGGCATGACGCTGCATGATCTGGCGGCGGTGTATGGTGTCAGCGCCGAGCGCATTCGCCAGATCGAGGTGGCAGCGATGAAAAAAATGAAGAAGTCGCTCGTCGAGTTTGCCTGACCTGCGGCATAGCCCGCTGACCCACGCCGGCCTTTGGGCCAAAATCGCCCTGACTGCCCCGGTTTCAGGGCGATTTTTCCAGGAGACTCCATGCGCCGACAACTGATCACATTTTCACTTGCTGCCATCGCAGCCTGTACCCTGCCGCCATCGGCAAGCGCGCAAACCGCCGCCCAGACACCGGACTGGCCGAGCAAGCCGCTTCGCATCATCGTCGGCTTCCCAGCTGGGTCGTCGCCCGACCTGACGGCGCGCACGCTGGCCGAGCCGCTGTCCAAGGCTCTGGGCCAACCAGTGATTGTTGAAAACAAGGTCGGCGCCGGTGGCAACATCGGCGCCGCCTACGTGGCCCAGGCCACCGATCATCACACCATTGGCCTGATGATCAACGGCAACCTGACCACAGCCAAACTCCTCAACCCCAAGCTGCCCTATGACCCGCTCAAGGATTTACAGCCGGTCAGCCTGGTGGCGGTCTCACCGCTGGTGCTGATGGCACCCAAAACCGCACCCGGCGCCGATGCACAGGCTTTTCTGGCCGCAGCCAGGCAAGCCGGCAATGGCTGGAACTACGGCTCGCCCGGTGTCGGCACCGTGGGTCACATCGGCATGGCATTGTTCCAGAGCAAAACCGGCACCCGGGCGGTGCATGTGCCCTACCCCGGCTACGCCCAGGTGGCCACGGCCATGATCGGCGGCCAGTTGCAACTCTCGATGTTGCCTCCAGGGCTGGCCATGGCCCAGGTCAAGGCCGACAAACTGCACGCCATTGGCGTCACGTCCAGCGGCCGCAGCCCGCTGGTGCCTGAACTGCCCAGCATGGCTGAAGTGGGCGTGCCTGACTTCAACCTCGAAATCTGGAACGCGGTGGCCGCCCCAAAGTCGATGCCACCCGCGCTGGTGGCCAGGCTGGGCGCTTTGGTGGCTGACATTGTCCGTTCACCAGAAATACGGCAAAAGCTGTTTACCCAGGGCTGGCAGGTGATTGGCTCGTCCCCTGAAGGGCTGGCCAAACGCATCCAGGCCGATACCGTGCTGTTTGGCGGCATCATCAAGACGCTGGGCGTGACCAACCAGTGATCCCGGCCCGGGTGCTGTGGCTGTTGGCCGGGATGCGATACTGGCCACATTGCAGCCGCATGCAAGATCCGACTCCTCGCACTTTTTGATCGCACCATGGATTTTTTGCCCGACTGGCCGCTGGCTTCGAACACCCTGTTTTATTTTGGCTTTTTACTGTTTTGCGGCGCGCTGGGCGGCTATGTGGCGCACCGCTGGCCGTGGCTGCCGAGCATCACCGGCTTCATGCTGGTGGGAGTGATAGCCGGGCCCAATGTGCTGGGCCTGGTGGACCACGCGGCGCTGGCCGAGTCGCGCATCATCGTCGACGTGGCGCTGGGCCTGATCCTGTACCGCCTGGGCCTGTCGCTGGACATCAAGCATCTGATGCGCGACCGCAGCCTGCTGATCATCTCGCTGGTGGAGAGCACGCTGACCTTCGGTGTGGTGTTTTTCGGCATGGACCTGATGGGCTTGCACGGCCTGGCGGCGGCCGTGATTGCCGCCATTGCCGTGTCGTCATCGCCTGCGGTGCTGATTCACGTGGCCAACGAGCTCGGCGCCAGCGGCCCGGTGACCGAGCGCGCCAAAAGCCTGGTGGCACTCAACAATGTGCTGGCCTTCCTGATCTTCAGCGCGCTACTGCCGCTGCTGTACAACAATGCCCAAGCGCCCATGGTCACCATCCTGGGCGGTCCCGTTTACCAATTGCTGGGTTCTGCCTTGCTTGGCGGCAGCATGGGCATGGCGCTGCACATGGCCGCGCGCAAGACCAAGCAGGCGCACCAGTACCACCTGGCGCTGGTGGTGGGCGCGGTGACGTTCACGCTGGGCGTGGCGCTGACACTCAAGCTCTCTACGCTTTTTGCCCCGTTGGTGCTGGGCATTGTGGTGCGCAGCATCGAGCGCGCCGAACTGATCGCCAACCTTGAATTCGGCCCGGCCTTCGAGCTGTTTTTTATCGCCCTGTTCGTCTACGCGGGCGCCAACCTGCATCTGTCCGAGATGATCCAGTACGCGCCTGCGGCGCTGGTGCTGGTGCTGGGCCGCTCGCTGGCCAAATGGATTGGCGTGGGAGCCACAGTCAAGCTGTTTGGCGCGACCCATCGGCAGGCGGCCACCACTGGCTTGCTGCTCATTCCCATGGCCGGACTGGCCATTGGCCTGGCCAACACCACCCTGACGCTGTTTGAAATGCAGGGCGCTGTGGTCAGTTCGGTCATTCTGGCCGCGGTGGCCGTGCTCGAGACAGTGGGGCCGCCGATCAGCGCCAAGGCACTGCGCTGGTCAGGCGACAGCCTGCAAGCGGATGAGGCAGAAGCTGTGGTTGAAGCCCAGACTGCTGAGCCGCAAGAGACGCCGAAGCCGGTTCACACTGTCTGAATCAGCCGCTGCTGCAGCTTACGCCTGGTCTTGCGCGTCGCGAATCGAGTCGCGACCGTTGCGGTCCTTGACACGACCCAGATCGGTTTCCACAGCGCGGATCAGTTTTTCAAGGGCATCAATCAGGGCAGCACCCATTTTGTCGGCATCGGCGGTCACCGTGACTGGTTTGCGGCTGGCCACGCGAGCCTCCAGGCGACAGCGTTTGTCCCTGACCCCCGATTTGGCACCATCCACATCGGTCAGAAATACTTCCAGACGGGTGACGTATTCATTCAAACGGTTGAGCCGGTTGCCCGCTTCATCGCGCACCCATCTCGCGAGCGATTCACCGCCCTGGATGTGGTCATCGGTATTGACTTGGATTTGCATGATTTTCTCCTGGGTTATGTCCAGACCACGGGCTGGAACAAGCAATTCAATACCGTCACTTTACCTCAGCCAAGGCTGCGCAGGCTCAGCGTCATGCGCTGATCACACAAGATTTTCATGGGTTGCGGGTGGCCGCCGGTGCGTCAGAGATAGGGCGACAGCAGCCACACCAGCCGGTCGCGCAGGCGCTGCGTCATGGACTGGCCTGCCAGTTCAGCCGCTGTGAGCCGATGCGCGCGCTCGATACGCGCGTCAACCAGCCGGTCGAGCTGCTGCACCAGGCTGGCATCGTGGCATTCGAGGTTGTACTCGAAGTTCAGTCGCAGGCTGCGCGCGTCCCAATTGGTGGAGCCGATCAGCGACCAGGCGTCATCCACCAGAAACAGTTTGGTGTGGTCGAACGCAGGCCCGGTCAGATGCACCCGGCAACCGCTGGCTACCAGATCGGCAAACTGCGGCCGCATGGCCCAGTCGAAAAAGGGCAGATTGCTGCGCCCGGGCAGCACGATGTCGACCACGACACCGCGCAGGGCTGTCACCTGCAGCGTGGTGAGCAACACCTTGTCCGGCAAAAAATAAGGCGTGACAATGCGCACCCGCTGCCTTGCCGTGGCCAGCGCCCCCAGCATGACCAGCCGCATATGGTCGATGTCGGCATCCGGGCCATCCGAAACACCGCGCGCCAACACGGGCCCGCACGGCGGGTTGTCGGCAAACCACGGTCGACCCTGGAGGGTCTCGCCGGTGGTAAAGCCCCAGTCGGTGGCAAAGGTGCGCTGCAGGTCGGTCACCACCGGACCGCGCACGGCAAAATGGAGGCACTGAAACGCTTTTGGCGGCTTTTTTGCAAGCCAATGACTGGCGCTGATGTTCATGCCGCCGGTAAACCCCAGCGTGCCATCGACCACCATGATCTTGCGATGGTTGCGCAAATTGGCCTGCGCCAGCAACCGGGTCAGACGCGGCGGCAGAAATGCCGCCACCGGCACGCCCGCCTGGCTCAAGCGCCTGACCATGCTGACACGGCTGTAGCGCGCACCCACGGCGTCAATAAGCACCCGCACCTGCACCCCGCGCCCCAGCGCACGTACCAGCGCCTCCAGAAAAGGGCGCCCGGCCACATCGTCGTTGAAAATGTAGCTCAACAGCGTCACCGAGTGGCGCGCGCCCTCGATCGCCGCCAGCATGGCCGGAAAGGCTTCATCCCCCTGAACCAGGGGTGTCACCGCATTGCCGCCCAGCAAGTTGCGGTCGGTGACCTCGCAAGCGAGCCGATTAAGTCCAGCGAGTTCTGGCAATAAGGGACCATTGGGCTCATAGGCACTCGCCAGATTGCAGCCCTGACCGTGCCAGTTGTCATTCAGACCCAGCGCTGCGCCGGCGCGCTGGATACGGTTGACACCCAGCATCAGGTACAGCAAAGCGCCTATCACCGGTGCCAGCCAGGCCAGTGCAATCCAGCCGATGGCCGTGTGCACTTCCCGCTTGTTGAGCAAGGCATGCACCGTGACCGCACTGGCGCACGCCAGGTGAAACAAGGACACCAGAACTGGCCAGAGGTCCCGTGCCAATGGCAGCATGAATTCCAGTGGAAAAGAAGTCATGCCAGCATGTTAGCTGCGCGGCAGTGGTGCTGCTAGGAAGACTGCGCGAGCAATTGCCTGATGTCGGCCGCCGTCAAATCGGGCTTGGTGCCATAGCGGGTGAACAGGCGCAACTTGCCGCTGGTGTCATAAACATAGCTTCCCGCGGTGTGATCCATGGTGTAGCTGGTGGGTGTCGGCCCCTCCACTTTCTTGTAATAGACCTTGTAGTCCTTGGCCAGTGCGGCCAGTTGCTCCGGCTTGGGCACCAGCGCCAGAAAAGTCGGGTCGAAGGCGGCCATGTACTCCTTGAGCATTTCGGGCGTGTCGCGCTCGGGGTCCACTGTGACGAACAGGCACTGGATGCGATCGCCATCCTTGCCCAGCAATTGCCTGATCTGGGCCATCTCGGCCATCGAGGTCGGACAGACGTCAGGGCACTGGGTGTAGCCGAAGAACATCATGACAATCTTGCCCTGAAAATCCTTGAGTGTGCGCAACTGGCCATGGTGGTCGGTCAGGGCAAAACCTTTGGCGTAATCCGCACCGGTGATGTCAATGGCAGTGAATTTGGGTGCATTCGGTGCGCAGGCCAGCAAGACCGTGGCGCCTGCGGCCAGCATGGCGCAAGCCGCCATGGATTTCAGGGCGATTCGTCTGTTCATGCGCTCGATGATAAACCGTGCCAGTGCGAAGCCAGTCCTGTCACACGTAATGGTCGATCAGCAGCGCGGCAAACAAGAGGCTCAGATGAATCAGCGAAAAACGGAAGGTCTTGCGCGCCAGCAGATCGGAATAGTCGCGCCACAACCACCACGCATGCAGGATGAATCCGGCGTTGAGCACCACCGCAGCGACCAGATACAGCCAGGAACTCATGCCATAGATGAAAGGCAGCATGCAGGCCGCCAGCAATATGAAGGTGTACAGCAGCACCATCAACTGGGTGAATTCGTTGCCATGCGTGACCGGCAGCATCGGCAGGCCCGACTTGCGGTAATCCTCCACGCGGTACAGCGCCAGCGCCCAGAAATGCGGCGGCGTCCAAAGAAAAATGATCAGAAACAGGATCAACGCCTCCGGCCCCACATTGTCCGCCATGGCGGCCCAACCCAGCACCGGCGGCATGGCGCCGGAAGCGCCTCCGATGACTATGTTTTGCGGCGTCAGGGGTTTCAAGATGACCGTGTAAATCACCGCATAGCCAATGAAGGTGGCAAAGGTCAGCCACATGGTGAGCGGGTTCACGGCAAAGTACAGCAGTGCAGAGCCTGCCGCACACAAGGCGGCTGAAAACAGCAGCGTTTGCGAGTCGTCGAGTTCACCCTTGGCGGTGGGTCGCCAGGCGGTGCGCTTCATCTTGGCGTCAATGGTTTTTTCGATGATGCAATTGAATGCGGCAGCTGCGCCCGCCACCAGCCAGATGCCCAGGCAAGCCATGGCGGCCACGCCCACCTCGCGCCAGGACGGCACGCCAGGCACCGCCAGCACCATGCCGATCAATGCGCAAAACACAATCAGCTGGATCACACGCGGCTTGGTCAGCGCGTAATACTGCGCAATAACCGACGTGGCGGGTGCTCGCGCCAGGGTGCTCACGCCAGCGCTCCAGGCTCAGACTGCGCCCCGGCCGGGGCAGAACGCACACCCGGCCCACTGGCTGCGTGGGTGTGCGCCAGAGAAGCCATGCTGGCACCAATCCAGGTCAGCGTCAGCACCAGCGCAGCCGAGCCCCCGGTGTGCAACAGTGCCGCCAGCAGTGGCCAGTCGAACACCACATTGCTCATTCCACTGGCCAATTGCAGTCCTACCAGCACCGCCAGCACGCGGCTGTGGGCGCGCCAGCCTGCGCGCCGATTCAGTTGCCAGGCCAACAGCGCCAGCACGGTGAGCACAGCGTATGCCATCAGCCGGTGCACGTAATGTATGGCGGTCAGTGCGGCAAAACTGATGGGTTCGCCGGTGCCGGTGACGCCCAGGTGCCGCCAAAGCTCAAAGCCCTGCTGAAAATTCATGTCAGGCCACCAGCGGTTCTGGCACTGCGGAAAATCGCCACAGGCCAGCACCGCGTAATTGGTGCTGACCCAGCCACCCAGCAGGATTTGCAGCACCAGCAAACCAAACACCAACGCCACCCAGCGACGCATGGGCCGCGACAGCGCCAATGGCACTGTGGCGGGACTGCCACGCACCACCTGCACGGCCAGCAGCGCCAGCAGCACCAGTGCGCCCGCCAGATGCAGCGTGACGATGGCCGGGAACAGTTTCATGGTGACCGTCCAGGCGCCAAACGCCCCCTGCAAGCCAACCCAGCACAAGGTGAATGTCGCCCACCATGGCGACAGTACGCGCTGGCGCCGGGTCACGCCTGAACGTGCACTGGCACGCCAATGCAGCCAGTCGCTCAGCGTCATGACCACAATCAAGGCGCCAACACCGGTGGCCAGATAGCGATGGATCATTTCGATCCAGGCTTTGGCCCGGGTCACCGGCCCGCTTGGCATGGCCTCTTGTGCGGCGCTGATGGCGTGGTGGGCGCCCAGCGGCGAGGTATTGCCGTAGCATCCCGGCCAGTCCGGGCAGCCCAGCCCCGAGTCGGTAAGCCGGGTAAAGGCACCGAACAGAATCAAATCAAAGGTCAGGAACAGGGTGAACAAACGCAGCGCCTGGGCCCGTTGCAACGGCGCACCATGGCGGTTGCGCCAATGGACCCAGGCCAGTGGCCCCAAAGCCAGCAGCGCGCCCAGCGCCAGCAGGCTGGCCAGCGGCGTCAGGTCATAGAGCGGTTGCGCGTTCATGGTGGCAAGCGTCAAAGGATCGCTTCAGCGACCCGGGGCGTCCCAGGTCAACGAGGCGCGCAGCAGGTGCTCCATGTCACGCTTGGCCTTGGCAGCAGCGGCACTGTCGAGCTGCGCCGGGAATCGCATCATGGCGTTGCCCATCGGGTCCACCACGTAAATGAAATCCCGCTGCAATTTGCCAGCGGGCGCGGGCAGCCAATCGGCCAGGGTGGCAGCATCGACACGCAGCACGGTGGCGCTGTCGTGCCGGAGGCTGGCCACCAGCCTGGCGTCGACCGGCGCCTGATCATTGATCAGCCAGAGCCAGTCCAGGCGATCCATGTCCTTGCCCAGCATCAGGCGAAACTGACGCAACACGGTGAGCTGCTTTTGACAGTCCTTGACACACGCGCCGCCATCCACCTTGATCAGCAGCCACTGCGCCTTGAGCGAAGGCAGCAGCACCGGTGTGCCGTCCAGATCCAGGGCCTGTGCCTGCGGTACCGGGTGCACCGGGGTGATCAGTTCGCCAAAACCGGCTTCACCATGCGGTCGCACCACGTAAAACACAAAGTAAGCCACCAGCACGGGCAGCGAACAGGCCAGCAAAATCCCCAGCAATTTCAAACGCCCGCTCAGGGCAGAACTGGCATCGGCACCCGGCGTCGGCAGCGAGTGCACCACCAGGCCCAGAGCTTCATCGGATGATGGCAGGCTCATGCGGAGTCACCTTTGCGCATCATGGCGTAGCCGTAAAACAGCAGCAAGGCCAGCGCCATCCCGAACCACTGAAAGGCGTAGCCGCGGTGCATGCCCACGCGGTCCTCGGGCAGCGCCCAATGCCGTACCAGCGTGTCGGGGGCATCGCCGCCGGTTTGTAGCAACACCACCGGCTGTAGCGGTTGGCCGATCAATTTCGCGAAGCGATCCAGATCCATGCGCGACCATAACCTGGGTTGAGCCTCCGGGTGATCCGGCATCAAAAAGAACTTTTTGCCTGAGGGAACGCTTGCCACGCCGGTGATTTGCACCCGGCCTTCGGGGGTGGACACCACTGGCAACACCGAGCGTCCCTGCGTCCAGCCGACCCAGCCACGGTTGATCAAAATCCGGGTCTGGCTGCCCTCGATCTGCAACGGGGTGATGACATGAACGCCGGGCTGGTCATTTTCCTGCCGGTTGTCCAGAAAGATCTGATGCTGCGCGTCGTAGGTGCCAACCACGGTGAAGGTGGCGTCCTGCGCGGCTTGCGCATCGAGCAACTGACCAGTGACCGCAGCCGGCCCCCATTGGCTGCGCAACGCGCGCTGTGCCAGTTCGGCGGCCAGCCGGTCGCCTTTGCCGGCCTGCCATAGCCCAAGGTAGACAAACACGGCCAGACACAGCAGCATCGCCACTGTGGGAATCAAGCGGAATTGAAATCGATTGAGAAGCATGAACCGATGGTAAGACAGCATAATGCAGTCAAACTTTCATGTGAGACTGTGATGCTGGCAAAAATTTTAATTCTTGCAACTTTGGCACTGATTCTGGTGAGCCTTTTCAGTGCCCTTGCCCTGCTGTTCAAAAACGACGATCCTGGCAAACGCAAAATGGTGGTTCAAGCGCTGACCGTTCGGATCAGTTTGTCCATTGCCTTGTTCATGGCCCTGGTGGCCAGCTTTTATTTTGGTCTGATCCCCGGACGGGGGTGAGGCCTGATCCCCGCGAGAACGGGGAAATCACTGAAACAGCGCGTCGACGATCCGGCTCAAAGAATGTAGACAAACACGAACAGGATCAGCCAGACCACATCGACAAAGTGCCAGTACCAGGCGACCGCTTCAAAGGCAAAGTGGTTGTGCTCCGAAAAGTGGCCCTTCATGCCGCGCCCGAGCATGACGATCAGCATGATGGTGCCCAGGGTGACGTGCAGGCCGTGGAAACCGGTCAGGATGTAAAAGGTGGCGCCGTACACGCCAGCGCCCAGGGTCAGGCCCATCTCGGAATACGCGTGGGCGTATTCAAACACCTGAAATCCCATGAAGGTCATGCCCAGCGCCACGGTCAAGGCCAGGCCCAGGGTGAGCTGGCCCCGCTTGCCCTTGATCAGGCCCCAATGGGCCCAGGTGAGCGTGGCGCCCGACGTCAGCAGCAACAGGGTGTTGACCGCCGGAATACCCCAGGCTTTCATCGGCGTGAATGGGTCACCCATTGGCCCGGCGCTGGGCCAGACACTGGTGAATTGCTGGTAAGGCGTCAGCGTCGATTCATAACCGCCCAACTCGGGTATGGCGATCTGGCGAATGTAATACAGCGCGCCAAAGAAGCAGGCAAAAAACATCACCTCAGAAAAGATGAACCACACCATGCCGATGCGGTACGAGCGGTCTTCCCATTTGGTGTAAGCGCCGCGCAGATTTTCACTGATCAACTCGCCGAACCAGCCGATCACCACATACAGGATCAGCGCCACGCCAATGAGCATGCTCCAGATCCCCGGGGGGGCGCCGTTGAGCCTGAAAATGAATCCCAGCGCCAGCATGAAGATGCCAACCGACAGGAACGTCGAGTAATGGCTGGCCGCCGGCACAAAATAGTGGCCGCGCAAAGCGGGTTGGGTGGCTTGTGTCATTTTTTTCCTTGATGGTCAGCTTTTAGACTTGATGGCTTCAAAAAATGTGTAGGAGAGCGTCACGGTTCCCAGATCGCGACTCATCTCGGGGTTCACCACGAACACCACCGGCATGGTGCGGGTTTCACCGGGCTGAAAGGTTTGCTGGCTGAAGCAAAAACATTCCAGCTTTTCAAAATACTGGGCTGCAACGGCTGGCGTGACACTGGGAATGGCCTGCCCCACAAACACCTGGTCAGTGGTGTTGGTGATGGTGTAGTTCATGCGCGCAATTTCACCCGGGTGCACCCGCATGGAAAACTGCTCGGACTTGAACGACAGGCCGACGCCCGGCATGGAATGGCTCAGGAACTCGACTTTGACCGAGCGCGACATGTCCACCTGCGTATTTTTGGCTGGCAAGATGGCCGCCACTTCGTTGGTTTTGCCATTCAGTCCGGTGATGGCACAAATCACGTCGTAAAGCGGCACCATGGCAAAGCCAAACCCGACAAAAAACAGTGCCACAAAACCAAGCTTTACCGCCATGCGCACATTGCTGCGCTGGCGATCCACGCTGAGTGTGTTTGTCAGAACGGGCGATATTTCCATATGGAACCCAAAAATATGGCCAACACAATGGCGCCAATGATGTAGCCCAGACGCTTGTTGCCAGACTTGCGCTTCTCCCATTCGGCCATGTCGAAGCCGTTGTTTTCCGTTTCAGGCGTTTTCATCGGTGTCCCAGGCTCAGCTTATTTGATGACCGGCGGAGTCTCGAAGGTGTGGTACGGGGCAGGTGAGGGCACGGTCCACTCCAGACCCTCGGCGCCATCCCAGGCCTTGTCACCCGCTTTTTCACCGCCCTTGATGGTTTTATAGACGTTGTAGACAAAGATCAGATGCGAGGCACCCAGAATGAAGGCGCCGATGGTGGACAGCGCATTCCACTCTGCAAACATCACAGGGTAGTCTGGAATACGGCGCGGCATGCCGGCCAGACCGACAAAGAATTGCGGGATGAAGGTCAGGTTGAAACCCACCACAGCCACCCAGAAATGCCATTTGCCCATGGTCTCGTCAAGCATGTGGCCAGTCCACTTGGGCAGCCAGTAATACACCGCCGCCATCGCGCCCATCACGGCAGACGGGTAAAAGGCATAGTGGAAATGCGCCACCAGAAAATAGGCATTGTGGTATTGCGGGTCAGCGGCAGCGTCAGACAGCGCCAGACCGGTCAGACCGCCCCAGCCGAACAGCACCAGGAAACCCAGTGCGAACAGCATCGGCGTTTCGAAAGAAATCGAGCCCTTCCAGACGGTGGCAATCCAGCAGAAGAACAACACGGCCAGCGGGAAAGAGATGGCCATGGTGATGTACATGAAGTAAATCTGCCCCCCCAGCGACATGCCGCTGGTGAACATGTGGTGCGCCCAGACGATCAAACCCAGACCAGCGATGGCCCAGAAGGAATAGACCTGCGCCTTGTAGCCATAGATCGGCTTGCGCGCAAATGCCGAGAACACATGGGGCAAAGCGCCGGCAATCGGCAACAGCAGCACATAGACCTCGGGGTGGCCCATGAACCAGAAGATGTGTTGCCACAGCACCGGGTCGCCACCGCCGGCAGCGTTGAAGAAGTGGGTGTCGAAGTGACGATCCATCAGGACCATGGTGACGCCACCGGCGAACACCGGCATGATGGTGATGAGCAACACCGCCGTCATCAGGAAGCCGTGGGCGAACAGCGGCATTTTCATGATCGTCATGCCCGGCGCGCGCATGTTCAGGATGGTCACGATCACGTTGATCGAACCCAGAATGGACGACACACCCAGCATGTGAATGGCAAAAATGGCAAAGTCCATGCCCCAGCCGCTCTGGATCGACAAGGGAGCGTACAGTGTCCAGCCGGTATCGACTCCGCCCGGGCCAACCCCCATCAGCCCCAGGAAGAACGGCAGTGTGAGCATGAGAGCCGCTGGCGGCAAAATCCAGAAACCCCAGTTGTTCAGTCGCGGCAGTGCCATGTCAGGCGCGCCAATCATCATGGGCAGCATGTAGTTGGCCAGACCAGTGGCAGCGGGCATGGCAAAACCGAACACCATGATGAGCCCGTGCAAGGTGATGAGCTGGTTGAACAACTCCGGCTGGACGAACTGCAAACCTGGCTGGAACAGCTCCAGGCGTACCGTCAAAATCATGGCGCCACCGATGAACAGCATGGTGAAACCAAAAATCAGGTACATGATCCCGATGTCTTTGTGGTTGGTGGTTTCCAGCCAGCGAATCCAGCCACCCTTGTAATGTCCGTCGTGTGAATCACTGACCGGCAAACCATGTGCCATATCGTGTGCCATTGTCAACTCCTTCTACTGAATTTCTGAATGATGATGCCGGATTACTGGGCTTTTGCAACCACCGCCCCGGGTGCGGCCCCGACCGCTGCCGTGGACGCAGCTGGTGTTTTCTTGCTGGCCAGCCACTTGGCAAATTCCTCTTCGGTCACCACATTGACCACCACCGGCATGAAGCCATGCTCTTTGCCGCAAAGTTCCGAGCACTGCCCACGGTAAGTTCCGGTTTTTTCAACCGTGGCCCAGAATTCACGCAGGAAACCGGGCACGGCATCGCGCTTGACACCAAAGGCCGGCACCCACCAACTGTGTATCACGTCATTGGAGGTGGTGATAAACCTGATCTTTTTGCCCACTGGCAGCACCAGCGGGTTGTCCACTTCAAGCAAATAGTGCTCACCCTTGGCGGCACCGCTGTCGATCTGGTCCCGCGGCGTGATCAGGCGGCTGGTGAAGCTGACTCCTTCGGCCGGAAACTCGTATTGCCACAGCCACTGGCTGCCGGTGACCTTGACGACCAGCTCGGTATCAGTCTTGGTGTCTTCGTACATCACCACCGCATGAAACGCCGGAATACCAAACAGGATGTAATCAATGAAGAACAGCAGGGCAAAAGGCGACAACACCCACAGCCATTGCTTGCGCCCCACCGGACCGCTGAAAGTGGCAGCCTTGTAGCCGGCATCCTTGCGATGCACGCGGAATGAATAAATCAACAATCCGAAAACCAGGAAAAACAGCACCAGAATCACCACCATCACCAAGTTGTGCATGTGCAGGGTTTCACGCGCGATGGGCGTGACGGGCTCCGGGAAATTGAACGCATAACCGGCCAAAGCGGCGGCTGACCCCAGGGCCAACACAACACTCAAACCAAGTCTGTACAAGCTACGCATAAATCGCTGTCCTTTGGCTAGGGGAAGATGATCAACTACTGAACAATTAGTTGATATTTATCAATATATTCTAATGGATCATCGCCTACAAATTTTTCAAAAACAACAGGGGGAAACCCCATGCCAGCGGCATCATCTGGCCCGCAGCCGCCCGACTTAGGGCGACCAGAATATTTTTGCCGTTGGCCACACCAACAGCAGCACAATGATGCAGGGCGCGATCGTCCAGGCAATCTCGACCGCCAGTGAGCTGTGAAAATTGACCCGCTCCCGAGCAGCCTGCTGATGGTGGCGCCAGGCAGCCCAGAGCAGCGCAACAAAAGACAGACCAAAAATGAGCAGGCACAGCAGCATCAGCGCCCAGCGAAAGCTGAATTCATTCATGCTGATCCAGAGCTGGTTGTGTTGCTGAACGCGCCGCACCCGTCACTTTGCCGCGCGCCAGGGCAGCACGCATCTGGTCGAGCGAAATTTCACTTTGCGCCCGCACCACGAGCTTGGTAGCTGGCTTGAAGGCGTGGCCGTACACCACTTCAAATGTGAGTTGCATGGCACTGCGTTCAATGGCTTGCAGCAACTGGCTGTGCCAGCGGCGCCCGCGCAAGGCCTGAAAGCGCGCCAGATGAAGGTTGCGCCCCAGGCCACGCAACTCCTGCAACACGCGCTGCGGTGTCTCGAACGTAAGGGTGATGCGCTCCATGTCCATCACCGGCTCGGCAAAACCAGTCGCCACCAGCATGTCACCCCAATCGTGCATGTCGGTGAACTCATGGCTGGGCGCCGGCCAGCCCAAAGCTTCGTAGAGCAGGCGCAACTCTTTCAGCGTATCAGGGCCAAGGCAGGAAAACATCAGAAAACCATCCACCGCCAAAGCCTGATGCCACTGCTGCAACAAAGCTTGCGGCTGGTCGGACATGTGCAGGCTCATGTTGGCCCACAGCATCTCGGCCGGTTGCGTCACCTGCCCGACCACCCGAGGTCGGTCGCGCAGCCAGCGCTGCGCGTGCCACCACGGCGGTGTCAGGGTCTGCGCAACATGCCGCGCGCGTTTCGGGTTGGCCTCGACCAGCGTGCACGCCGCCTGCGGATAGCGCTGCTGCAACAACGCGTGGGCGGCCATCCCACCATTGAGCGGCGCCCAGTGCACCCAGCTTTGCGGCTGGCGCTTGATCCAGTCAAGCCGCTCCTGCATACGGCGCGCCACTTCTTCGTGCAGCCAGGCTGACTCGGCCAGCGGCCGGTTATGCCAGCGCCGCACGGCCTGTGGATCAATGGAGGGAGGGTTTTGCTCTGCCATAACACATTCAGGAAGGAGATGCGAGTATATTGACTGGATGTTCACCAGCCTGATCTCAGGGGTGTTGCGCCCACCGGCCAGCCAGTGCCGCGTCTGCCACAGCTGGCCGGCGCAACCGGTCTGCGGCCAGTGCGTGGCTGATTTTGCCCAACCGCAACCTCGCTGCAGCAGCTGTGCCATGCCCTTGCCAGCTGGACGCCTGCAATGCGGCGCCTGCCTGAAAGAAGCGCCACCACTGGACCGGTGTCTGGCTGCCGTGCCCTACGCCTTTCCATGGGCGCATCTGATGGCCGACTTCAAGTTTCATGAGCAACCCGCCTTGGTCAGATTTTTTGCCGACCTGCTCAAAGCCACGCCCTGGGTTGAGCCATCGATCGATAGCGCCGACCTTTTGCTGCCCATACCGCTGTCCAGGCAAAGATTGCAGCTGCGCGGCTACAACCAGGCGCTGCTGCTGGCCCAACAACTCAATGCCCGCAAAACCCGAGCTGATCTGCTGCTGCGCAATGCTGATACCCCCGCGCAACACACCCTCAAGCGCCAGCAGCGGCTGACCGGCCTGGCCCATTCTTTTGCCTTGGACCCGCTCAAGGCGTCACAACTGCAGGGTGTGCGCCTGGTGCTGGTGGATGATGTGATGACCACGGGCGCGTCGCTCTACGCGGCGGCCCGGGTGCTCAAGGCCGCCGGGGCCGCGCACATCACTGGGCTGGTGGTTGCGCGCACTGAATAGGCATGCAAATGCTTGCGGGTCAGACTGCTCGCAGGGCAACGCGCCACGACCCCGGCCATCTTGCCTGACAATGCAACGATGTTCCATATCGTTCTGGTTGAACCTGAAATTCCGCCCAACACAGGCAACGTCATCCGGCTGGCGGCCAACACTGGTTGCACCCTGCACCTGGTGGAACCTCTTGGCTTTTCCATGGACGACAAGCACATGCGCCGCGCCGGGCTCGACTACCACGAATACGCCACCGTCAAGCGCCATGCCGACTGGCAGGCTTTTCTGGAGAGCGAGCAGCCTCCGCCTGAAAGACTGTTTGCGCTGACCACGCGCGCCAGCCAGAATGCGTTCGAGGCACACTTCATGCCCGGTGACTACCTGGTGTTTGGCTCCGAAACCAGGGGATTGAGCGATGCCATGCGCCAGTCATTCGCGCCACCCCAAATGGTCAAACTGCCGATGCTGCCCGGCCAGCGCAGCCTGAACCTGTCCAACGCGGTGGCGGTTACCGTCTTCGAGGCCTGGCGGCAAAATGGCTTTGGCAGCTTGAAAAGTTGACCTGAAAAACCCCGTAAAAAAACCCGCGCTTCAATCAGGAAGGCAGGTTTTTCGACTCGTTCTGACACTGTTTCAAGCAGTGAAATGGTGC
>JBBINL010000020.1:0-22827 GCA_037443905.1 Burkholderiales bacterium | reverse complement strand
CGCGCCGCGCCCGAGTTTGAGATTTGGCTGGAAAAAATGGGGCTGGGCACAGCCGCTGGTGTTGACAGCCAACCTCAACGTCTGACCACGCGACTGCCCGGCGCCTTCTCAAGCGCCATTGCCCAACTTGCTGGGCCACACGGATGACCCGCGTCAACGTGAAAAAACGATGTGTCATGCCGGACCTGATCCGGCATCCATGGATTGCGGGTCGGAGCCCGCAATGACATCCCACCTTCATTCCTTGGGGCAGCTTTGAAGCCAAGCCAGTTAACGTGAAACATCCGGCCGATTCCGCCCATGCCGTCACACTGAGCGCCGACCTCGTCACGCCCACGCCGTGGGACGCGCTCAAGAACTTCACCGACGCGCGCATCGCTCTGGGGCGCGCTGGCGCCAGCCTGCCCACTACCGCGCACCTGGCATTTCAGCTGGCGCAGGCGCAGGCGCGTGACGCCGTGCACCTGCCGTTTGACGCGAACGGCGTCAGCGTCAGCCTGCAAGGCCTGGGGCTGCCGACGCTGCAGCTGCACAGCCAGGCCACCAACCGCGCCATCTACCTGCAACGCCCGGAACTGGGGCGGCGGCTCGATGCGGCATCGCTGCAAACTTTGGCGCAGTGGCAGGCACAGCAAGGGGAACACCAAGGCTTCGACGTGGCCTTCGTGGTGGTCGATGGCCTGTCCTCGCTGGCGATCCACCAGAATGCGGTGGAACTGGCAGCGCTGATGCTGCAGCGCCTGCAGGCCGACACCCAGCACTGGAGCGTGGCGCCCATGACGGTGGTGGAACAAGGCCGTGTCGCCATCGGCGACGAAGTTGGCGCCGCCTTGAACGCCAGCATGGTGGCGGTACTCATCGGCGAGCGCCCCGGCCTGAGCTCGCCCGACAGCATGGGCGTCTACCTGACCTGGGCACCCAGGGTGGGCACCCACGATGCGGCGCGCAATTGCATCTCCAACATCCGGCCCGCTGGCTTGTCGATTGACGCGGCAGCCCGCACCTTGCACCAGTTGATGGCCAGGTCGCGCCGGCAACAGCTGACGGGCGTGGGTTTGCAGGACGACGCGGATCACGCCTTGGCAGATTTGAAAAATGCCCCACCTCACCAGGCGCACAACGCCAGCTGACAAAGCCCATTGAGACTCGCGTTAAAGTGCGGTCATGCCGACCTTCACCCTCACCGAATCCCTGCAGCAAGACCTGTTGCAAGCCGCGCGCCTGGCCCGGGGACAGGCTTATGCACCTTATTCCAACTACCCCGTCGGTGCCGCGGTGATCGATGAGCAGGGCCGCATCCACGCCGGCTGCAATGTCGAAAACGCGGCCTACCCCGAGGGCTTGTGTGCCGAGGCTGCCGCCCTGGCGGCGATGGTGCTGGCGGGCGGCAGGCAAGTGCGCGCCGTGCTGGTGGTGGGCAGCGGTGGTGCGGGCCGCTGGATCACGCCCTGCGGCGGCTGCCGACAGAAGTTGCGCGAATTCGGCGCGCCTGATTTGCCCGTTCTGAGCGCCAATGAGGTGGCGCTGGGGCCGCGCCACACGCTGAGCCAATTGTTGCCGCAGAGCTTTGGGCCAGGCCACATCAAGGCAAGACCAGGCGATGGCCAGCACGCACCATGAAGACCATCGACACGATTCGCCAGCACGCCCCGCATCTGCAACCGGGCATCGCCGTGGTGCTGGGCTCAGGCTGGGATGGCCTGACCGGGCACATCACCAACGCCGTCCAGATTGCCTACCGCGAGCTGGCGGGTTTCCCAAACCCCGGCGTGGCCGGCCACGGTGGCACCTTGTGGCTGGGACAGATTGGCGCACAACAGGTGGCCGTGCTGAGCGGGCGCCAGCACGGCTATGAAAGCGGCGTTGTAGACGGCATGGCCGAGCCGCTACAGGTGCTCAAAGCCCTGGGTTGTCACACGCTGGTGCAGACCAACGCTGCAGGCAGTTTGCACCCCGACATGCCGCCGCAAAGCCTGATGCTGCTCACCGACCACCTGAATTTGCCGCAACGCTCGCCGCTGGTGGGCATGGCTGGCGTGGCGCGTTTTGTCAACATGGTCGATGCCTATGACCCGGCGCTTCGCGCGTGCGCCCGGCGCGTCGCGCAGGCACAGGGGATTCACCTGTTTGAAGGCGTTTATGCCTGGGCTTTTGGCCCGCAGTTCGAAACCCCCGCCGAAATCCGCATGCTGCGCACGCTGGGTGCCGATGCGGTGGGCATGAGCACCGTGCCCGAGACCATCCTGGCAAGGCAACTTGGACTGCGTGTCCTTGCGCTGTCTTTCATCACCAACTTCGGCGCCGGCATGGCGGCCGAGCCTCTGAGCCATGCCCACACCCTGCAACAAGCGCAGACAGGCAGTGCAAGCGCCAGCCGCTTGCTGGCCGCCATCATCGCCAGCCTTGAATAACGCCATGACAAGCTCCTGCCCTGACACCGCTTGCGCCTGGCCGCACGACCCGCAAGGCAGCGCCCACCTTGCGCTGGCCTGCCTGGACCTCACCAGCCTGAACACGGCTGACACCGAATCCGACATCGCGGCGCTGTGCCAGCGCGCGCAAAGCCCGTTCGGCCATGTGGCAGCGGTATGCGTCTGGCCGCGCCTGGCAAGGTTTGCCCGCGCGCAATTGCCCACATCGATTGGCGTGGCGGCCGTCGCCAACTTTCCGCATGGTCATGCCGACGTTGACGCGGCCGTGCGCGACACGCAGCAGATCGTGCAAGCCGGTGCGCAGGAGGTCGATGTGGTGCTGCCCTACCGCCGCCTGATGGCGGGCGACGAACGCGCCGTGGCCGAGCTGCTGCTGGCCGTGCGCCGGGCCTGCTCCGGCCTGAGACTGAAAGTGATTCTTGAAAGCGGTGAACTCAGCACGCCCGCGCTGCTTGAACTCGCCTGCCAAATCAGTCTGGACTGCGGTGCCGACTTTCTGAAAACCAGCACCGGCAAAACCCCGGTCAGTGCCACGCTGGCGGCCGCGCGCATCATGCTCGGCACCATTGCCGCCAGCCCGGCCGCACGACAGCGCGTCGGCTTCAAGGCAGCTGGCGGCATTCGCACCGTGGCCGACGCCACCGCCTACCTGGCCCTGACGCAGCGACTGCTCGGCGCACAAGCCCTGACACCGCAGCGATTTCGCATCGGTGCCAGCGGCCTGTTGAACGACATCGAGGCCGTGCTGCAAGGCACGGCCAAGCCCGGCACTGCGGCACATGACGCATACTGAAGGCACCCCGATGCTGGCCCAGGAAATCATCCGACTCAAACGCGACGGCCAGACGCTGGCGCGAACCCACATCGAAGCCTTTGTGCGCGGTCTGGTGGACGACTCCTGGAGCGAGGGCCAGGCCGCCGCGCTCGCCATGGCCATGTTCCTCAAAGGCATGAGCCGCGCGGAAACCATTGACCTGACCCAAGCCATGACGCATTCCGGCCTGGTGATGGACTGGCGCGCTGCCAAGCTGAATGGCCCGGTGCTGGACAAGCATTCCACCGGCGGTGTCGGCGACAAGGTGAGCCTGATGCTGGCACCGATCGTGGCAGCGTGTGGCGGCGTGGTGCCGATGATCTCGGGCCGCGGCCTGGGCCACACCGGCGGCACGCTCGACAAGCTGGCAAGCATTCCGGGCTACAACACCGCACCCGATGTGGCCACGCTGCACCGGGCATTGCGCTCTGCAGGCTGCGCCATCATCGGCCAGACGGTGCAACTCGCACCGGCCGACCGCAGGCTGTACGCGATTCGCGATGTGACCGCCACGGTCGAATCGGTGCCACTGATCACCGCCAGCATCCTGTCGAAAAAGCTTGCCGCCGGACTGCAGGCGCTGGTGATGGATGTGAAAGTGGGCAATGGCGCTTTTGCCGATTCTTTTGCTACGGCCTGCACCCTGGCCGAGACGCTGGTGCAGGTGGCCAACGGTGCCGGACTGCCGACGCGCGCCTGGATCACCGACATGAACCAGGTGCTGGGCAGCACTTGTGGCAACGCGCTGGAAGTGGCGGAGGCGGTCGACTTTTTAACCGGCGCATGGCGCGAGCCACGCCTGCTTGACGTCACACGCACCTTGTCAGCCGAGTTGCTGCTGATGGGCAATCTGGCTGACGACGACACGCAAGCCTTGCAACTGGTGGATGACGCCTTGCACAGCGGCCGCGCACTGGAGCAGTTCGCGCGCATGGTCGCCGCGCTGGGCGGCCCGGCAAATTTCTGCGAACGCCCCGGCCACTACCTGCCAGCCGCACCGGTCCAGTTGCCGGTGATGGCACCGCGCAGTGGTTTTGTGGCAAGCATGGTCACGCGCGACATCGGCCTGGCTGTGCTGGAGCTCGGTGGCGGCCGACGGCTGGCCAGCGACACGATTGATGCGCGCGTGGGGTTCACGCAATTCACCCGGATCGGGCAGGCCGTGCAAGCAGGCGACCCGCTGGCGCTGGTGCATGCGGCTGATGCCGCGTCAGCCGAGCGCGCGCGCCGGACGCTGCTGGCCAAGGTGCACATCTCGGATCAGCAACCTGCCCGGGCCCCGGTGCTGGTGCAACGCATCAGCGCCTGAGCCAGCCTCAGTCAGACCCTTGCTGCTCCCCGTCGATGTACAGCCAGCGCCCGTCCTCGCGCACAAACCGGCTGATCTCGTGCATGCGGGCACCGCGCCCGCCCTCGCGGTAGCGCGCCACGAACTCCACCACCCCGGCGTCGCCCATGGTCTGGGCGTGACGCACTTCGAGACCCAGCCATTTGAGCGGCGGCAGCTCCAGTTCGCCGGGCGACGTGGACGGGTGCCAGGTGGCCAGCAGGTAACCGATCAAGCCCAGCCCGTAAGCGCTGTAACGCGAGCGCATCAGCGCCTCGGGCGTGGGCGCGTGCACGCCTTGCGCCAGACCTGCGTGCCAGCGGCCGCAGCAGTCACCATAGGGTTGAGCGCTGCCGCAGGGGCAGGCAGCGTGGGCGGCAGGAAGGTTTTTTTTCATGCCTGCCATGGTAGCAAGTGGCTGACGAAGCCGGGCGGCGACAATCAACCCGACGACAAAAGCACCCATATGACCCAACAACTGAATTGCGCAAGCGTTGACAACGCCGATGCTGCGCGAACGCTGCGCCCATGAACCAACGCCTTGACCCTGACGCAAAAGCCATCATGCTCATGGTGGTGCTGTGCGCCATCTGGGGCCTGCAGCAAGTGGTGCTCAAGGCGACGGCTGCAGACATTGCACCCATCATGCAAATTGCGCTGCGCTCGGGAGTGGCCGGTTTGCTGGTCGGGATGGTCATGTGGTGGCGCAAGGAGCCCATGAACCTGCGTGACGGCACGCTGCGCCCCGGCGCGGCGGTGGCGTTGCTCTTCGGGCTGGAGTTTTTGCTGGTGGCCGAGGGCCTGCGCCACACCACGGCCTCGCACATGGTGGTGTTTTTGTACACCGCGCCCATGTTTGCCGCACTTGGGCCTGCACTGGAAACTGCCTGCCGAACGGCTGGGCAGGGTGCAGTGGCTGGGCATTGCGCTGGCCTTTGGCGGCATCGCGCTGGCTTTTCTGGGACGCAGCGCGCCCGCCAGCGCAGTGCCGGGTCATTTGCTGTGGGGCGACTTTCTGGGCCTGCTGGGCGGCATGGCCTGGGGTGCCACCACCGTGGTGGTGCGCTGTTCCACCTTGTCTAGAGCGCCGGCCACGCAGACCCTGCTGTATCAGCTCATCGGCGCCTTTGTAATGTTGCTGGCCGGGGCCTGGATGACCGGCCAGACACGCATCAACCCCACGCCAACGGTCTGGGCCAGCCTGGCATTTCACGCGCTGGTGGTGTCATTTGCCAGCTTTCTGGCCTGGTTCTGGCTGTTGCGCCATTACCTGGCCTCGCGACTGGGGGTGTTCTCATTTCTCACACCGCTGTTTGGCATTGTCTTTGGCGCCTGGCTGCTCTCGGAGCCGATCGAGGCGAGTTTTTTGATCGGTGCCGTACCGGTGCTGATCGGCATCGTGCTGGTGAGCGGCGACAGCTGGTTGACGTGGCGCGTGCGCCAAGGCTGATGGGCGCTAACATCATCCCTGTACCGTTCATATTCAATCAACCTGCCATGACCGATCTCTCATCTTTTGCCGTCACCCGCAAATGGCCCGCACTGCATCCCGTCATGCAGCGCGGGCTGCTGGCGCCGCATCGGGCTTGAGGGCCTGGGCCAGCAACTCAGCCTGCGATCTCCCCTGATTCATGCAAACCCTGTCTTCTGAAAATCCGGCCACCGCCATGCTGCTGGCCGCGGGCCGCGGCGAGCGCATGCGCCCGCTCACCGACAGCATCCCCAAGCCGCTGCTGGTGGTGCGGGGCAAACCGCTGATGCAGTGGCACCTCGAGGCCTTGCAACGCGGGGGCTGCCGTCAGGTGGTGGTCAATAGCGACTGGCTGGCAGAGCAGATCGTGCACGCCGCGCATCCGCCCGGCCTGGCCATACGTTACTCGCACGAAGGCCGCGACTTTGGCGGCGCGCTGGAAACAGCGGGGGGCATTGC
Organism: Burkholderiales bacterium; assembly: GCA_037443905.1. Lineage (GTDB taxonomy): Bacteria > Pseudomonadota > Gammaproteobacteria > Burkholderiales > Burkholderiaceae_C > Rhodoferax. The sequence goes on along the minus strand of JBBINL010000020.1, from coordinate 16,324 downwards.
GCGCGCCCTGCCGATGCTGGGCGAGGTGTTCTGGGTGCTGGCAGCCGATGTGTTCACGCCCGGCTTTGAATTCAGCCAGGCAGCGCTTGCGCGCTTTGCCGCCAGCGCCATGCTGGCGCACCTGTGGCTGGTGCCCAACCCGGCGCACAACCCGGGCGGCGACTTCGGCCTGCACACCCGACCTGGCGGCCCGGCGCTGGCACTCAACCTGGCCCGTGACGACCCGCGCCCGCGCCACACTTTTTCCACCATCGGCCTGTACCGTCGCGCCCTGTTCGAGGCGCCCTGGTGCGACATCGCAGCAGGCAACCCGCAAGGTATCAAAGCCCCGCTGGCACCGTTGTTGCGCCGCGCCATGGACCTGGCGCTGGTTTCTGCCGAACTGTACGCCGGCCCCTGGACCGACGTGGGCACGCCGCAGCGGCTGGCCGAACTGAATCGCTGATCTCAACCCTCAGGAAATCGACATGAACACCAACACCATTTACGCCCGGCGCCGCGCCCAGCTTGCCCAGCACATCGGCGCCGGCGGCATTGCCATCGTACCCACCGCACCCGAGCAGCAGCGCAACCGCGACAGCGACTTCCCGTACCGCCCTGACAGCTATTTTTATTTCCTGACCGGTTTTACCGAGCCCAAGGCCTGGCTGGTGGTGACCGGTGACGGCCGCAGCACGCTGTTTTGCCAACCCAAGGACAAGGAGCGCGAAATCTGGGACGGCTACCGGCTGGGACCCGCGGACGCACCGGCCCGGCTGGGGCTGGATGCGGCCTGTTCAGTCGACGAACTCGACGCCCAGTTGCCCGCCCTGATCGACGGTCGTGACGCCGTGTGGTACCCGTTTGCCACCCACAAGGGGCTGGAAACACGCATGGAAGGCTGGCTCGGGGCCTTGCGCGCCCGCGTACGCCATGGCGCGCTGTGTCCGCAAACCCAGCGCGACCTGTGCGGTGCGCTCGACGAAATGCGTCTGGTCAAAGACGACCATGAGCAAGCCATCATGCGGCGTGCCGGGCAAATCAGCGCCGCTGCCCATATCCGCGCCATGCAAACATCGGCAAGCATGCTGTGCGCCGGCCACGAGGTGCGCGAATACCATCTGGAAGCCGAACTGCTGCATGAATTCCGCCGCCACGGTTCGCAGTTTCCGGCCTACGGCTCGATCGTCGCGGCCGGCGCCAACGCCTGCGTGCTGCACTACCGCGCCGACCGGGGCCTGGTATGCGACGGCGAGCTGGTGCTGATCGACGCCGCCTGCGAGCTTGACGGTTATGCCTCGGACATCACCCGCACCTTTCCGGCCAATGGCGTTTTTACCGGCCCGCAGCGCACACTCTACGAACTGGTGCTGGCAGCGCAACAAGCCGCCATTGCCGCCACCAGGGCGGGTGCGCGTTTTACCGATCCGCACGACGCGGCCGTCAAGGTGCTGGCGCAAGGCATGCTCGACCTCAAACTGCTCGACAAAGACAAGGTCGGCGACCTGGACGACGTCATCGAAAAGCGCGCCTACTTCCAGTTCTACATGCACCGCACCGGCCACTGGATCGGCATGGACGTGCACGACTGCGGCGACTACACCGAACCCGGTGAGATCGGCCAGGTGAACACGCGCAAGGACGCGCTCACCGGCGAGCTCATCAAGGACCGCCCGGCGCGCATTTTGCGCACCGGCATGGCACTGACCATCGAGCCCGGCATTTACGTGCGCCCGGCCGAAGGCGTGCCCGAGCAGTTTCACAACATCGGCATCCGCATCGAAGACGATGCCATCGTTGCCGAGGGCGGCTGCGAGCTGCTGACCCGCGACGTGCCGGTTGCCGTGGCCGAGATCGAGGCGCTGATGCGCGGCTTATACTGACCGCCCATTTCAATTTGACCATGAACGTCACGCCCCAGTCCATGCATTTTGCGGACGCCTTGCCTTTGCAAAGCGGGGCGTCGATCCGGGCGTACGACCTCAGCTACGAGACCTACGGCACGCTCAATGCCGACAAAAGCAATGCGGTGCTGATCTGCCACGCCCTCAACGCCTCGCACCATGTGGCCGGCACCTACGCGGGGCAGGACAAGTCCGAGGGCTGGTGGGACAACATGATCGGCCCGGGCAAGCCGCTCGACACCCGGCAATTTTTTGTCATCGGCATCAACAATCTGGGTTCGTGCTTTGGCTCGACAGGGCCAATGCACCTCAACCCCGACACCGGGCGCGTGTATGGCGCCGACTTTCCGGTGGTCACGGTCGAGGACTGGGTCAACGCCCAGGCCCGTCTGCTTGATGCCCTGGGCATCCATACGCTGGCCGCCGTGATGGGCGGCAGCCTGGGCGGCATGCAGGCGCTGAGCTGGGCGCTGCAATACCCACAGCGGGTGCGCCACGCGGTGGTGATTGCCAGCGCACCCAACCTGACGGCCGAAAACATCGCCTTCAACGAAGTGGCAAGGCGCGCCATCCAGACCGACCCCGATTTTCATGGCGGCCATTTTTATGCGCATGGCACGCTGCCCAAGCGCGGCCTGCGCATTGCCCGCATGATCGGCCACATCACTTACCTGAGCGACGACGTGATGAACGAGAAGTTTGGCCGCCAGCTGATCGCCAGCAGCCAGAGCGAGCAGGAACGCAATTTCTTTTACAGCACGCTGGAAGCCGAGTTCCAGATCGAGAGCTACCTGCGCTACCAGGGTGACAAGTTTGCCGAGTACTTTGACGCCAACACCTACCTGCTGATCACCCGCGCTCTGGATTACTTTGATCCCGCCCGCGCCTTTGACGGCAACCTGAGCGCGGCGCTGGCGCGTGCCACCTCCAGATTCTTGCTGGTGAGCTTTACCACCGACTGGCGTTTTGCCCCGTCGCGTAGCCGCGAGATCGTCAAGGCGCTGCTCGACAACAAGCGCGACGTCAGCTACGCCGAGATCAACGCGCCGCACGGGCACGACGCCTTTTTGCTCGATGATGCGCGCTACTTTGGCGTGATCGGCTCCTATTTCAACAATGTCGTCAAGCCGGCAAAGGGGGCTGCGTGAGCGCCAGCGCCAAGGTCAACACGACCCAGCAGGCCATTGCCGAACTGGTGCCGTTGGGCTCGCGCGTGCTCGACCTGGGTTGCGGCAACGGCGCCATGCTGGCGCACCTGATTGAAGCGCGCGGCTGCAGCGGTTACGGCATCGAGATTGATGACGCCAATGTGCAGGCCTGCGTCAAGCGCGGCGTCAACGTGATTCAGCTCAACCTCGACGAAGGCCTGTCCACTTTTGAAGATGCCAGTTTTGACGTGGTGCTACAAATCGACACGCTGCAACACCTGCGCAACGCTGAAGTGATGCTGCTGGAAACGGTTCGCGTGGGACGCCTGGGCATTGTGGCCTTCCCCAATTTTGCCCATTGGCCGAACCGCCTGAGCGTGCTGGGCGGGCGTATGCCGGTGACCAAGCGCCTGCCCTACCAGTGGTTCGACACGCCCAACATTCGCGTCGGCACCCACGCCGACCTGGGTGTGCTGGCCAGCCGCAACCGGCTGCTGGTGCAAGACAGCTTCGGCCTGCAGGACGGCAAGGTGGTGCGCCTGCTGCCCAATTTGCTGGCCGGCACCTCGGTGTACACGCTGTCCAGGTGAGTTTGTCGCCGCACAGCGACGTGGGCAGCAGTTGTGGCGACCGCATCATTAACCTGCACCTGGCTGCTTCCCGCAGGGTAAAGGGTCGGACCAACCTGGACTACACTGTGTTTCAAGGTGATTGCCGAACGTCGAGAGACCGGCGCAGCGCCCTTTCGTACGACTTCACGAGCAACGAGTTCTCGCGGGCCACCAACGTGCAGCACCCGCAAACCTGCGTGGGCGCCGACCTGGGCAAGGGCTTGCGCGTTTTCGTTCGCAAGAGCCTGTCGTCATGAACGAAATGAGAACCACCCACTCGCGCCGCTGCCCAGGCTGACGGCGCTTGTTGACCATGATCTGACCATTGAAAGGAAGAAAAAATGACCCTCAAAGACAAGACCGCCATCGTCACCGGCTCCACCAGCGGCATCGGCCTGGGCATCGCCCGCGCGCTCGCCGCCGAGGGCGTCCACCTCATGCTCAACGGCTTCGGCGACGCCGCGCAGATCGAGGCACTGCGCGCGGAGCTGGCCAGGGAGTTCGGCGTCAAGGTCGGCTACAACGGAGCCGACATGTCCAGGCCCGAGCAGATCCATGCCATGGTCGAGTCAGCGATCAAGGAACTCGGCTCGGCCGACATACTGGTCAACAACGCCGGCATCCAGTACACCTCGCCGGTGCAAAGCTTTCCGGCCGAGCGCTGGGATGCGGTCATCGCCATCAACCTGTCGGCCGTGTTCCATGCCACCCAGGCGGTGCTGCCAAGCATGCTTCAGCGCAACTGGGGGCGCATCGTCAACATCGCCTCGGTGCACGGGCTGGTCGCTTCCAGGGAAAAGGCAGCCTACGTAGCCGCCAAGCACGGCGTGCTGGGGCTGACCAAGACCGTGGCGCTGGAGACCGCCAGGACCGGCGTCACCTGCAACGCCATCTGCCCCGGCTGGGTGCTGACGCCGCTGGTGCAAAAGCAGATCGACGACCGCGCCCAGCGCGAAGGCATCGCGGTGGAACTGGCCAAGGCGAACCTGCTGGCCGAGAAGCAGCCCTCGGGCGATTTCGCCACACCCGGTCAGATTGGTGCACTGTGCGTGTTCCTGTGCTCTGACGCGGCTGCGCAGATGCGCGGCGCGGCGCTGCCGGTGGATGGCGCCTGGCTGGCCCAGTGAGGCCGTCAAACTCAAGTATCTCCGCGCCCCTGGTTCACCACATCATGTGAGCAGGGACGCCAGCACCGCCAGGGCGGCGGTTTCCGAGCGCAGCACACGCGGGCCCAGCGACACCGGCTCGAAACCCTGGGCCAGCGCGGCATCTTCTTCGGCCATGCTCAGGCCGCCTTCCGGGCCTGACAGGAATGTGATGGCCGTCGTCATGGTCTGAACCGCGTCGCGCAAGCCACGGGATTCACGTCGCAAGGACAGCAAAATGCGCTGCTGCGTCGGGCTGATCGGAATTTGTGCCTTGAGCCACTGCGCCAGCGTCATCACCGCATGCACGCGCGGCACCTGGTTGGCGCCGCACTGCTCGCAGGCTGCCACCGCCACGCTTTGCCAGTGCGCCTGTTTCTTGTCGGCACGCTCGCCGCTGAGACGCAACACGCTGCGCTCGGTTGTCAAAGGCTGAATGCTGGCCACGCCGAGTTCGGTGGCTTTTTCCACCAGCCAGTCCATGCGCTCGTTGGCCGGCATGCCCACGGCCAGATGCACCTGCAGGACGGCTTCGCGCTGCACCGCCATGTGCGCCCCTACCCGCACCTGCACTTCGCCGCGGCCCATCCGGGTGATGGTGGCTTCATACTCGCCGCCGCTGCTGGTGTGCTGCGGCGCGCCGTTGAACAGCGTGATGACTTCACCCGGCTGCAGGCGCAGCACCTGCACATGGCGCGCGGCACTGGCGGGCAAGTCAAGCAGGTCGCCGGACCTCAGGGCTATGGGGCAGTAGAAACGGGGCATGGACACGATCGAGCGGATTTATTACCTGGTCACTGAGGGTCTGGCGCATGCCTTGGCCTATTGCCGCCCAAAACCGAAAACGCCGGGCTCCTCGATGCCTTCAACCTTGTCCACCAGCCGCAGCAGTGGCTTGAGCTCGCGGTAGCGCACACTGGTGGCGCGGATGTACGTGATGAAGCGCGGCGCGTCGGCCAGGTACTGCGGCTTGCCGTCGCGCAGCGTCAGGCGGGCAAAGATACCGGCCACTTTCAGATGGCGCTGCAGGCCCATCCACTCCACGCTGCGGTAGAACTCGCCAAAATCTTCACCCACCGGCAGGCCGGCCTTGCGCGCTTTTTCCCAATAGCGGATGGTCACGTCAAGGCAAAAATCTTCGTCCCAGCTCAGGAACGCGTCGCGCATCAAACTGGCAATGTCGTAGGTGATGGGGCCGTAAACGGCATCCTGGAAGTCGAGCACACCCAGCGCGGGCGCCGTGCCCGACACCATGAGGTTTCTGGGCATGAAGTCGCGGTGCACAAAAACGCAGGGCACGCTCAGGTTCTGACGGATGATCGCCTCGAAGCTTTTGTCCAGCGTCTGGCGCATGGTCGCGTCAACGGTCATGCCCTTGTGCCGCCTCAGGTACCAGTCGGGAAACAGTTCCAGCTCACGGCGCAACAGCGCTTCGTCGTAGGGCGGCAACACACCAGGCCGGGAGCTCAGTTGCCAGGCAACCAGCGCATCCACAGCCTGCAGGTAAAGGGTCAGATTGGCTTGCGGATCATGCCGGTTGATGACCTGCATCATGGTCTGCGTGCCCAGGTCGGTGAGCAGCATGAAGCCCTGCGGCTCGTCCCAGGCCAGCACCTGCGGCGCTTGCACCCCGGCGGCGTGCATCAGGGCGGCCACCTTGACAAAGGGCGCGCTGTTTTCCCTGTCGGGGGGCGCGTCCATGATGATGCGGCTGCCCTCACGCGGGTTGATGCAATCAATGCGGAAATAGCGCCTGAAACTGGCATCGGCCGAGGCCAGCTGAAGGCTCGATGGCAGCAAGTCGTGCCGGCCAGCCACATCTGCCAGCCAGTGGTTGAATGCGTCGGCGCGGGCGGCATCGCTCCAGACGATGGCGGGGCCGGTGGCTTGGGTTCGGATGTCGTGGCTCATGGATAATCCATTCTACAAATCTGCCCCGCTCAGTACCCCGCCTATTGCCGCGACATCCTCATGCCCGTCACTGTTTTCGATTCATGCGCGTTTTCAAGATGCGTTGCCTGATGCCAGAACTGCCTGTGTCGTGGGTCGGTGCTCGCTTAAGCCCGCTGCCTTTGGGCGTGCTGCTGACGCTGCTGCAGCCGGCGCTGGTGAGTGCGCAGCAAGCCTCTGATGCAGCCCTGATTCTGAAAATCAGTCCGGTGCTGCAAGAGCGGATTGTGGACGGAACGCGCGATCATTTGCCCAGTTATGTCGAGGCCGAGCGCATCTCGGGACGCCCCGAGCGGGAGACCGTACTGGAAGGCGATGCCGTGCTGCGCCGGGGCGACACGGTGATCAAGGCCGACCGCCTGGAATACGACCAGCCCACCGATCTGGCCAAAGCCACCGGCCATGTGCTGATCAACCGCGCCGGCAACGTGTATGAAGGCCCGCGCCTGGAACTGCGGGTGGATGCTTTTGAGGGCTTTTTCTTGCAGCCCGACTACCATTTTTTGCGCAACAATGCCCACGGCCAGGCCGACCGGGTTGATTTTCTGGACGCGCAGCGATCGGTCATCCAGAACGCCACATTCACCACCTGCCCGCGGCTGCCGGGTCCAAGCTGGATGCCGGACTGGATTTTGCAGGCCAGCACCATTCATCTGGACATGCAAGAGGATGTGGGCACCGCCTCGGGCGCCTTGCTCAGCTTCAAGGGCGTGCCGCTGCTGCCCGTGCCCTATATCAGCTTTCCGCTGAGCGATCAGCGCAAGTCGGGTCTGATGCCGCCCACCATCGGGCTCGATACCGTCAACGGCACCGAGTTGTCGCTGCCCTACTACTGGAACATTGCGCCCAACCGCGACGCCACCCTGAACCCAACGCTGATGACCAAACGCGGCGTGAATCTGGGCACCGAATTTCGTTATCTGGAAGAAAACCATTCGGGTGTGACGCAGTTTGACTGGATGCAGGCTGACCAGCTGCGCGATGCCAACCGCTGGGCTGCCAAATGGAATCACCAGGCCCACATTGCCAGCGCCTGGACCAACAGCGGCGCAGCCCTGAACCTGCGTCTGAACCGGGTCAGCGATGACAATTACTGGCGCGATTTCACCCAGACCAACAGCTCGCAAACCCAGCGCCTGCTGGCCAACGATGCCACGCTGGCCTGGGGCAACGGGGCCTGGAACAGCATGGTGCGCACACTCAAGTGGCAAACCCTGCAAGACGACACAGCCCCCATCATTCCGCCCTACGACCGGCTGCCGCAGCTCAGCACCAGCTACGCCCGCAACAACCTGGCGGGCTTCAACTATGCGTTCGATGCCGACTACACCCGTTTTCGGTCCGACACCACGATGACCCAGCAGGCCAACGGCCAGCGCGCGTTTGGCGTGCTGCAGGCCAGTTACCCGATCAAAAGCGCCGGCGGCTACCTGACCCCCAGGTTGCAGTTGCACGCCACGCAATACCAGTTCGAAACACCGCTGTCCAATGGCGACACAGCCAGCAACCGCTTCCTGCCAACCTTCAGTGTGGACAGCGGTCTGGTGTTCGAACGCGACACCCTGCTGTTCGACCGCAAACTGCGCCAGACGCTGGAGCCACGGGCCTTTTATGTCTTCACGCCCTACCGCGACCAAAGCTTTCTGCCCAACTACGACTCGGGTGCCAACGACTTCAATCTATCGACCATCTTTGCTGAAAACGCCTTCGTTGGCAACGACCGTATTTCCGACAGCAATTTGCTCACGCTGGGTTTGACCTCGCGCTTTCTCAATCCTGACAGCGGCGCAGAGGCAGCCCGTGTCGGCGTGGCCCAGCGCCTGCTGTTTCGCGATCAGAACGTCACCCTGCCCGGTGATGCCCCCCTGCTCGAAGGTTTCAGCGACCTGTTGTTCTCCGGCGCCATCAACTGGGACACGCGCTGGGGTTTTGAAGGTACGCTGCAATTGAACCCGTCGTCGGAAAAAACCATACGCTCCACCTTGAGCGCGCGCTACAGCCCGGCCAGCTACCGCACACTGGCGGCAGCTTACCGTTACCAGCGGGATTCCAGTGAGCAGTTCGACATTGGCTGGCAGTGGCCGATCAATGACTTGTGGGGTGACCGTGGCCGCATTCTGGATGCGGGTCAGGGCCAGGGTGAAGGACGCTGGTACAGTGTGGGCCGCCTGAACTACAGCCTGGATGAAAAGCAACTGGTCAACGGGGTGCTGGGTTTTGAATACGATGGTGGCTGCTGGCTGGGCCGCATCGTGATGGAACGCGTGCAAACCAGCAGCACCAGCGCGACGCAAAGTATCATGTTCCAGCTGGAGTTTGTGGGTTTGGGCAGACTGGGTGTGAATCCGCTCAAATCTCTCAAGGAAAATATTCCTGGCTACCAAATTCTGCGCGTGCCTGGGGGTGTGCCCAGCCGTTTCAGCAATTACGATTGATCCATCATGACCGTTCTCTTCAAATTGTTATCTGTGGCCATTCTGGCTGGTTCGCTTGGCTTGCAAGTGCAGGCGCAGGGCCTGCGCCTGAATCCGGGGGCTGGTGCAAGCCCCAGTGCGACCAGCTACGAGACGGCGACAGCCGATTTCATTGTGGCCATCGTCAACTCGGAGCCAATCACCAATACCGAAGTGCAGCTGGAGGTTCAGCGCATCCAGCAGCAAATGTCTGCCCAGCAGCGCCCGACACCCGCGCGCCAGCGTCTGACCAGCGAGGTACTGGAGCGTCTGATCAATCAGAAAATCCTGCTCCAGCTGGCCAAAGAGACCGGCATCCGGGTGGAAGAATCGGCCATTGACCAGGCCGAGCAGAACATTGCCGCGCAGAACCAGACCAGCCTCGGCAATCTGCACCGCCGGATTGAGGCGGATGGCCTTTCCGTGAGCAAATTTCGATCCCAGCTGCGCGACCAGCTGATGCTGCAGCGCCTGCAGGAACGTGACGTCATGCCCCGGGTACGGGTCTCCGAACTGGACATCGACAGCTATTTGCAGGAGCTGCAAGGCGCGCAGGATGTGAGCAAACTGCAAATGAATCTGGCACAAATCCTGATCGTGGTGCCAGAAAACGCCACGGCTGATCAGGTACAGGGCTTGCAGCTGCGGGCCAACAAGGCGCTCGAACGGGCGCGCGCTGGCGAAGACTTTGCCCTGCTGGTGCGCGAATTGTCCGATCCGTCTGCGCAGTCCAATAGCGGACAACTGGGTTTGCGACCGGTCGACCGTCTGCCCCTGCTGTTTGTCCAGGCAACGCAACAGCTGGCCCAGGGAGCGGTGTCAGACGTGGTGCGTTCGCCGGCCGGTTTTCATATCCTGAAGGTGCTTGAAAAGAACCAGGCCGGCGTTCCTGCCATGACCGTGACGCAAAGCCATGCCCGCCACATATTGCTGCTGCCCTCGGCGCAGCTCAGCGAAGCCCAGGCGCGCGCGCGCCTGCTCGAATTCAAACAGCGCGTGCAGGCCGGGCAGGCGGATTTTGCCGCGCTGGCGCGCGAATTCTCGCAGGACGGCAGCGCAGCCCAGGGCGGCGATCTGGGTTGGGCCAACCCGGGCATGTTTGTGCCGGAGTTTGAAGCCGTGATGAACCGGCTGACGCCGGGCGAAATCAGCGAGCCGCTGCTGTCGCGCTTTGGCATGCACCTGATTCAGTTGATCGAGCGGCGCCAGACCAGCCTGAGCCAGGCCGAGCAGCGCGAGTCGGTGCGCGCGCTCCTGCGCGAGAAAAAATTCGCTGAAGCCTTGCGTATCTGGACACAGGAACAGCGCGGGCGTGCCTATGTCGAGCTGCGCGAACCGCCGCTCTGACGGAGGCCTCTTGCAACCCGGCAGGCACATTGCACGCAAGCGTTTCGGCCAGCATTTTCTGACCGATGGCAGCATCATCGATGCCATCGTTCAGGCCATCGAACCGCAGCCGGGTCAGGCCATGGTTGAAATCGGCCCCGGTCTGGCGGCATTGACGCAGCCGCTGGTCGAGCGCCTGGGCCATTTGACGGTCATCGAGCTCGACCGCGACCTGGCCCAGCGACTGCGCAGCCACGGCCGGTTGCAGGTGGTTGAAGCAGATGTGCTGAAGGTTGACTTTGCCCAGCTGGCCCAGTCCATGGGCGCGCCACGATTGCGCGTGGTCGGCAACCTGCCCTACAACATTTCCACCCCCATCCTGTTTCACTTGCTGCAGTTTGTCGATCTGATCGAGGACCAGCACTTCATGCTGCAAAAAGAAGTCATCGACCGCATGGTGGCCAGGCCGTCGACCGCCGCCTATGGCCGTTTGAGCGTGATGCTGCAATGGCGTTATGCCCTGGAGAACGTGCTGGCGGTGCCGCCGGCGAGTTTTGATCCAGCACCGCGCGTGGACAGTGCCGTGGTGCGCATGCTGCCGCGACGGGACGCCTTGACGATCGATGAGCACGATTTAAGCGAGCTGGTGCAGGTGGCTTTCAGCCAGCGGCGCAAGTTGCTGCGCCACACGCTCGGGGCCTGGTTGCAGGCCAAAAATTTCGCCGGTGAATTTGATGTGCAGCGGCGCGCTGAAGAGGTGCCGGTGGCTGACTACCTGCAGTTGGCGCTGGCACTTGCCAGCGCGCCGGCATCGCATCAGGCTGTGGTCCAGTAACCCGCGTTGAACGGGCTGCTCATGCGCAGCGCTTGCGGCGTGATATCGAGCAGCTTGTCAGTGGGCATTTTTTCGCCGTTTTCAGTCAGCAATTCAATGCCGGCAGACGGGGGGTTGCCGGAAAAATGCGCGTGGTCGGCCTTGCTGGCGGTGGCTGCCCGCGCCACCGAGAAGGAGTAAAAGCAGCGGAACGGAATCTTGCGGTCACCCCAGTAATCGGCGGTGTCGCGGAAGATGTCGAGCAGTTGTTCACGCGCTTCCTTGTCGAACCTGGCGTGCGCCGGAATGTGCTCGAGCACCACGATAAAGCCTGGCTGCGGCCCTGATTTGTGCACCGGGTCGGTCATGCTGTCGTAGAGTGAATCGAAGTTTTTGCCGACCGCCACAGTCAGCATGAACTGCTCGCCGATCATGTCGAGCACGTCCTGCTTGCTTTGGGCGTTGGCAATGTTGGCGTACAGAAAGTGGTGTCCCATGGCAAGCGCGGCTTCCTGCAGGTCCTGCACCCGGAAAGCCCGGATCGACTGGACGATGTTGGAACGCACACCCTTCAGAATCGTTTCGGAGACGGGTTTGAATTGGGGTTCAGCAAGGGTTTGACTGAGTGACATACTAGATTCTCTTTTCACAATACAAAAATAATACTGAATCAGGGTTCAATCCGACGAAAACTGGCGTAATGATCGGCGGTGTAATAACAAACTTCAGGTCTCTGGGCCTGGCCACCGCACACGATGCGCCTGGTCCCGCGGTGACTCAGGCCCGGCGTTGGCACCGTGTATTCAAGATAAAAACCTCTTTTTTGCAGGGGCAGCAAACGCTCCCGGTTGCCAAAAACAGAACCATCTTTTTCATTGGGAAACGGGCCACCCTGGTGGATACGTGCGTACATGTCGATGCCGGGACCCGGCAATTCAGCCAGGCTGATCGTGCCTGGCAAAGCCAGGGGCGGGTCAGTTTTGGACTGTACCCAGCCAGCAAACAGCGCCGCCGTCAGCATCAAGCCAGTGATGACCAACTTAAAACGGTTTTGCCACGACATCGCTTTAATTCCCAATAAAAAATTCGGGTAAACCCGAATAATCAAGGGCGATAGTGTCGGTGATTTGGCAAAAAAATGCAAGCCACTGCCCAATGAATGGGCAATTCAGCCGCAACAAAAAAGGCTTGTGCGCGTACTGCGCTCAAGCCTTTTTGACCATGGGCGTGTGCGGCTGTCAGCGGTTCGCGTTGGCGTCGGCGACCGTGAGGGCGGTCATGTTGACGATGCGGCGCACCGTGGTGCTGGCCGTCAGAATGTGCACCGGTTTGGCCGCTCCGAGCAGCACCGGGCCGACCGCAATGTTGCCACCGGCAGCTGTCTTGAGCAGGTTGTAGGCAATGTTGGCGGCATCGATGTTGGGCAACACCAGCAAATTGGCATCGCCAGCGAGCGTGCTGTTGGGCATCAGATGGGCGCGCGCGGCGCCATCGAGCGCCAAATCGCCGTGCATTTCACCGTCCACGTCCAGCCAGGGTGCCTGCAGACGCAGCAGCGCCAGGGTGTCGCGCATTTTGACGGCGCTGGGCTGGTTGCTGGTGCCAAAATTCGAATGGGACAACAACGCGACTTTGGGCGGAATGCCAAAACGCACCATTTCCTCGGCAGCCAGTTGGGTGATTTCAGCCAGTTCCTCGGCACTGGGGTCATAGTTGACATGGGTGTCGACGATGAATATCTGGCGACCGGGCAGCATCAGCCCGTTCATGCAGGCGTAGGTGTTGACACTGGGCCTGCGACCCACCACCTGATCAATATATTGCAAATGAATCGGGGTCGTGCCCCAGGTGCCGCAGATCAGGCCATCGACATAGCCCTTGTGCAACAACATGCTGCCGATCAACGTCAAACGCCGGCGCATTTCAATCTTGGCCACCTGCACCGTGATGCCTTTGCGCTCGGTCATGCGATGGTAGGTTTGCCAGAAGTCGCGGTAGCGCTCGTCATGCTCGACATTGACCACCTCGTAGTCCACGCCCTCCTTGAGTCGCAAGCCGAATTTCTCGATGCGCTCGGCAATCACCCTCGGACGGCCCAGCAGAGTGGGCATGGCCAGACCTTCATCGACCACGATTTGCGCGGCGCGCAGCACCCGTTCTTCTTCGCCCTCGGCAAAAGCCACGCGTTTTTTGAGCGCAATTTTGGCAGCCGTAAAAATCGGCTTCATCACCGTGCCCGAGGCATAGACGAAGCTTTGCAGCTTGTCACGGTAAGCATTCATGTCGGCAATCGGGCGCAAGGCCACGCCGCTGTCTGCCGCCGCTTGCGCCACGGCCGGCGCCACCTTCATCATCAGACGCGGATCGAACGGCTTTGGAATCAGGTACTCACGACCAAAGGCAAGCGGCTCGCCCGCGTAGGCAGCGGCCACCACCTCGCTTTGCTCGGCCTGGGCCAGTTCGGCAATGGCGCGCACTGCCGCCATTTCCATCTCGACCGTGATGGTCGAGGCGCCAGCGTCGAGCGCACCGCGAAAAATGTAGGGGAAGCACAGGATGTTGTTGATCTGGTTGGGGTAGTCCGAGCGCCCGGTGCCGATGATGGCATCGTCGCGCACTGCCTTGACTTCTTCGGGTGTAATCTCCGGCGTCGGGTTGGCCAGCGCGAAAATGATCGGGTTGGGGGCCATGCGCTTGACCATGTCGGGCTTGAGAACGCCACCGGCTGACAAGCCCAGAAAGACGTCGGCGTTGTCGATGACTTCGCCGAGTTTGCGGGCCGCGGTTTTTTGTGCATAAATGGCTTTGTCGGGGTCCATCAACTCGACCCGGCCTTCGTACACCACACCGGCCAGATCGGTGACCCAGACGTTCTCGCGCGGAATCCCGAGCTTGACCAACAAACCGATACAGGCCAGGGCCGCGGCACCGGCGCCCGAAGTGACCAGCTTCACGTCCTTGGGCTCTTTGCCAGCCACTTTCAAGCCGTTCAAAATGGCTGCGCCCACGGTGATGGCGGTGCCGTGCTGGTCATCATGAAACACCGGAATCTTCATGCGTTCGCGCAATTTGCGCTCCACATAAAAACAATCTGGCGCCTTGATGTCCTCGAGGTTGATGCCGCCAAAGGTCGGCTCCAGCGAGGCAATGATATCCACCAGCTTGTCGAGGTCCTGCTTTTCCTCGATCTCGATATCGAACACGTCGATGCCGGCGAATTTCTTGAACAGCACGGCCTTGCCTTCCATCACCGGCTTGCCCGCCAGCGGCCCGATGTCGCCCAGGCCCAGCACCGCCGTGCCGTTGGTGACCACGCCCACCAGGTTGCCGCGGCTGGTGTATTTGTAGGCATTGTTGGGATCCTTGACTATTTCCTCGCATGGAATGGCCACTCCGGGTGAGTACGCCAGGGCCAAGTCGTGCTGGTTGATTAATTGCTTGGTGGCGGCGATGGAAATTTTTCCGGGCGAAGGAAACAGGTGGTAGTCGAGTGCGGCTCGTCGCAGTTCGGCGCGTTTTTCTTCGTCGGTGGCTTTGGCTGGGCTCATGGGGTCTCCTGCTGTGATGAGCCTGTCCGGTGGGCCAGGCACTTGCGTTCTAATGGGAGGGAAATTGTATGCCTTGCCACCGCTGCGTTGGCAGACCCGTTGAGCCGCTCAGACCACGCGCTTGGTCAACTCCGCGCGACGGCTGGTTTGCGGGCCGCTCAAGGCAAAGCCTTTTACTGCCTGCGCAGCATCCGTAAACAGCCAGACACCGGGCTCACTTTGCGCCCAATGACCCACTGTGCCGGGCGCCGCAGCGGCCACCACCAGCGGCAAGGCTGGTGTTTTGATGGCCACGGGCAACAGCGGAAACCGCAGCGGCATCGGTTGGCCTGCCAGCGTGGCCGCCAGCACCTTGGCGGCATGCATGATGGGCATCACGTAAGGCAGGGTGCGGCCGTTGTCGTACTGGGCTGCATCGCCCAGCGCGTAGACGTTGGCGACGCTGGTTTGCAATTGGGCATCCACCACGATGCCGCGCTCGCACGCAAGCCCTGCTGCTTGCGCCAGACTCAGGTCGGCGCGCAGGCCAATGGCGCTGAGCACCACGTCGGCCAGCAGCGTCTGACCGTTGGCCAGTTTCACCTCGACGATGCCAGATCTGTCACGATGGTGGTCGACGCGCTGCACCGTGGTGCCAAATTGCCAGGTCACGCCCAGCCTGGCCAATGCCGCGCGCAGTTGCTCCCCCAGATCAGCGGGCAGCAGCGCAGCGAGCGGGCCGTTGGCGGGATCGACCACCGTGACAGCAAAGCCGGAACTGATCAGGTCATTGGCAAACTCGCAACCAATCAGGCCTGCGCCCATGATCACAATGTGCTTTTGAGGTTTGCCTGCAGCACCCGCATCGCTTTGCAGGGCAGCATGGAAGGCCGCAAAATCCTGCAACGAGTTGACCGACAGCACCGCGCCCGCCGCATCGCCCGCCAGGGGCACCCGAATCGACTGGGCGCCCGTGGCCAGCACCAGCCGGATGTAGTTGAAATCACCCTGGTCGGTATGCACTGTCTGCCCGATGGTGTCGATACAGGTCACCCGGGTATGGGGCTGCAGCGTGACGTTGAGGCTTGCCGCCATGCTCGCGGCGGGCGTGGTCACCAACTGCGCCGGGCCGCGCTTTTGGGCAAAGGCATTGGACAACGACGGCTTGGCATAAAAATCACCACTGTCGGCAGTGATCATCAGCAGCGGCGTGCTTGTGTCAAGTTTGCGAAATTCGCGTGCCGTGCTCCAGCCAGCCAGCCCGGCGCCGATGATGACGTTCGGGGCCATCAGATTTCCACCAATTCAAAGTCGGCCTTGGCGACACCGCAGTCCGGGCAAGCCCAGCTGTCGGGCACGTCGGCCCATCGGGTACCGGGTGCAATGCCATCTTCCGGGCGGCCCTCGGTCTCGTTGTAAACAAAGCCGCAGACGATGCAAATATAAGATTTCATGATGTATTTCCTG
>JBBINL010000019.1:21878-23210 GCA_037443905.1 Burkholderiales bacterium | reverse complement strand
CGCGTTTGGTGATGATGGCGATTTTTTTGCTGCTGGGCAGCAGCAGCGCCGAGCTCAAGCCCGCCAGACCGCTGCCCACGATCAGCACGTCAAATTGCAGGGGAGCACGGATTGTTGCGTTGCGCGAGTTCATAAGGCAGGAAGTTCCGTTCAAGTTCAGGAGGGGGTATACGCCAGGCGCACGTAAATAGGAGCAAATGCTTCGGCCTGGGTGATGTCGATCAGGCTTTCCTTGGCCAGTTCGAGCAGCGCGATGAAAGTGACCACCAGCACCGCAGCGCCCTTGGCCGGGTCGAACAGCGACTCGAACTCGACAAAGCGCCGGCCCTGCAATTGCTTCAGCACCAGGCTCATGTGCTCGCGCACCGAGAGTTCTTCGCGCGTGATCTTGTGATGTTGCACCAGCTTGGCGCGTTGCAGTATGGCTTGCCACGCCCGCTGCAGGTCGGTCAGGGAAACTTCGGGAAAACGCGGCATCAGCGACTGCTCGATGTAAACCTGGGCCCGCAGAAAATCGCGCCCGAATTGGGGCAACACGTTGAGCCTGGCGGCGGCCAGTTTCATCTGCTCGTATTCCAGCAACCGGCGCACCAGTTCGGCGCGCGGGTCTTCGGCATCGGCGCCTTCGGCCACAGGTTTCGGAGGCAGCAGCATGCGCGATTTGATTTCGATCAGCATGGCTGCCATCAGCAGATATTCGGCGGCAAGTTCCAGATTGCGATGTCGAATCTCCTCGACATAAGTGAGGTACTGGCGCGTCAGGCCCGCCATGGGGATATCGAGGATGTTGAAGTTCTGCTTGCGGATCAGGTACAGCAGCAAATCCAGCGGGCCCTCGAAGGCTTCCAGAAAAACCTCGAGGGCATCGGGCGGGATATACAAATCCTGCGGCATGGCAAACAGCGGCTCGCCGTAAAGCCGCGCCACCGCGACCTGATCCACCACCAGGGGCATGCTGGCCAGTGCCTGGGCGTTGTCAGCCTCCAGCGTGGCAGTGTCGACCATGGATGTCTCTGGATGCTATCTGGATGGCTACCTGCCCCTGCTGGAAGGGCCGTTGGCCATCACTATTTGCTGGCTTCGGTCTGGTAGACGTAAGGTTTCTGTGCAACCTGCGCGGCGCGGTACTCTTCCCAGGCCTGACGGTCCACCTGCTTGTCCCACAGCAATTCACGACCCTCGCGCTGGCGCGCTTCAATGCCAGGGTCTTTGGCAACAAGCTGTTCGATGAACTCGGTGGCGTCGGATTTGTAAAGGGGGCGGTAAAAAATGTTCATTGAAGGACCTCTGGGCCGCATTCTAACGACGACCGACCGGACCATTCGCATCACC
>JBBINL010000019.1:0-21778 GCA_037443905.1 Burkholderiales bacterium | reverse complement strand
GGCTGATGCGGGACGGGCTCGATAAATCCATCTGTTAATATGATTCCTGAAAGAGGTTGTTACGTGACTTTTGTTCGTGAAGTTGCTTTCTTAGACTTTTTCCAGGCGATGGCATGCTGTTGACACCAATTGTCCTGGCTTATGTTGGCGTGCTGGCCACCCTGCTGTCTGGCCTGGTGTCGACGCTGGCGGTGCGCCGTCATCCGGGCTATCTGCATTTCGGGTCCTTTTTCTTTCTGTTTCTGTCCGGTGCTGCAAGTGTGGCGGCCGGTGGCTGGGCCCTGCTCGGCAACATCACACTGACCGACCGGTTCGAGGTGGGGTTGCCGTGGCTGGCCTGGCATCTGCGCGTCGATCCGTTAACCGGGTTTTTCCAGATTTTGCTGGGTTTGCTGCTGCTTGCCGTCGCACTCTACGGCCCCAGCTACACGCGTGAATTCACCCGGGGCGAGGCGCAGCAACCGCTGCCGCCGCTGGGCATTTTCACCGCACTGTTTGTGCTGGGCATGCAGATGCTGCTGCTGGCCGACGATGCGCTGGTGTTCATGATTTTCTGGGAGATGATGTCGCTCGCCGGCTATTTCCTGGTGGTTTACCAGCACCAGAACGCTGCCAACCGCAGCGCAGCATTTCTTTACCTGTTGCTGTCGCATGTGGGGGCACTGGTGATTCTGCTGGCGTTTGGCGTGCTGGCGGCCTTTGGCGGCGGTCTGAGCTTTGAGCAAATGCGCGTCGCCCCCTTGTCGCCGCTGTGGGCCAGCATCGGCTTTGCCTGTGCCTTCATCGGTTTTGGCACCAAGTCGGGCATGGTGCCGCTGCACGTCTGGCTGCCCGAGGCACACCCGGTGGCGCCGTCGCACATCTCTGCCATGATGAGTGGTGCCATGATCAAAATGGGTATTTACGGCATGGTGCGCGTCATTTTCGACCTGATCGGTGACGTGCAGTGGGAATGGGGCATGGTGGTGCTGGTCATCGGCACCGCCTCGTCGGTGCTGGGTGTGCTGTATGCCCTGATGCAGCACGACCTGAAACGCCTGCTGGCCTACCATTCCATCGAGAACATCGGCATCATCCTGATGGGTCTGGGCATGTCGATGATTTATTTGGGCAACGGCCACCAGTTGCTCGGCATGCTCGGACTGGTGGCGGCGCTGTACCACACGCTCAACCATGCGCTCTTCAAGGCGTTGCTGTTTCTGGGTGCCGGCTCGGTGCTGTACCGCACCCACGCGCACGACCTGGACCACATGGGCGGGCTGATCCACCGAATGCCGGTGACCGCGTTCCTGTTCCTGGTGGGCTGTGTGGCGATTTCGGCCTTGCCACCGTTCAATGGCTTTGTTTCGGAGTGGCTGACTTTCCAGACCGCGCTGCAGTCTGTGGCCCTCGAAAACGGATTGCTGCGCTCCACCATTCCCTTTGCCGCGGCGCTGCTGGCGCTCACCGGCGCGCTGGCAGCGGCCTGTTTTGTCAAGGCTTTTGGCATCGGATTCCTGGGCAAACCACGCACCCGACGCGTGGCGCGGGCGCGCGAGGTGCCGGTGGGCATGCTGGCCGGCATGGGCCTGCTGGCGCTGCTGTGTCTGTTGCTGGGCGTTTTTCCGAGTACAGTGATTGACGCCATGGCGCCGATCACGCACATGCTGGTGCAGGCCTCATTGCCCACTGCCACCGCGCAGGGCTGGCTCTGGCTGACACCCATCGCACCGCAAGTGGCGTCTTATTCGGCACCATTCGTGGTGCTGGCGATGGTGCTGGTGTTCGGCCTGGGCTATGTTTTCCTGAAACGGGGCAAGGCACCGGTGCGGCGCAGCGAAGCGTGGGACTGCGGTTTTGGTGGCCTGACGCCGCGCATGCAATACACCTCGACAGCCTTCAGCCAGCCGATCCGACGCGTGTTCCAGGGGGTCTGGAAAGTCGATGAACATCTTGACACCGAGACCAGCGCCGGACTCAACCCGCGGGTCACGTCCTTGCGCTACCGCATGCACACGCACGACTGGTCGTGGCTCTGGTGCTACGAGCCCATAGGCCGCCTGGTGCAGGCGGCAGCCAACCGCATCGGCTTCATTCAGACAGGCAACATCCACACCTATCTGAAGTTTTCCTTTGTCACGCTGCTGATCTTTTTATGGATCGTGAGTTGATCGCCTGGGTTTTCGCCGCCGCGCAGACGCTGCTGTTCATTGCCGCCGCGCCGCTGTTGGCGGGCTGGTTGCAGCGCGTCAAATGCCATATGCAAAACCGCAGTGCACCCGCCGTCTGGCAGCCCTACCGCGATCTTGCCAAGCTGTTTGGCAAGCAGATGGTGTTGGCCAGCAACGCCTCGTGGCTGTTTCGCTGCACGCCCTACATTGTGTTTGGCGCCATGCTGCTGGCCGCCTCGGTGGTGCCTCTGGTGGTGGTGCAAGTGCCCACCGCGGCCATTGCCGACGTGATTGTGCTGGTGGGTTTTTTTGCTTTGGCAAGATTTTTTACCGCGCTGGCCGGGCTCGACATTGGCACCGCCTTTGGCGGCATGGGCGCTTCGCGCGAAATGATGGTGTCGGCGCTGGCCGAGCCCGCCATGCTGATGGTGGTGTTCACGTTTTCGATGACGGCACACACCACCAATTTGTCGGTGGCCACGCACTACATTCTCGATGCCGGGCTGTTGCTGCGGCCCTCGTTTTTGTTCGCCCTGCTGGCGCTGGCCATGGTGGCGGTGGCCGAGGCCAGCCGCATTCCGGTGGACAACCCCGCCACCCACCTTGAACTCACCATGCTGCACGAGGCCATGATTCTGGAATATGGCGGCCGCCATCTAGCCCTGATCGAGTGGGCCTCCTACATCAAGCTGATGATCTACGCCATGCTGATCATCAATTTTGCCTTTCCCTGGGGCATTGCCAGCGACTTTTCCGCGCAGGCGCTGGCCCTCGGTGGCGTGGTGGTGGCGGCCAAGCTGACGCTGCTGGCGGTGGTGCTGGTGGTGTGGGAGACGGTTTTGGCCAAGATGCGGCTGTTTCGGGTGCCGCAGTTTCTGGGTTTTGCCTTCATGCTGTCGGTGCTGGCGATGCTCACCCAGATCATGCTGGAGGCGGGGAACTGAATGGAATTTGCCAATCTCGGCCTCTACAACCAGGCCATCATCCTTTTTTCGGCGCTGGCCCTGCTGACCTCCTTCCTGATGCTGGCGCAAAACCGCATGTTGCCGCTGATATTCACCTTTGCCTGGCAGGGTTTTTTGCTGGCCACGGTCACGGTGCTGGTGGCCATCGTGACCGAGCATCCGCACCTGCTGGTGTCGGCCCTGCTGACTTTTTCGCTCAAGGTGGTCATCATCCCCTGGCTGCTGTACCGGCTCAGTGTGCAACTCAGGATGCAGTACAACGCCGAGCAGATCGCCCACCCCACGTTGCTGCTGATCGCCGGGGTGGCGCTGGTCATCTTCAGTTACTTTGTCGCCAAGTCGATCATTCACCTGTCAGGTCTGGCCACGCGCAACACCATTGCCGTGAGCATTGCCATCGAACTGCTGGGCATGCTGCTGATGTGCGTGCGCAAATCGGCGGTGGCGCAGGTGATCGGCTTCATGTCTATGGAGTCCGGCATCTTTTTTGCCGCCTCGGTCTCCACCTATGGCATGCCGCTGATCGTGGAACTGGGCGTGGCGTTTGACATCCTGGTGGCCTCGATCTTGTTCGGCGTCTTTTTCTTCCACCTGCGCGACTCCTTCGGCTCGCTCGATGTGGGCCAGTACAACCGCCTGAGCGAAGCCACGCAAGCGCAAGTGCCGCAAACCGCTCTGGGCCAGCCGGTGGCCGGAGACCATTCATGACGCTGCTTGAAGCCACCCTGCTGGCACCCCTGGCGGGCGGGCTGGTGCTGGCCATCGTCGGCCACCGGCCGGTGGCGGGCTGGATCAACATTGGCGTCGGGCTGCTCACCTTTGGCGCCTCGCTGGCGATGGCGCTCGACGTCTTTGCCAACGGGCCGCAACTCTCGCCAAGCCGCATGTTCTACATCGACGCCTTCAACGTCTATCTGGTGGTGCTTACCGCCTTTGTCGGCTTGACCACCTCGATCTTTTCGCGCCCCTACATGCGCCACGAAGTCGAAAACGGCCGCGTCACCGACCGCCGGCTACGCCTGTACCACGCCATGTACCAGTGTTTCCTGTTTTCGATGCTGCTGGCGCTCTCTACCAACAACCTGGGCGTGCTGTGGGTGGCCATGGAACTGGCCACGCTGACCACCGTGCTGCTGGTGTCGCTGTATCGCACGCCGGAGGCGATCGAAGCGGCCTGGAAATACTTCATTTTGTGCGGCGTTGGCATTGCCCAGGCGCTGTTTGGCACCGTGCTGATTTATTTTGCCGCCGAGAACAAGCTTGGCATCGGGCGCGACGACACCCTGCTGTGGACGGTGCTGCACGACGCCGCGGCCAGCAACCTCGATCCGGCGGTGATCACGCTGGCGTTCGTCTTTTTGCTGGTGGGCTATGGCACCAAGGTGGGTCTGGTGCCGTTGCACAACTGGTTGCCCGACGCCCACTCGGAAGGGCCCACGCCCATGTCGGCGGTGCTTTCGGGCCTGCTGCTCAACGTGGCGCTGTATTCGCTGGTGCGCGTCAAGATGCTGGTCGATGCCTCGCTCAACACCAACCTGGCCGGGCACTTGATGATGGGTTTCGGCCTGCTGTCGTTCACCGTGGCGGGCCTGTTCTTGCATCGCCAGCACGATGTCAAGCGCATGTTCAGCTATTCGTCGATCGAGCACATGGGGCTGATCACCTTTGGCTTTGGCATGGGCGGTCCGCTGGCGACCTTTGGCGCGCTGCTGCACATGACGGTGCACTCGCTCACCAAATCGGCCATCTTTGTCGCCGTGGGCCATGCCTGCCAACTGGCGGGCACCCAGCACATCGACCAGATTCGCGGCCTCATCCGCACCCAGCCCGCGATTGGCTGGAGCCTGCTGATCGGCACCGTGTCGATTGCCGGTTTCCCGCCGTTCGGGGTGTTCATCAGCGAATTCCTGTTGCTCATGGCCACCATGAAAGACTGGCCCTGGCTCACCATTCCCCTGCTGCTGGGTTTTGGCGTGGCCTTTGCCGGGCTGTTCCGGCACATGCAGCGCATGGTGTTCGGCGAGCCGCCGCCCGGGCAAATGCCTGTGGCTGCCAACATGCTGCCGGTGGTGGTGCATCTGGCGCTGGTGCTCTGGCTCGGGCTGGCCATTCCGATGTTCCTGTCGCGCTGGTTCGAGCAGGCCACGGTGCTGATCACCGGGGTGTCACCGCTATGACGACGTCCGCCAACACCGCTGCCTTGCTGGCGCGTTTGCAGGCCGCCGGGCTGGTGCTGCAAACGCCGCGCGGGTTGGCGCCGGCGCAACTGGTTCTGGTGCAGGCCCATGACTGGGCTCGCCTGGCGCAAGAGGCCAGGGCGCTGGACTGGCGCTGGGTGGCGCTCTGGGCGCTGGAACTGGATTCGGCTGAGGCTGGTGCCGGGGGCGCGGTGTTGCAGGTCAACGCCTGTTTCGAGTCGGGCGGCGCGTATCTGCTGGCGCGCACCAGCGTGCCTCGCGCGCATCCCCTGCTGGCGTCGCACACGCCGCTCTATCCGGGTGCCGACCGGCCCGAGCGTCACACGCACGATCTGCTTGGTGTGGTCTTTACCGATCACCCCGACAGGCGGCGCTGGACCCGTCACCAGGCCTGGGTCAAGTCGGATCATCCGCTGCGCCGTGATTTTCCCGTGGCGGGTCACGCCCCTGAACTCACGCCGCCCGACTGTCAGTACAACTTTTTGCAGGCCCAGGGCAGCGGCGTTTATGAAATCCCGGTGGGGCCGGTGCATGCCGGCATCATCGAACCCGGCCATTTCCGCTTTCAGGCGGTGGGTGAAACCGTGTTGCGGCTCGAACAGCACCTGGCCTACACTCACAAGGGCATCGAAAAAATTGCCGAAGGCCGCGATGCCGCCGGTTTGGCGCGGCTGGCCGCTCGCGTCTCGGGGGATTCGACCGTGGCCCATGCCTGGGCCGCGTGCCTGGCCATGGAGCGCGCCGCCGCTGTGGCCGTGCCGGAGCGCGCGCTGTGGCTGCGCGCCCTGCTGTGCGAGCGCGAGCGGGTGGCGAACCACGCGGGCGACATGGGGGCCATGCTCAACGACATCGGATTCGCCTTTGGCGCCATGCAGTTTTCGCGTTTGCGCGAGGCTTGGCAGCGGGTTTCGAACGAGGTTTTCGGCCACCGCTTCATGATGGATGTGATTGTTCCCGGTGGCCTGCGCATGGACATGGAGGCGCTTTGGTTGCCCATCCTGCGCGATGAAGCCCAGGCCATGCGCCAGCAGGTGCTCAAGCTGATGGCCATCATCAACAACCTGCCCTCGGTGGAGGACCGGGTGCGTGGTGCCGGCATCCTCAAGGCCGACGATGCCAAGACGCTGGGCTGCGTCGGGTATGTCGGCCGTGCCAGCGGCCTTGATTTTGACGTTCGCCGCGATGCCCCCTATGCGCCTTATCAGGGCTTGAGCGTCAAGGTGCCGCTGCACCACTATGGCGATGTCAATGCCCGTGCCCGCGTCCGTCTCGAAGAGATGGCGGCCTCGTTCGACCTGATCGAGGCGTTGCTCGATGACCTGCCCGGCGGGCCGGTGCTGACACCCTGGCAAAGTCCACAGGATGGCGCCGAGGGCCTGGGCGTGGTAGAGGGCTGGCGCGGCGAAATCGTGACTTATGTGCGCTTTGGCGCTGAGGGTCGAGTGGCGCGCTTTTTCCCGCGCGACCCGTCCTGGACCACCTGGCCGGCGCTGGAGTTGCTGATCCATGACAACATCGTGCCCGACTTTCCCGTCTGCAACAAATCGGTCAACGGCTCCTATTCCGGCGCTGACCTGTAAATTCCTTCGTCCACCATGCTGCGCATTCTCGGAAAAATACAGCGCATCGGCATCATCACCGAGCCGATTCCAGCGCGCGACGAGCCGGCCCTGAGCGAGATCGGCGCGCAACTCAAGGCCCATATTGGCGAGCGTTTCGGCGGCAGCCTGGCCATTCGAGAGGTCGATGCAGGCTCCTGCAACGGCTGCGAGCTCGAGATCCAGATGCTGGGCAATCCCTACTACAGCATCGAGCGTTTCGGCGTCCACTTTGTCGCCAGCCCGCGCTTTGCCGACCTGCTGCTGGTCACCGGCCCGGTATCGCGCCACATGCAGGCAGCCTTGCTCAGCACTTATGCCGCCATGCCCGAGCCACGGCTGGTGATTGCCGTGGGCCATTGCGGCGCCGATGGTGGCGAATTCGGCACCAGCTATGCTTCGTGTGGTGCCGTGGCCAACGTGATTCCGGTCGATGCCGTCATCCGCGGCTGCCCGCCCACACCGCTGGCCTTGGTGCGCGGCATTCTGGAGGCCATCGGCCAGCGTTGAGGGCCGGATGCAAGTCCTGGCCTGAAGCAAAAATGACGGCCGCCCGAGTGTAGAATCGCGTGCCTTCAAAGATTGCAAAGTTTGCCGCCGCTCATGACTCCATTTTTTCATCCTGCCACCTGGGTTCATCTGGACTGGGTGCTGGTTGTGGTGGTGGCCTGGTTGCTGATCGGTGTGCTGGGTATCGCGGCCTTGCGGCGTTTCCGGTTCGTCGCCACCGTGCTGTTCCCCGCCGGCGCAATTTTTTCGCTTCTTTTGTCGGGCATCGCTTTGAGCGCGATGTTCAGCGTGCCAGAAGTTGCCGTGTTGCCAATGGGCTTGCCACAACTGCCCTTTCATTTGCGTCTGGACAGTCTGTCAGCTTTCTTTCTGTTGATCATCGGCGGCGCCTCGGCCGGAGTATCCACATTTGCCGCAGGCTATTTCCGCCAGGGTGAAGGCACCCCGCCGGGCCTGCTGTGCCTTGAATACCACCTGTTCCTGGCCAGTCTGGCCATGGTGTTGCTGGCCGATGATGCCTACATTTTCATGGTGGCCTGGGAATCCATGGCGATGTCATCGTTCTTTCTGGTGATCTCGAACCACCGTATTCCTGAAATCCGAAACGCGGGCTACCTCTACATTCTGGTGGCGCACGTAGGCGCACTGGCCATTTTGCTGTGCTTTGGCGTGCTGCAGGCAAATACCGGTGATTACACTTTTGCCAACATGCGCGCGCAGCATCTCACGCCGTTTTGGGGATCGATTGCCTTTGTGCTGGGGGTGTTCGGATTTGGCGCCAAGGCGGGCCTGTTGCCGCTGCATGTCTGGCTGCCTGAGGCCCACCCGGCAGCGCCGTCGCCGGTGTCGGCGCTGATGAGCGGGGTGATGCTGAAAATCGCCATCTATGGCATTTTGCGGGTGAGTTTCGACCTGCTGCAACAGCCGATCTGGTGGTGGGGTGTTTTGCTGATGGGCATGGGTCTGGTCACGGCACTGTTCGGCGTGGTGTTTTCAACCGTTCAGGTCGAGATGAAGCGCTTGCTGGCCTATTCCAGTATTGAAAACATCGGTCTGATCTGTGCCGGTTTGGGTTTGTCGTTGTTGTTCATGGCTTATGACATGAATGCCTTGTCGGCTCTGGCGCTCACCGCCGCCATGTACCACATGCTGGCCCATGCCTTTTTCAAGAGTCTGCTGTTTTGCAGCACCGGCGCGGTGATGCATGCCACCGGTGAGCGCAGCCTGGGCAAGCTCGGCGGGCTGTTGCGCTACATGCCCTGGGTGGCCTGGCCCACACTGATTGGCGTGCTGGCCTGCGCCGGTTTGCCGCCCTTCGGCGGCTTCATTGCTGAATGGCTGCTGTTGCAGAGTTTTCTGTTCACCACCGGCCTGCCGAGCTCGTTTCTGGACATGCTGGTGCCGGTGATGGCGGCCCTCATTGCGCTCATAGCCGCGTTGTCGGGCTATGCCATGGTGAAGTATTTCGGAGTGATTTTTCTTGGACAGCCGCGCGAGGAAAATCTGGCGCATGCGCATGATGCCGGCCGCTGGGAACGTCTGGGCATGAACTGGCTGGTGGCAGGCTGCGTGGTGATGGGCCTGTTGCCGAACCAGGTCATTGCGCTTATCGATCCGATCACCCAGGGGCTGGTCGGCGCCGGTCTGGCGCACACCCTGGCCGACAGCGACTGGCTGCTGGTGCCGGTGAGTGTCGAGCGCGCCAGCTACGCGCCGGCCATCTTTTTGCTGGGTGTGCTGGCCAGCATTGGCCTGGCATTCTTGCTGGTGCGCAAGCTCTACCATGGCCGCCTGCGCCGGGTGCCGCCGTGGGATTGTGGTTACCCCTGGCAGACCGCGCGCATGCAGGATACCGCCGAAGGTTTCGGCCAGCCGATCCGGCAGATTTTCGAGCCCTTCTTTCGCATGACACGCCAGCTTCCCGGCGCCTTTGACGCGCAACCGAGCTACAAGGTCACTGTCGGAGATCCGCTCTGGTACTGGCTCTACCTGCCGATTGCCTGGCTGGTCGAGCGGGTTTCCAGAATTGTGGGCTTGTTGCAGCAGGGGCGCATTGCGGTTTACCTGTTGTACAGTTTTGTCACCCTGATCGTGGTGTTGCTGGTGGTGAAACGATGAGCTGGCTGGGTGCATTTTCGCAACTGCTCGCGCTGGTGATGGCGCTGGTGCTGGCCCCGTTGCTCAGCGGCTGGGTCAACCAGTGGCGCGCGCGGCTGCAAAACAAGAAGGCACCGGGTTTGCTGCAGCCCTACCGCATGTTGCACAAGCTGTTCAACAAAGAGTCGGTGATGGCCGAGCACGCCTCAGCGTTGTACCGCACGGCGCCCTACGTCATTTTCAGCTGCATGCTGCTGGCCTGCGCCATCATTCCCACGCTCTCGACCGACTTGCCGCTGTCGCCGGCCGCCGACGCCATTGCGCTGGTGGGTCTGTTTGCACTGGCGCGCGTCTTTATTTCCCTGACCGCCATGGATGTCGGCACCGCTTTCGGCACGCTCGGTGCGCGCCGTGAAATGCTGGTCGGGTTTCTGGCTGAACCGGCCTTGCTGATGGTGCTGTTTTGCGCCTCCATGATCACCCGCTCCACCTCGCTCACCGCCATTGTGGAAACGCTGGCACATCGCGAATTTGCCGTCTACCCCAGCCTGTTGCTGGCCGGTGTGGCCTTCACCATGGTGTCACTGGCCGAAAACGCCCGCGTTCCGGTGGACAACCCCGATACCCATCTTGAACTCACCATGATCCACGAGTCGATGATTCTGGAATATTCGGCACGCCATCTGGCGCTGCTGGAGTGGGCCGCCAGCCTCAAGCTGTTTGCCTATTCCTGTGCCGGCCTGGCGATCTTTTTCCCCTGGGGTGTGGCTGAAGCCCATTCACCGCAGGCCTTGTTGCTGGCCTTGCCGGCGCTGATGGGCAAGCTCGCCATTGGCGGCTTTTTGCTGGCGCTGATCGAAACCCTGAGCGCCAAGATGCGGATTTTCCGGGTGCCCGAGTTTTTGGGAACCGCCTTTTTGCTGGCGGTGATTGGTTTGCTGGTCAATGTCTTGCTGGGGGTCGGATGATTGCCAAATTTGCCCCGCAGCTGATCAACCTGTTTGCCACATTGATCCTGTTGCTCTCGTTTGCCATGATCTCGCAACGGCGCATCGTCACGCTGATCAACCTGTTCATGGTTCAGGGCACCGCGCTGGTGGCGGCCTCGTTTTTGCTGGGCTATGTGACCAACCAGCCCGACCTGTATGTCTCGGGCGCGCTCACGCTGGTGCTCAAGGTGGTCTTCATCCCGTGGATGCTGCACCGGGTGATTCGCAAGCTCAACGTGCGCTGGGACGTCGAGACGCTGCTCAATGTGCCGACCACCATGCTGGTGGGCATCGGCCTGGTGATTCTGGCCTTCAGCCTGTCCTTGCCGGTGTCGCGCCTGTCGGATGCCCTGGCTGGTGGCTCGCTCGGCATTGCCCTGGCCTGCATCCTGCTGTCGTTCATGATGATGATCACCCGCTCCAAGGCGGTGCCGCAGGTGATTGGCTTCCTGTCGATGGAAAACGGCCTGATCTTTGCCGCCACCGCCGTCACCAACGGCATGCCCATGATCGTGGAATTCGGCATTGCGCTCGACGTGCTGGTGGGCGTGCTGATTCTGGGTGTGTTCATGTTCCAGATCCGTGAAAAATTCGACACGCTGGACATTCACAACCTTGAAGCCCTCAAGGAAGAATGAGCATGAACCCCTTGCTGTTTGTCCTGGGTGTGCCGTTGCTGGGCGGCATGGTGCTGGCCCTGACCGGTCACCGTGGCTATGCCCGCGATGTCAATGTGGTATTCAGCCTGCTGACATTTCTGGCCTCCTGCGTGCTCACCGTCCAGGTCATCAACAACGGCCCGCAATTGCTCTGGCACGACCAGTTTTTCATTGACCCGCTCAATGTGTTTCTGGTCACGCTCACCGCGTTTGTTGGCCTGACCACCGCCATCTTTTCGCGGCCCTACATGCGCATCGAGCAGGACCACGGCAAGATGACTCCGCCGCGCATGCGGCTTTACCACAGCATGTACCAGTTGTTCAGCTTCACCATGCTGTTGGGCTTTACCACCAACAACCTCGGCATCATCTGGGTCGCCATGGAAGCCGCCACACTGACCACCGTGATGCTGGTCAGCGTTTATCGCACCACGGCCAGCCTGGAGGCCGCCTGGAAGTATTTCATCCTGTGCGGGGTCGGCATCGCCCAGGCGCTGTTTGGCACCATTCTGCTTTACATGGCTGCCGAAAAAGTATTGGGTCCGGAGCACGCCACGCTGCTGTGGACCAACCTCAACGACATCAAGGGCCAGCTCGACCCGACCATCATCACGCTGGCGTTCGTCTTTTTGCTGATCGGTTACGGCACCAAGATCGGCATGGTGCCCCTGCACAGCTGGCTGCCCGATGCGCACGCCGAGGGTCCGACACCGGTGTCGGCGGTGCTCTCGGGGCTGCTGCTCAACGTGGCCATGTACGCCGTGCTGCGCTGCAAGGTGCTGTCCGATGGCGCGCTCGGCAACAACATGGCGGGGCAATTGATGATGGGCTTTGGCCTGCTGTCGGTCACGGTGGCGGCGTTTTTCCTGTCACGGCAAAAAGACGTCAAGCGCATGTTTTCCTACTCCAGCATCGAGCACATGGGCATGATCACCTTCGCTTTCGGCATGGGTGGCCCGGTGGCCAGCTTTGCCGGGCTGCTGCACATGACGGTGCACTCGCTGGTCAAGTCGGCCATTTTCTTCACCGTGGGCCATGCCACGCAAAAAGCCGGCACCCAGGTGATGAGCGAGATTCGCGGCCTGATCAAGGTCAACCCGAACGTGGGCTGGGGCTTGATGCTCAGCGTCATGGCCATTCTGGGCATGCCGCCGTTTGGCGTATTTGCCAGCGAGTTTTTGATTCTGACCACCGCCATGCGCGAGCAGCCGTGGGCGGCGCCGTTCTTGTTTCTCGGGCTTGGCATCGCCTTTGCCTCGATTCTGGTGCGGGTGCTGCCGATGGTGTTCGGCGACACCACGCTGAAACCACTGGCGCATCCGCCGGCCCTGATTCCGGTGTTTGTGCACCTGAGTCTGGCGCTGGTGCTGGGCTTGTTCATTCCGCCTTACCTGAACGGCTGGTACGTGCAGGCGGCCAGCATGCTGGGAGGCTGACAGCATGCGCATCCCCGGACTTGATCTTGAATTTGCGCCACTGGTGGCACCAGTGCCGATCTGGCACGCGCAGGTGACCGCCGAGCAGTGGCAAGCCGCCGCCACCGCGGTGCGCGACGAGGGCGGGCGTTTGCTGGCGCTGTGGGCCGGGCCGATCGGCGATGCGCATGTCAACACAGGCGCGGCGAGACCACCGGCCGTCATGTGCGCGGCTTACGTCACGCTCGAAGGTGCCTTCTGGTTGTCGCTGCCGCTGGCGCCGATGCCCCAAATCGGCCGTCAACTGGTCTATCCGGACCTGGCCGCGGTATTTCCGGCGGCAGCGCGCATGCAGCGTGCCGCCGCTGATTTGTCAGGCGTGCATGCGCTGGGCGCCGCAGACACGCGCCCGTGGTTCAACCACGGTGCCTGGCCCACCGACCATTACCCGCTGCAGCAGGACCCTGACAAGCTGCCACTGATGGAGGCCACAGCGCTCATCGACTACCCGTTTGTGCGGGTCAAGGGCGATGGCGTGCACGAGATTGCCGTCGGCCCGGTGCACGCCGGCATCATCGAGCCCGGTCATTTCCGCTTCAGCATCGTCGGTGAAAAAGTGCTGCGGCTGGAGCAGCGCCTGGGCTACACCCACAAGGGCACCGAGAAGCGCATGACGCAGTTGCCGCCGCTGCAGGCCTGCAAGCTGGCCGGGCGCGTCAGCGGCGACAGCACGGTGGCCTACGCGTGGGCCTATTGCATGGCGCTCGAATCGGCCTGCCAGACCAGCATCCCGGAGCGCGCCGCCTGGTTGCGCGCGCTGATGCTCGAGCGCGAGCGCATTGCCTGCCATCTGGCCGACCTGGGTGCCCTGGGCAACGATGCCGCTTTTGCCTTCGGACTGGCGCAGTTTTCCAGGCTGCGCGAAGACTGGCTGCGCGCCTCCGGGCAGGTCTTTGGCCATCGCCTGATGATGGACTGCATTGTGCCCGGAGGTGTCGCCCGCGACATCGATTTCGACCAGCGCGAAGTGTTGCTGCACCAGTGCGACCTCATCGAAAAGGAAGTCCGCACCCTGTTCAACATCTATGAGGCGCATGCCGGTTTGCAAGACCGCTTCATGACTGCCGGCCGGGTGACGCCGGCGCTGGCCTCGCGGCTGGGCATGACCGGCCTGGCCGGGCGCGCCAGCAGCCAGGCCTGGGACCTGCGCTGTGACCACGACTGGCTGCCTTACAACTTGCTGGACGTGGCCATGGCCACCCACCACAACGGCGATGTGGCGGCGCGGGTGCTGGTGCGTTTCGACGAAGTGTTCGAGTCACTGCGGCTGATCCGCCGGATCCTGATCGAGATGCCGCTGGGCGACGTGGTCGGCGAGCTTGTTTTGCCGCAGCAGGCCGCGCGCGGTGCCGGCTGGGTGGAGGGCTGGCGTGGCGAGTTGTTCGTGGCGCTGGAACTGGCGGGCCCGGAGCAGAAAAACCGCATCCTGCGCTGCCATCTGCACGACCCGTCGTGGCAGAACTGGCCGGTGCTGGAGCATGCCATCATGGGCAACATCGTGCCTGACTTCCCGCTCATCAACAAGTCGTTCAACTTGAGTTACTCGGGGCAGGACTTATGATCTGGAAAGTGGTCAAGCAGATCGCCAAAACGGGCATTCGCAGCGAGCCAGCGCCTGACATTGGTGAAGACGAAGCTGCGCAGGCAGCGCGCATCCAGCGCGAGTTGCTCGACATTCTGGGCCAGGCCCTGACCATCCGCGAGGTCGATGCCGGCTCGTGCAACGGCTGCGAGCTTGAAATCAACGCGTTGGGCAACCCCTATTACAACCTCGAAGGCCTTGGTATCAGGTTTGTCGCCAGCCCGCGCCACGCCGACCTGCTGCTGGTCACCGGGCCGGTGTCGCGCAACATGGAAACTGCCCTGCGGCGCACTTATGACGCCGCCCCCGAGCCAAAGCTGGTGGTGGCAGTGGGCGACTGTGCCTGTGATGGTGGCATTTTTGGCGAGAGTTACGCCACCTGCGGGCGCGTGTCCAATGTGATCCCGGTCGACGAGGTCATACCGGGCTGTCCGCCGCCGCCACTGGAGATTTTGCGCGGCATCTTGAAAGCCGTGCGCCGGCGCGTCAAGTAAGCAGGTTTTGCCATGGTGAAGGCGGGTGGCTTGAGCAAGCCATCCCCGGCAAAGGCCGGCACATGCTGTTGCGCCTGACCCGGCCCCTGTGTCGGGCATCGGGCATCAACGCACCCGCATGCCGGGCTGGGCGCCGGCAAAGGGTTCCAGCACATAAATGCCGGGCTGGGCTTTTTCGTCGGCGTGGCTGGCGGCCAGCACCATGCCTTCGCTGACGCCGAACTTCATCTTGCGCGGCGCCAGGTTGGCCACCACCACGGTGAGTTTGCCGACCAGTTGTTCCGGCTGGTAGCTGCTGGCTATGCCACTGAACACATTGCGCAGACGGGGCTGACCGGCGTCGTCCTGTTCGCCGACGTCGAGCGTGAGTTGCAGCAGCTTGCTCGAGCCCGCCACTGCCTGGCAGTTGACGATTCTGGCAATGCGCAGGTCGATTTTGGCAAAGTCGTCGATGCCGATCGTGGGCGCGATGGCTTCACCGCCGGGATGCGCGGTGAGTTGGGGCTCTTCAACCGGTTCGGGTGCCTCGAACAGGGCTTCGAGCTGCTTGATGTCAACGCGCTGCATCAGATGCTGGTAGGTTCCGATCACATGGCCGGCGGGCATCGGCTGGGTGATGCTGGCGTAGCTCAGCGGTTCGATATGCAGGAAAGCTTCCACCTGGGCCGCCAAAGCCGGCAGCACCGGTTTGAGATAACAGGTCAGGATGCGAAAGGCCTTGATGCACACCGTGCAGACGTCCTGCAGGCGCGCCTCCTGGCCGGGTTGTTTGGCCAGTTCCCAGGGCTTGTTGGCGTCCACATAGGCATTCACCTTGTCGGCCAGCAACATGGTTTGGCGTAGCGCCCTGGCGTATTCGCGGGCATCGTACAACTGTTCGATGGCGCCCGCTTCACTGCGCAAATGGTGCAGGAGCGCGGCACCATCTTCCGACACGGCGCCGAGCTGACCGGCAAAGCGTTTGCTGATGAAGCCGGCGGCGCGCGATGCGATGTTGATGTACTTGCCGATCAAATCGCTGTTGACGCGCGCCATGAAGTCGTCGGCGTTGAAGTCGATGTCTTCGTTGCGCGCGCTGAGCTTGGCCGCCAGGTAGTAGCGCAGCCATTCGGGATTCATGCCCAGGCTCAGGTACTTCAGCGGATCCAGGCCGGTGCCACGGCTCTTGCTCATTTTTTCACCGTTGTTGACCGTCAGAAAGCCGTGCACAAAGATGTTGTCAGGGGTTTTGCGGCCGCTGAACTTGAGCGTGGCGGGCCAGAACAGCGTGTGGAAGGTGACGATGTCCTTGCCGATAAAGTGATACTGCTCCAGCTCGGGGTTGGCCATGTAGCTGTCGTAATCCACCCCGCGCCTGGTGCACAGGTTTTTCACCGATGCCAGGTAACCGATCGGCGCGTCGAGCCAGACATAAAAATACTTGCCCGGCGCGTCAGGGATCTCGATGCCAAAGTAGGGTGCATCCCGGCTGATGTCCCAGTCGCCCAGGCCTTCACTGGTGCTGCCGTCGGGGTTGGTGCGCACCGTGAACCATTCCTTGATCTTGTTGGCCACCTCGGGTTGCAGTTTGCCGTCCTGGGTCCACTGCTGCAGGAATTCGACGCAGCGCGGATCCGACAGCTTGAAGAAAAAATGCACCGAGTTGCGCAGAATGGGCTTGGCACCGCTGAGTGCTGAATACGGGTTGATCAGGTCGGTGGGCGCATAGACTGCGCCACACTGTTCGCAGTTGTCGCCGTACTGGTCCTTGGCGTGGCACCTGGGGCACTCGCCCTTGATGAAGCGGTCGGGCAGGAACATGCCCTTGTCGGGGTCGAAAAACTGCTCGATGGTGCGCGATTCGATCAGCGAGCCCCCCGGATTGTCGCGCAGGTCGCGGTAAATCTGTTGTGCCAGTTCGTGGTTTTCCGGGGCATCGGTGCTGTGCCAGTTGTCAAAACTGATGTGAAACCCATCCAGATAGGGTTTGCGTCCGACGGCAATGTCGGCCACGAACTGCTGTGGCGTGACACCGGCTTTTTCGGCGGCAATCATGATGGGGGCGCCGTGGGTGTCGTCGGCACAGACAAAGTCAACCGCGATGCCACGCATGCGCTGATGCCGAACCCAGATGTCGGCCTGGATGTACTCCATGATGTGGCCAATGTGGAAATTGCCATTGGCATAGGGCAGGGCGGTGGTGACAAAGAGTTGACGGGGCATGGAATTGACTTTCAGGACAGACGATGATTCTAGTCAAGCTGCTTGGGTAAAAGCACAAGAGAAAGTCCGGTCGCATGCGGCTGGCATGTCTGGCCTCTTGATGCAAGCGCGAATGCGGTTTAGCCCTGATTTACCCGGTTCAACAAGGTCAAGCTCATCTTCGCTAGACTACAGTCCCCTTAGGAGAAATAAATGGCAGTAGCAGAGCAGACCGTGATGGACGCCCTCAAGGGCGTGGTCGACCCCAATACCGGGCGCGATTTCGTATCCAGCAAATCAATCAAGAATCTGACCGTAAGCGATGGCGATGTGGCTTTTGACGTGGTGCTGGGCTACCCCGCCAAAAGCCAGATGGCGGCCTTTCGCAAAGACCTGATCGCCGCTGTCAGAAGCGTCGCCGGAGTGGCCAACGTGTCGGTCAACATGGTCACCGACATCACCGCCCACGCGGTGCAACGCGGCGTGGCCTTGCTGCCCAAAGTGAAAAACATCGTGGCCGTGGCCTCGGGCAAGGGGGGCGTTGGCAAAAGCACCACCACTGTCAACCTGGCGCTGGCGCTGGCGGCCGAAGGCGCCAGCGTGGGAATTCTGGACGCCGATATTTACGGCCCCAGCATCCCGATGATGATGGGCATCGAGGGCCGGCCCGAAAGCGCAGACGGGCAGACCATGGAACCAATGGAAAACTATGGCTTGCAGGTGATGTCGATCGGTTTTCTGGTGGCGCAGGACGAGGCCATGATCTGGCGCGGTCCGATGGCCACGCAGGCGCTGGAGCAGTTGTTGCGCCAGACCAACTGGAAAGACCTGGATTACCTGATCGTCGACATGCCGCCCGGCACCGGCGACATTCAGCTGACCTTGAGCCAGCGCGTGCCCATGACCGGTGCCGTGATCGTCACCACGCCGCAGGACATTGCCCTGCTCGATGCCAGGAAAGGCATCAAGATGTTCGAAAAAGTGGGCGTGCCGATTCTGGGCATTGTGGAAAACATGGCGGTGCATGTATGCAGCAACTGCGGCCATGTCGAGCATATTTTTGGCGCCGATGGCGGCAAGAAAATGGCTTCCGAGTACGGCATGGACTATCTTGGCGCGCTACCGCTGGCCATGCACATTCGCGTGCAAGCCGACAGCGGCAAGCCGACGGTGGTGTCCGATCCCGACGGCGAAGTGGCCGGCCTCTACAAGGCAGTGGCGCGCAAGGTGGCACTGGCGATCGCGGCCAAAAACAAGGACTTCTCCAGCAAGTTCCCGAGCATCAGGATTTCCAAGGAAACCTGACGCTGCCGGCCAAGGCCGTCAGGGCTTGGCCAGACTGCCCCAGAGTTGCAGCAACCTGGCATCGCGGCCGCAACTCTTGCGGTAAAAATCGTAGCGCAGCGGATTGTTCAGGTGGTAGTTCTGGTGCTCCGCTTCGGCCGGGTAAAAAGTGTCCGCCATTGCCAGTTGCGTGACGATGGGCTCGGCTAATGGTTTACTTTTTTCCAGTTCGGCCAGTGAGGCCTGTGCGGTTTGCAGTTGCGCCGGCGTCGTGGCAAAGATCGCCGTGCGGTAGGGTGTGCCGATGTCGCAAAACTGGCGATCTTTCACGGTCGGGTCAATGGTGTGCCAGAAGTAGTCCACCAGTTGCCGGTAGCTCACCCTGGTGGGGTCAAAGATCACTTGCACGGCCTCGGCATGGCCGGTGGTGTGGCTCGATACCTCGGCGTATGTGGGGTTGGCGGTTTTGCCGCTGGTGTAGCCGGGGGTGGTGGCCAGCACGCCCGGAACTTTGTCGAAATCGGTTTCTGTGCACCAGAAGCAGCCACCGGCAAAAACAGCCACTTCGCTGCCTTCTGGCAAGGGCTGCGTCGTGGCGTTGTCTGCTGGCCCTGGCGTCTGGTTGGGTGTGGCATCGACCCAGCGCCCGATCATGGCCGCGGCGAGCACCAAGGCGAGCCAGAACAGTCGCTTGGTGAATTTGGCGTTTGATGTGTTTGCTGCGGTATTCATGATTCATGATAGAAAAGTGGCAAAGAGCGGCGTCCAAGTAGGGGAATGCAGCGTCCCTGCGTCATGTGCGGCGATTTTGGCGCCAGACGCCTACGGCTGGTGGCCTGCGCCTTGTTTTTTGACCCTTATGGCGGCGGTTTTGTGGGACTTGTCAGCCGCTTTTGCAGCCGGTTTTGGCGGGTCCTGCAAAGCCGCTTCCAGGCGTTCGCACAGGGTGCGCAGAATCTTGACGCGGGCGTAATTCTTGTCGTTGGCCTCCACCAGCGTCCAGGGCGCCTCGCCGGTGCTGGTGCGCTCCACCATGTCGCAAATGGCTTGCTGGTAGTCGTGCCATTTTTCGCGGTTGCGCCAGTCTTCCTTGGTGATCTTGAAGCGTTTGAACTCGACCTGCTCGCGCTCCTTGAAGCGTTTGAGTTGCTCGGCCTGGCTGATTTGCAGCCAGAACTTGACCACGATGCCGCCGGCTTCGACCAGTTCATGCTCGAAATCATTGATTTCGCTGTAGCCGCGCAGCCAGTCGGCCTCGGAGCAAAAGCCCTCGACCCGCTCCACCAGCACCCGGCCATACCAGGTGCGGTCAAAAATGGCCACATGGCCATGGCGCGGCAGGTCGCGCCAAAAGCGCCACAGATAGGGTTGCGACTTTTCAACGTCGGTCGGAGCCGCCACCGGCGTCACCTGGTACTGGCGCGCATCCAGCGCGGCCGCAATGCGCCGGATGGCTCCGCCCTTGCCGGCGGCATCGGCGCCTTCGAAGGCGCACACCAGCGAGCGTTTTTGAAAGCGTGCATCGCGCACCAGTTCCGACAGGCGACCCTGCCATTTGGCCAGTTCGTCCTTGTAGGGCTTGTCGGCCAGGGTCAGTGTGAGATCAAGTGCAGAAAGGATGTTGCGGCCATCCAGGTCGACTCGCACCATGGGCGCCATGGGCGTGCGCGGTATCTCTCTGGCCGCCAGCTTGTTCTGCATGGCCTTGAGCAGCACCTGGCCCACCGTCATGCAGCGGTAGCGGTCATCGGTGGCCTCCACCACCACCCAGGGCGCGGCCGCCGTGTTGGTGATGCGCAGCAAGTGGCGTGCCGTGTCCTGCAACTGGTCGTAGGTTTTGAGGCGGTCCCAGTTCCATTGGGTGACGCGCCAGGCGGTGCGCGGGTCGCTCGAGAGCGCCTTGAGACGCTTCTTTTGCCCCTCTTTGGTCAGGTGAAACCAGAACTTGAGCACCAGCGCGCCTTCATCGACCAGCATTTCTTCAAAGCGGTTGATCTGTTGGGCGCGGGCGTCGAGTTCGCGCAGCGACAGGCTGCCTTCTATGTGCTCGCGGATCGGGTCGGAGTACCAGGAGCCGGCAAAAATGCCCACCCGGCCCTTGGGCGGCAGGCTGCGCCAGTAGCGCCACATGGGCGGGCGCTCGCGCTCTTCGTCGCTGGGCTGGTTGAACGCCAGCGTCGACAGAAAGCGCGCGTCCATCCACTCGTAAAGCACGTTGATGGTCTCGCCCTTGCCGGCGCCGTCCTGGCCGCTGATGAGCACGATGACCGGCGTTTTGTGCTGCTCGAACAAATCGACCTGTGCCGCCAGCAGCTCGGCCCGCAGCGTGGGCACGACCGCGCGGTAGGCGGCTTTGGTCAGATGGTGGCCGATTTCGGCAGATTGAAACATCAGGTGCTTTCAGGAAGTCGTTGCATGCAGGCCGGGTTCGTTTGCGGATGCCACGCGCCCGATCGTCTCAGGGGGAATCTGAATCCGTTACAGTTCAAGGCCATATGTCAACTTTACGCCCATTTCTTGAAGTCGCCGTCATCATGCAGCGCATGGCCAACACCGGCCCGGCAGCGCGCTGGCAGCCCTGGCGCTGGCAGCTGGCCGATGTGGTGCAGCACGAAGACGGCTTTGGCACCGAGCCGCGCCTGCTGTATCAGAACGAAACCTGCGAGCGCTGGCTCCACGGCGGCTTCAAGGTGGAGTTGTTCAAGGACGATGGCGAAGGCTATTACCTCAACGCCACTACCGACGTGCCGAGCTGGTTCGTGCTGTGGCGCATGGAAGACGAGCCCGGTGTGGCCGCCGAACCCATGGCGCGGCCGCTGGTGGTGAGCCTGAGCTACTACGACGCCGGGCGCTGGCTCGACGCGCAGGAAACCGTGGAGCAGGTGCCTGCCCCAGAATCGGTGGTGCAGTGGCTCAAGGCGTTTGTCGACGAGCATTACGTGATCGAGCCCAGGCGGCGCAAGCGCCCTGAGAGCTTCAGGTCGCTCACCGACCGATTCGGCAATCCGGCATCGATTACCACCGAAAAGAAGTTTGGCGGTGCTCAGGGAGGTGCTCATGGCTGAAGGTTTTTTGGGACGCTGGTCGCAGCGCAAGCAGGCGCTGCGCGAGGGCAAGGAGCCCGACGCACCGAGCGCGCCCCAAAGCCCGGTGCTGGCCAAGCCTGCTGCCGCAGCAATGCCTGAACGCGCTGCGCACTCTGCGCAGAAGCCGCAGGCGAAGCCTCAGGTACCCTTGGCGGCGCAGTCCGCAGCACCCGTGCCGCCAGCCCCGGTGCCCAGTCTGGAAGACGTGCAAGCCCTCCATGCCGACAGCAACTTTGCGCCCTTCGTTGCGCGCGATGTGACCCCCGAAGTGCGCAACGCCGCCATGAAAAAGCTGTTTGCCGACCCGCGTTACAACGTGATGGACGGGCTCGACATCTACATCGAAGACTATTCCAGGCCCGATCCCATGCCCGCGTCCATGCTGCGCCAGATGGCCAGCGCCAAGTTTCTCAATTTGTTCGACGAGGAAGAACCGCGGGCGCAGTCGGTCCCGCAGTCCCGTCCTGTCAGCCCGCTGGCCGCAGCGCCGACCACGGCAGCATCGCAAAA
>JBBINL010000018.1:0-23326 GCA_037443905.1 Burkholderiales bacterium | reverse complement strand
CAGCTTTAGCTTATTCCACTCCGGTGGCTGTCCAAGCTACCGTGACCACCCCATTACCTCGGTCGCTGGTTGCTGCGCCCGCTGTTTCTTCTGGTCACGCGGCGCCGCTGTGCCGAGGTATTCACGCTGACCGTGTTGCTGGTGGCATTGCTTGCCGCCTGGACAACCTTCAGCTTGGGTCTGTCGCTGGCATTCGGTGCCTTCCTGGCCGGGATGATGCTCGGCGAGACCGAGTTCCGTCACCAGGTGGAATCGAGCATCCGCCCGTTTCGCGATGTGCTGCTCGGTCTCTTTTTCATTGGTATTGGCATGCTGTTCGAACCCGCAGTGATTCCCCGCATCTGACATTGGGCTTTGATCGGTGCGTTGCTGCTGCTTTTGAGCAAGACGCTGCTGGTCGCGGCCATGGTGAAAAAAAGCGGTGTCGACGCGCTGACGGCGTGGCGCACGGCATTGTTGCTGGCCGTGGGCGGAGAATTTGGCCTCGCCCTGCTGGCCATGGCACTCGACGCCAAGGTCATCGACCTGGCCCTGGGTCAGATCGCACTGACTGCTGTGTTGTTGGCGATGGTCGCGGGGGCCCTGCTGATCCGCTTCAACCATGCCATCGCCACCCAGCTGGTGCGTCTGCGTGGCGATGACCAACAGGGTGTTGCCAACCGATCAGCAGACGTGCCTGAGACCAGGGTCATTCTGGGTGGCTATGGCCGTGTCGGTCACACCATCGCGGTGCTGCTGGCGGACAGCGGTGTGCCGTTCGTGGCCTTCGACACCGACCCGAAGCGGGTGGCGCAGGGGCGCGCAGATGGTCACCAGGTGCACTATGGTGATATTTCCGACGCGCAATTGCTGGAGGCGGTTCACGTCGAACGGGCCACCCTGGTTGTCATCACGGTGGATGATCACGCCAACGCCTTGCGCACCGCGGCGGTGCTGCGCACCATCTGCCCGCACGTTCCCATCATCGCGCGGGCACGGGACCTTGAATCGAGCTCACAACTCCTGAGCGCCGGTGTCACCCACGTCTATCCGGAAGCGATTGAAGCGAGCTTGCGACTGGGAGCGACAGCGCTGCGGATGCTGTCGGTTCCGACCGACGATATTGACAGGATGCTCCAGGACGTTCGCGATTGGGACTACAAACCCGTGCTCGAAGAACAACCCGCTCAGGAGAAGACACCATGAATTCACGCTCGCGCATACTTGCCGCCACCGATTTATCCGCACCCGCGCGCCATGCCGCCGAGCGTGCGGCCATGTTGGCCCGCCAGCGTGGCGGCAAGCTTGAGTTAATGCATGTGCTCGAAAAAGACGCACTGGCCGATTTGCGACGTTTGTTTGGCCAGGACGATGCGTTCGAGCAAGCCATGCGCCAACAGGCGCAGGACGCGCTGGCGCAACTGGCACAGGAGCTTGGCATGCCCGAGCCCTTGCAGGTGCAATGCCACCTGGTGGAAGGGACGGTGTTGTCAAGCATTGCCGAACAAACCGATGCGCTGGGTTGCAATCTGGTGGTGGTGGGCGCGCACGGGTCCGGTTTCATGCGCCATTGGTTGTTGGGTGCCACGGCGGAGCGGTTGCTGCGCAAAACCATGCATCCGGTCCTGATGGTCAGGCAGGCACCGCGGCGGGCCTATCAAACGGTGCTGGTGCCGGTCGATTTTTCGGCCTGGTCGCTGCGCGCCATCAACCTGGCGCGGCGTCTCAGCCCTCAGGCGCGGCTGCTGTTGCTGCACGCTTGCGAAATTCCCTTCGAGGGCAAGATGCGCTTTGCCGGCGTCACCGAGGACACCATTCGTCTGCACCGTGGCAACGTTCAGCGCGAGGCGCAGGCACGTCTGCAGAAACTGGCGCGGGAGGCCGAACTGGCAGATGGGCAATGGCGGTCCCTGGTGGCCTTTGCCAATCCACCGGACTTCGTTCTGGAGCAGGAGGAAGAGCAAGGTGCCGATCTCATCGTGATGGGCAAGCATGGCACTGGCATGACCGAGGAACTGCTGCTGGGCAGCGTGACCAAGCATGTGCTGGGCCGCTCGCGCGCGGATGTGCTGGTGGTAGTGCGTTAGTCTGGCCGGAAATTTGCACAGATCTCGCGCATGTATTGACGATTCGCAAGCTTTGGCGTCTTGAGGCGACTATTCTGCAAGTCCGTTCCGGATGGTTGAATAAGGAGTTGCCATGGCTACGAAACTCAAGGAATTCGCGACCAATCTGGTTGCCGTGGTCGAACCCGACACCTCGGCCAGGGTGGTGGCGCAGCTCATGCGCAAGCACCACATTGGCGCCCTGGTGGTGGTGGACGCCCTCGACAAAACCAAGCCGGTCGGCATCGTCACCGACCGCGATCTGGTGCTTGAACTGATGGCCGAGGGCCTTGACCCGGCCGTGTTCACGGCCGGCGACATCATGTCTGTCGACCTGGTCAAGGCACTGCCCGACATGGATGTCATGGATGCCGTTCAGATGATGAAAAAATACCGGCTGCGCCGTCTGGTCATTGTCGACAAAGCGGGTCATCTGGCCGGCATCGTGACGCTCGAAGACGTGCTGACCCTGCTGACGCGCGAACTGGCAGACTTTGCCGTCGATCTGGGCAGTGCCAGAGACAGGGAGACGCGCGAGCAGGTGATGAAAACCGCCTGATCGCCCGACGGTGTCATCGGTTACGAACCCCAGCGAGGCAGTGCATGGAAAGACCCGCCATCATTCGCAAGGACGTCACCCGGTTGCGTCTGCAGCCCAACTGGGCCGAATATGCCGATGAGCGCAGCCGCTTCACCTGGGCACAGGCGCGCCTGGCGCTGCAGGGCTTGCCCGGCGGCGGCCTCAACATGGGTTTCGAGGCAGTGGATCGGCATGCTGGCGGCGTGCTGCGCTACCACACGGCGTTGCGCTTTGTCTCGCGCAATGGGCCTGCCATCGAGCTCAGCTACGCCGAACTGGCGCGCCAGACCAACCGTTTTGCCAATGTGTTACAAGGTCTGGGGATGGGCAAGGGCGACCACCTTTTCCTACTGGCCGGGCGCATTCCAGAACTGTATGTGGCGCTGCTTGGCGCGCTTAAAAATGGCACCGTGGTAACGCCGCTGTTCTCGGCCTTCGGCCCCGAGCCCATTGCCACCCGCATTCAGCTGGGTGCCGGCCAGGTGCTGGTCACCACCGATGCCCTTTACCGGCGCAAGGTGCGACAGATGCGCGCGCACATGCCCAGCCTGCGCCATGTGCTGCTGGTGGCCGAGGAAGGTGGCACCACGAATGAGCCGGACACGCTCGATGTGGCCAGTCTGATGGCCACCGCTTCCGACAGTTTCAGTACGGTGGAGACCGCCGCCGACGACCCAGCGCTGCTGCATTTTACCAGTGGCACCACCGGTACGCCCAAAGGAGCCATCCATGTGCATGGCGCGGTCGTTGCGCATGATGCCACGGCACGTTATGCGCTCGACCTGCACCCGCACGACCGTTACTGGTGCACCGCCGACCCGGGCTGGGTCACGGGCACCAGCTACGGCATCATCGCACCCTTGCTGCAGGGTGTGACTTCGCTGGTGGACCGCGAGGAGTTCGATGCCGAGCGCTGGTACACGCTGCTGGCGCAGGAGC
Organism: Burkholderiales bacterium; assembly: GCA_037443905.1. GTDB lineage: Bacteria > Pseudomonadota > Gammaproteobacteria > Burkholderiales > Burkholderiaceae_C > Rhodoferax. The sequence goes on along the minus strand of JBBINL010000018.1, from coordinate 19,723 downwards.
ATGTGAGTGTCTGGTACACCGCCCCGACAGCGATTCGCATGCTGATGAAGGCCGGCCCGGAACTGGCCCGGCGCCAAAGCTACCCCTGCCTGCGCTTTGTGGCCAGCGTCGGCGAGCCGCTCAACCCCGAGGCGGTCTGGTGGGGTCAGGAGGTGCTGGGCATGCCGGTCCACGACAACTGGTGGCAGACCGAGACCGGCGGCATCATGATTGCCAATACGCCAGCTTTTGACATCAAGCCCGGATCCATGGGGCGTCCGTTGCCGGGCATCGACGCTTTTATCGTCGAACACCTGGAGGCCGAGGGCGAGCCGCCCCGGGTGCGTGTCATCAACACACCCGATGTCGAAGGTGAGCTGGCGTTAAAACGCGGCTGGCCGTCGATGTTTCGCGGCTACCTCAACAATGAGGCGCGATATGCCAGGTGTTTTGCGGGTGAGCTGTACCTCACCGGTGACCTGGCCCGGGTCGATGCCGATGGCTATTTCTGGTTTGTCGGCCGCGCCGATGACGTCATCAAATCGGCCGGCCACCTGATCGGCCCGTTCGAGGTCGAAAGCGCGCTGATGGAACACCCGGCGGTGGCCGAGGCCGGTGTCATCGGCAAGCCCGACCCGGTGGTGGGAGAGGTGGTCAAGGCATTTGTCTCGCTCAAGGGCGATTTCGAGCCTTCCGAGACGCTGCGGCTGGACATCTCGGCCCATGCGCGCAGACGTCTGGGTGCGGCCGTGGCGCCCAAGGAGATTGCCTTTTTGCCAGTGTTGCCGCGCACCCGCAGCGGCAAGATCATGCGCCGCCTGCTCAAGGCGCGCGAACTGGGTTTGCCCGAGGGTGACACCTCGACCCTGGAGGGCGGCGCATGAGCAAGATGAAAGTCCCGGCGCCATCGAGCGGCCCGGTGCCGTGGGACAAACCAATGGCCTTGCGCATCCTGTCCGACATGCTGCGCATCCGGCGCATGGAGGAGCGTGCCGCCGAGCTGTATGGCCAGCAAAAGATTCGCGGCTTTCTGCACCTCTACATTGGCGAAGAAGCGGTGGCCACGGGTGCGCTGAGCGCGCTGGCCCCTGACGACAACGTGGTCGCCACCTACCGCGAGCATGGCCATGCTTTGCTGCGCGGCATCAAGATGAACGCCATCATGGCCGAGATGTTCGGCAAGCAGGATGGTTGCTCGCGCGGACGCGGTGGCTCCATGCACCTGTTCGACCGCGCCAGCCGCTTTTTCGGCGGCCAGGCCATCGTCGGCGGCGGCCTGCCGCTGGCGGTGGGGCTGGCGCTGGCTGACAAACTTTCTGGCCGCAGTGCCTTGAGCGCCTGCTTTTTTGGTGAAGGCGCGGTGGCCGAGGGCGCTTTTCACGAGTCCATGAATCTGGCAGCGCTGTGGCAGTTGCCAGTGCTGTTTTTCTGCGAGAACAATTTGTATGCCATGGGCACGGCACTCGGCCGTTCCGAGGCGCAGACTGACCTGTGCACCAAGGCGGCGTCGTATGGCACGACCACGGTGAGTGTCGACGGCATGGATGTGGTGGCGGTGCACCAGAACGTGCTGCAGGCTGCCGAACAGGTGCGTCAGCTCAGCCGGCCGGTGTTTGTGGAACTGCAAACTTTCCGTTTTCGCGCACATTCCATGTTCGACCCCGAGCTGTACCGCACCAGGGAAGAGGTGCAAGCCTGGAAAACACGCGGCCCGATCCACACCTACACCGCACGCCTCAAAAAGCAGGGCAGCCTGAGCGAGGATGAGTTTCTTGCTCTCGATGAGGCGGCGCAGGTCGAGGTCGAGGCAGCCGTGGCCTTTGCCGAAGCCTCCGCCTGGGAGTCCACGGAAAATTTGCTGCGCGATGTGCACACCACACAGGGAGCCGCATGATGGGCCGGCGCATCAGCTACCGTGACGCCCTGCGCGAGTCGTTGCGCGAGGCCCTGCAATCGGATCCTCGCGTGTTTTTGATGGGCGAGGACGTGGGTTGCTACGGCGGCACCTATGCGGTGAGCAAGGGCCTGCTAGAAGAGTTCGGTCCCGAGCGCATCAGGGACACGCCCTTGTCAGAACTCGGCTTTGTCGGGGCCGGCATTGGTGCCGCACTGGGCGGCATGCGCCCGATTGTCGAAATCATGACGGTCAACTTCAGCCTGCTGGCGCTCGACCCCATCGTCAACAGCGCGGCCATGTTGCACCACATGTCGGGCGGCCAGTTTTCGGTGCCACTGGTGATCCGCATGGCCACTGGCGCCGGGCGCCAGGTTGCCGCCCAGCATTCCAACAGTTTCGAGGGCTGGTACGCCCATATACCGGGCCTGCGCGTGCTGGCACCGGCCACGGTGGAAGACGCCCGCGGCATGCTCAGGGCGGCGCTGGCCGACCCCGACCCGGTGCTGATCTTCGAGCACGCCCAACTCTACAACAGCGAGGGCGAGTTGCCCGACGACGAAACTGCGGCGGTGGACATCGCCATCGCCAAGGTGCGCCGCACGGGCACCGACGTCAGCCTGATCACCCACGGTGGCAGTCTGCCCAAAGCCCTGCAGGCGGCCGAACAACTCGCGGCCCAAGGCTTTGCCGCCGAAGTGATCGACCTGCGCGTGCTGCGTCCGCTCGACGACGCCACTGTGATGGCTTCGGTGCGCAAGTGCCACCGCGCGGTTCTGGTGGACGAGGGCTGGCGATCCGGCAGCCTGGCCGCCGAGGTGATGGCACGCATCGGCGAGCAGGCGTTTTATGAGCTTGACGCGCCGCTGTCGCGGGTCTGCAGCGAAGAGGTGCCGATTCCCTATGCCCGCCACCTCGAGGAGGCCGCGTTGCCGCAGGTGCCGAAAATTGTCGCGGCGGCGCAGGCGCTGATGGGCAAAACAGCATGATCGAATTCAAGCTCCCCTCGCTGGGCGCCGATATGGACGAAGGCACGCTGCTGGCGTGGCATGTCAAACCCGGCGATACGGTCAAGCGCGGCCAGGTGGTGGCGGTGGTGGACACCTCCAAGGCGGCGGTGGATGTTGAAATCTGGCACGATGGCGTAGTGCATGAACTGCGCGTGCAAGTGGGCGAAAAAGTGCCGGTGGACACCGTGCTGGCGACGCTGCTGGCGCCGGGCGAGGCGGCGCCGGGCGCGCCGCAAACCGTCCAACCCATGGCAACGTCGCGCCATCCGGTGTCGCCTGCCGCGCGCCGCCGGGCGAAGGAACTGGGTGTTGATGCCGACACGCTGGTGGGCAGCGGTGCGCAGGGTGCGGTCACGCTGGCCGACATCGAGGCGGCGGCGCACGCCAGGGCCGCCAAGTCGATGGCTGCGTCACCTGTTGTGGCACCCGCTGCGGCAGCAGATCGCCAGCAGGAAATGCGCAAGGCCATTGCGGCCGCCATGAGCCGCTCCAAGCGCGAGATTCCGCACTACTACCTGGCCGAGACCATTCCCATGATAAAAGCGCTCGACTGGCTGCAGCAGCGCAATGCCGGCCTGCCCATCACCGAGCGCATCCTCAGCGCAGCGCTGCTGCTCAAGGCGGTGGCCGCAGCGTTGCAGCGCACACCCGAGCTCAACGGTTTTTACCGCGACGGCCGCTTTGAAGCCAGTGCGGCCGTGCATGCGGGCGTGGCGATTTCGCTGCGCGGCGGCGGGCTGGTGGCGCCGGCGCTGCACGATGTGGGCACCAAGCCGCTGGCGCAGCTGATGCGCGAGCTGGCCGACCTGGTCAGGCGATGCCGCGCCGGCTCGCTGCGCAGCTCAGAGATGAGCGACCCCACCCTCACCATCACCAACCTGGGCGAGCAGAGCGTGCAGTCGGTCTACGGTGTGATCTACCCGCCGCAGGTGGCGCTGGTGGGTTTTGGCAGCATCGAGGTGCGGCCCTGGGTGGACGATGGCAAAGTGTGTGCGCTGCCGCTGCTGTGCGCCACGCTGGCCGCCGACCACCGCGCCTCCGACGGCCACTTGGGCGCCCTGTTCCTGGCGGAATTACGCGAGCGGTTGCAGCAGCCGGAAATCCTGGCAGGGGATGTGCGATGAATGGTCATCCAACACACCCCGCCGCGATTGTCTTTTGGAGCATCAGCTTATGACCCCTTCCCAGGAAACAACGCTTGCTGCCAGCGTCATGACCCTGCTACGCGCCATTGCACCAGAAATCGAGCCTGGCACGCTCGACTTTGCCTGGCCGCTGCGCAGCGAGATCGATCTGGACTCGATGGATTGGCTCAATTTTCTGGTCAGCGTGAGCGAGCGCTTTGGGGTGAGTATCCCCGAAGCGGACTATGCCCGGCTGGTCACGTTCAACGACCTGCTCGACTATTTGTCTGCGGCACTGGCGGGCAAGAGAGGGTAGGGCGCCTTGCGCCCCACCGTTTGCGACAGCAAAACCTGTTGTTCAGTGCCCAGCCCCATGGCTTTGGCCAGCGCATCGCGGTCGAGCCAAGCCCGGATCACCGTGGCCAGATCCTCTGCCGCGCAATACAGGTACACGTTTTGCGCCATGGCCCCGGCGCAGGCGTAGGCGTAGGCCATGCGCTGCGCCACCGGCACCAGCTTCATGCGCGAGAAGTCGGCCACCATGATCAGGTCCAGCGGCGCGCTGTCGACAAAGTCCTGGTAGCCGGTTACGCGACGCACGTCGCTGGCACGCACCAGGTGCAGTGCATGCCCCAGCGCCGCGTAGCGATACAGGCCGGCGGGCAGCGCCACATACACATCCACTTCCTGGGCATTGAGCGCGCTGGGCGCCGTACGGCCACCCAGGGCCGGGCGGTTCAGCCCGGCCGCCGCCCACAGCAGGTTCGACAGCGTGGGCAGCGGCAGTGGCTCGGGGGCGAATTCGCGCCGCGACTGGCGCCGTGCCAGCGCCTGCATCAAAGACATGCCGTCGCTGATGATCGCCGCTGGCAGGGTGATGGTGTCTGCCGCGTCGCCCTGCGGCGGCTCGGGCTTGAGTTGCCCGAGCAGGCCCAGGGCCATTTTGGTCAGGGTATTCATGGTGAAGGCTGTTGGTGGTTCAGTGGTCGAGCCGGCCGGCTTACTGGATGGCCAGCTTTTTGGCCGCCGCGCCAGCCTTCTTGGGCAGGTCCAGGGTCAGCACGCCGTTGTCGTATTTGGCCACCGCCCGGGTGTCGTCCACGTCTTGCGACAGGGTGAAGACGCGTGACACCGTGCCATAGTAGCGCTCGCTGCGCAGTACCTTGCCTTTTTCCTTGACGTCTTTCTCACGCCGGGCCTCGGCATCAATGTGCACGCGGTTGCCGTCGATGCGCACATTGATGTCTTCTTTCTTGACGCCGGGCAGGTCGGCTAGCACCTTGAAAGCTTTGTCGTTTTCGACCACGTCAAGCCGGATGTCGAATTCATCGCCATTGCCGATGATGCGCATGGGTGCCAGGAAGCCGCTGAACACGGACTCAAAAGGATCTTTCAGGTTGGCGTCAAGCACGCTCAGCTTGTTCATGATGTGTTCTCCTGAGGGTTAAACATGCGCTGCACGATGCGCTTGTGTCACGGCAGCGTCTGAAGAATAAGATTGCGCTGCCACTTGCCATTGACAATTCGCAATCTTCGTGCAGTCCGCGCGCCAACTTTGCCAGATCGGCCGTTGCAAGGCTTACAGTCGATCCCCAGCTTCGGTAGGATTTCTGCATGAATTGCGCCGGATGCCAATATGAACTTCATTGCCAGTCATGCCCGTCTTTTGAGGAGTCGGCCAAATGAACACGCTTGATGAGGCAGCGCCCGCCTTGAAGGCCGACGCGCCTTGCTCTCAGGAGCAGGGCATGCTCGAAGCTGTCCTCAATCTGGTGCCAGATGCCGTCGTCGGTGTCGATCTGGACGGGCGCATCACCCTGTTCAACCCTGCTGCCGAGCGCATCTTCGGCCACAGCAGTGCCAGCGTGCAGGGCAAGCCGGTCGAGATGTTGATTCCCGAGCGTCTGCGCGGCGGGCATCATGAATCGCAACAACGCTTCGCCAACAACGGTGGCGACAACCGCATGATGGGCTTGCGCCGGGTCAAGGGCCTGCGTGCCGATGGCCAGGAGATTGACCTCGAGGGCTACATCCGCCACGTCAAGCTGGTTCAGGGGCAAGGGTCGCTGGTCAGCCTGCACGATGTCACCGCACGCCTGCAGGCCGATACGCAATTGCAGCATTCGCGCGCCCAGCTGGCCGAGCTGACCCGCAAACTGATGAAGCAGGAGCGTGTGCTTGTCAAACGCCTGGCGCAGGTGCTGCATGACCAGCTCGGGCAGACGCTGGCGGCCATCCGCATGTGCCATGAAACCATTGTTTCGCTGGAATTGGCCGAGACGCCGGCTGATTACCAGCGCCTGCAGGAGCGCTTGGGCACCCTCATCGGACAGGCGATTTCCCAGGTGAGGCAGGTGCTGGTTGACTTGCGACCGCCGCTGCTGGAAGAGCAGGGGCTCAGTGTGGCGCTCGATAACGAGCTGCGCAACCGCGCCCTGGCGGCGCCCCAGGTCGACATCACCATCAATGTGCCGGACAACCTGGAGCTCATGCGCTGGCCCGCCGAGGTGGAGTACGCCGCTTTCATGGTGGTGCGCGAGGCGGTTGAAAACGCACTGCGCCACTCGCAGGCTGACGCCATCACCATCGACCTGACGGGTGGTGCCTTGTCACTGAACGTCGTGGTGACTGACAACGGCATTGGCTTGCCCGAGGGTGCCGGGCTGGTTGTGGGTCATCTGGGCATCGTGGGGATGCAGGAACGCGCCCAGGCGGTGGGTGCCAGCGTCAGTGTTCGGCAGGGCTATGAGTCCGGGACATGCGTCACGTTTCACTGGCAATGCCTGTCATGACTTCGCTGTATCTTGTGGACGACCATCAAATCATGCGCGACGGGCTGCGCTCGCTGCTCGAGGCGCGCGGTCATACGGTGCTGGGTGAGTCCGCTGAGCCAACCCAGGCGCTGGCCGATCTGCTGCGCCTGCGTCCCGAAGTGTTGCTGCTCGACCTGAACCTGGGCGGGCGTTCGGGGCTGGAATTGCAGGCTGAGTTGCAACGGCGCAAACTGCCGGTGCGTACCGTGGTGCTGACCATGTCGGCGCAACCGCACCAAGTGGCCGAGGCGCTGCGCCTGGGGGCGAGTGCCTATGTGCTCAAAGGCTCGCCAGCGAGCGAGCTCATGGCTGCCGTTGAGGCGGCGGTGCTGGGCAAAAGGTTTCTTGGCACGGATGTGGCCGACTTGGCGCTGGAAGCTTTTACCGAACCTGACGACGACCCGATGAGCCTGCTGTCGCCGCGCGAGCGGCAGATCATCTTGATGGTGGTCGAAGGTCACTCCAGCTCGGCCATTGGCAGCACGCTTCATTTGTCCCCCAAGACCGTGGCCACCTACCGCTCTCGCCTGATGAAGAAGCTGGCCGTGAGCGACGTGCCCAGCCTGGTCCGGCTGGCCGTGCGCTGCAAGCTGATCGATGCCGAAGAACCCGCACCCAGAAATCGCCGGCGCGGCGAACTCTGATGGCTTGCGGCACAGCCCCGGCTTTGTTCAAGCCTGCTGGCGCGAGCCATCCAACTCTCCCTACAGACGGTCTCGCCTGACCGGCCTAAAGTCATTCTCAAGGGGTAGGCTTTGACGTCCACGGGGCGCGGCCTCCTGACACAGACCAAGAGAGTGAGGCTTACCATGATGAATCTACAGGCACTGCCCATCACCCTGCCCAGCGCAGCAAAATGGCAACCCCATCCGCGCTATCCCGCCATGAAGAGCAAGAGTGACGAGGCCTGGTCCACGTTGCAGGAATTGCAGGGCCTGTTGCAATACGAAAGCCACCAGCAAGATGACAAAGAGCACGAGTTGTTCCGGCGCAGGCGACTGAAGGCAGGCCAGCCCGCGTTGTCGATGGGTCAGCCTTTTGACGGTTTGTATGTGGTGCGGCTTGGCACCCTCAAGTCTTCGATCACCAATGCCGATGGCGGCATGCATGTGCTGACCTTTCCCATGAAAGGCAATTTGCTCGGTTTTGACGGCATTTACAAATACAGCTACATGAGCGACGTGGTGGCGCTGACCGATTGCGAGCTGATCCGCATCCCGGCCGCGGACTTGTTTGCCCCGGACGGCGGCAACCATCTGGAGCACATGGCCTATTGGGCCAGCAGCCGCGAAATCACGCAGGAGCAAACGGCTTATTCGCTAACGCGCTCGGTCAAGTCTGAGGCGCGGGTGGCGCGCTTTCTGCAGGCGATGTCACAGCGATTTGCCAACATGGGCTATTCACCCAGCCGCTTCATCCTGCCCATGACGCGGCGTGACATCGGCCTGCATCTGGGTGTCACGGTCGAGACCGTCAGCCGGGCGTTCTCGGCGCTGGTGCAGGATGGCATCATCGCCGTTGATTTTCGCGAAATCCATATTCTGTCGCACGAGGCACTGGCCAATTTTGAGAGGTAGCGGGCATTACTCCAGTCTGAGCGGTGCCCATGGCCATGCCATGAATGCCGCCGAGCCATCCAGATTCCTCGCCAAACCCGGCTCTTCACATGTAGAGCCTTGATCAACCATCCCGGTTGATGATCGATCCGAATTTATTTGCGCCTAAAATTTGCGCAAAAAGTACAAAGATCAGATTGAGGATTGATGCATCATCAAGGGGATTGACTGAGTGAACAAGGACAAGTTATTGGCTGCCGTTGCAGCGATATCCATGGTCGGCATCCGGGCCTGGGCGCGCGGCGCGTGCAGGGCAACTGCATCGATGGGCTGTCGATGAGCTCTGCCCCGGACTTCTGAAAGGCGGGCTGTGGTGTTTCGTAAAAATCCGCCCGATCCTGCTGCCCTGCGCCAGCTGGCGCTCGCGCGGCTGTCCGAAAGCTGTGGGCTGGCTGCGGCGGGGGCGCTGGACTTGCAGCAGGAGTCGCACTTGCTGCAAGAGCTGGAAATTCACCAGATCGAGCTGGAGTTGCAAAACGAGCACCTGAACACGGCCCGGGTGCAACTGGAGCATGCGCTCAACCAGAGCAATGAGCTCTATGACTTTTCCCCGATTGGCAATGCGCTGCTCAACGCCGATGGCGAGATTGCCAAATTGAATCTGATGGCCGCTGAAATGCTGGGCGGCGAGCGATCCCGCCTGATCGGCAGCCAGTTTGCCCTTTATCTTGTCGCGTCGCAGCGCGCGCCATTCAATGCCATGCTGGCACATGCCAGAGCCGAGCATGAGGCGCAGACGAGTGAGTTGATGCTGCAAATCGATGGCCAGGAGCCGTTACCAGTGCAAGCCAAGGTGGTCTGGATTGGCGCGCTGGTGGGCTGGCAGGTGGCTCTGATCAATGTGTCGGAGCGCAAACGCATGGAGGCGCAGCTGCGCGCCAGTGAGGAGCGCCTGAAGCTGGCGCTGTCGGCGGTGGGCGACGGGGTGTGGGATTGGCAGGTGAGCAGTGGCGAAGTGGTGGTATCTGACAGCTATGCCAATTTGCTGGGCTACACCCAAAGCGAAATGTCCAACCTGGTCTCCGAAAATCTGGTGCCAGTGCACCCTGATGACAAACCGACGCTGATGCGCAAGCTGCAGGATTGCATCACCGGGAAAATTGACTTTTACCGTAATGAACAGCGCATGCTGCGCAAGGACGGCAGCTTGATCTGGGTGCTGTCGCGGGGTGCCGTGGTGCTGCGCTCGGCAGATGGCCAGGCGCAGCGCATCATCGGCACGCTGGTGAACATCACAAGAAACAAAGCGATCGAAGCCGATCTGGCGGCAGCGGCACAGTTTCAGCAGGCGGTGCTGGATTCCACCTCGGCGCAGATCGCCGTGCTGGATCGGGCGGGCAAGATTGTGCAGACCAATGCCGCCTGGCGCAACTACGCGTCAGAGTTCAAGTTTGCAAAGTCGGTGGGGCAAAACTACCTGTCGCTCTTGTCTGAGCAATTTTTGCTGGCGCCGGCAACGGTTGAAACCGTGGCGGCAGGCATGGCGTCGGTGGCTGCGGGAAAAGCACCCTTTTTTCTGGTCGTGGAGCCACTCCAGTGCAAATGCCACAGGTGCTGGTTTACCGTCAAGATCACCCCGGTGAACGATGCGGAGCACCGCCTGGTGGTGACCCACGAAGATGTCAGCTTGCTCAAACAGGCCGAGCTGGCCAGTGCGGCACTGGCCAACATCGACACCCTGACCGGCGCTTTCAGCCGGCAGCATTTCATGCGTCTGGCCGAGCAGGAACTGGCGCGTTCCAGGCGCTATGCCTTGCCATTGGTGGTGCTGATGCTTGACCTTGACCACTTCAAGCGCATCAATGACACCTATGGCCATCAGGCCGGCGATGCGGTGCTGCAGGGTTTCGTGCAAACGACCAAGAGCGTTTTGCGCGAATCGGACGTAATGGGACGCATCGGCGGCGAGGAGTTTGCCGTGCTGCTGCCCAACACCACGCCAGAGGGCGGCAGTACGCTGGCAATGCGCATCATGGCAGAGATCCGTGCGCACCCGGTGCAGGCCAAGGGCAGGCGCATCGTCTACACGGTGAGCATGGGTGCCGCCTGCATGTCAGGCCAGGCGTCGTTCGGGGAACTATTGGCCGAATGCGACACGGCGCTCTACCGCGCCAAAAATGCCGGTCGCGACCAGCTTGGCCTGGGCTGGGAAAACCCGCCACTGCCAAGCACTGACGAATCGCTGCAAAATGTCGCGACTTGAGGCGCGCTGGATCTTTCTGATCAGTTCGGTTGTCGCCAGCTTGCCAGCTTCGAGGTCGAGTGTCGTGGCGTCATGGCTTCATGGCGAATGTGCTCCATGCGCATGACGGGTTAACGGTTCGGGTGGGTGTTTCATCTGAGGCTTGCCATGGTGATCCATGGCAAAACCCCGGCATCACTCAAAAATGACGCGGCCCTGCGTGTTGCGACTTCGCAAGACTCGTCACGCTGACCGGTTGATTGGGCAGCAGCCTGATCAGTTGCCCACGCGCGCTGTCGGTCAGCACATAGAGCAGGCCGTCAGGCCCCTGGCGCACATCGCGAATGCGTTCACCCGCATCGGCCAGCAGTTTGTGCTCACGCACCACTTTTCCCTGGAAAGGCTGCGCAAGCTCGATGCGGTTGAGGTAGCCAAACTTGAGCGAACCGACCATCAGGTTGCCGAACCAGTCGGGGCCGTAACGCGTGCTGGTCACAAACGCCATGCCCGAGGGCGCAATCGATGGGACCCAGTAGTGCAGCGGTTGCATCATGCCGGCTTTGGCTGTGAGCCCGGCGCCAATCGGACCGCCACCATAGTTCTCGCCATGAGTGATCACCGGCCAGCCATAGTTGCGAGCGGGCTCGATCAGATTGATTTCATCACCGCCCTGGGGCCCGTGTTCATGCGCCCACAGCACGCCGGTGGGCGCCAGCGCCAGGCCCTGCGGGTTGCGGTGGCCATACGTCCAGATTTCGGGCAACGCCCCGGCCGTGTTGACAAACGGGTTGTCCGGTGGCACCTGGCCGTTTTTGGTGATGCGGATGATTTTGCCGTGGTGGTTGTCAAGGCTTTGTGCGTCGTCCTTGCGTACAAAGCGCTCACCCAGTGTCATGAACAGCAGGTCTTCAGCCTGGACGCTGGCCCCGCTCTGAGCAATGCGGCAGCCAAAATGCGCGCTGCTGGCGACCTTGGGTCTGGCGCTGAAGATCACATGCAAGGCCTCCAGCCGGGTGTTGTCCGGTGACAGCCTGGCCCGTTCCAGCGCCGTGCTGTTGCCGCCCAAGCCGGGTTCTGAAAAACAGAAGAACAGCGTGCGGTTGTTGGCAAAGTCGGAATCCAGCAACACATCGAGCAGGCCACCCTGTCCCCGGGCGGCCATGTCGGGCAAGCCGGCAACCGCCTGATTGATGCGACCATCGGTCTCGATCACGCGCAGGCGCCCTGGACGCTAGGTCACCAGAAAGCGGCCTTCGGGCAAAAAAGCCAGTGCCCAGGGGTGTTCGAGCCCCTGAGCGACCAACTCGGGCCGAACGGTCATGGCTTGCGCTGCCAGCGCCAGGCTGGCCAGACTTGCCAGCAAAGTCGTTTTGATCCACCGGGTTATGGTCATGATTTGCATGGGCTGCTCCGAGGGCTTGAACCGAGATTGTTCATGAGGTTCAAAACATGGTAGCGCAGGTCATTCTGCGGTGGCGCCGGTGCAGTCTGTCAGCCTAGTGCAGAGTTGGGAATTGACAATGGTGCATCTTCACATCACGGACAGGGTTTTCAAGATGCGCAAAGTGCTGATTGCTGGAGGGGGTATTGGCGGCCTGAGCGCCGCTTTGGCCTGCGCCCGCGCAGGGGCCGAGGTGGCGCTGTTCGAGCGCAACGCCGAGTTTTCGGAATTTGGCGCGGGCATTCAACTCGGCCCCAACGTGGTGAAAATCCTGTATGAATGGGGCCTTCAGGAAGCCTTGCACGAGGTGGTGGCGTACCCCGACCGGCTGCAGGTGCGCAGTGCCACCACGGGCGCCGAACTCGGCGTGTTGCGCCTGGGCGACGAGATCGCCCGGCGCTATGGCGCGCCTTACTTCACCATCCACCGGGCCGATTTGCACACACTGCTGCAGACGGCGCTGCAGCAACAGGGCGGGGTGACGCTGCATCTGGACAGCACGGTGGTCAGTTTCGAGCAGACAAAGACTGGCGTGGCGCTGCAACTGGCCCATGACGAGGTGGCGCAGGGCGACCTGCTGGTGGGCGCTGATGGTGGCTGGAGCTGCATTCGCCAGCAGTTGCTGGACGACGGCACACCGCAGCCGACCGGGCATTTGGCGTATCGCGCCCTGATCTCGCAGGCGCGCCTGCCCGAGCATCTGCGCACCACGCAGGTCACGGTCTGGCTCGGGCCACGCATGCATGTGGTGCATTACCCGGTGCGTCGTGGCGAGTGGCTCAACGTGGTGGCCATCGTGCATGGCAAGGTGCAGGGCGACATGTCGCATTGGGATCACAGTGGCAACGCGGCCGAACTCCAGCAGCGCATGAGCAATACCTGCAAGCCGCTCAACGACCTGATCCTGGCCGTGCCGGCCTGGCGTTTGTGGGCTCTGAGCATTCGAGCGCCGATGCGCAGCGCCCAGGAGCAGGCCAGGGGTCGCGTGGCCCTGGCTGGCGATGCGGCGCACCCGATGCTGCCGTATCTTGCCCAGGGGGCCGGCATGGCGATCGAAGATGCGGCGGTGCTGGCAAGGGTGATGGCGCGGGGCAATTTTTTTGCCGATGCACCGGCACAGGGTTCAACCGAGCCGGATGATCTGGTGCCAGGCTTGCTGCGCCGCTACGCGCAACAGCGCTGGCAGCGCAACGCCCGGGTGCAGGCGCGGGCGATTCGCAACGGCAAAATCTTTCATGCCGGATGGCTGATGGGGTTTGGGCGCAATGTAGCCATGAAAGTGCTGGGCGAGGGGCTGCTGGACATGCCGTGGTTGTACCGGGGCGTGGTTTAGAGCCGGTTTTGCGGCTTGATGCGGGGTGGCGAGGCAATGTTTTGTGCGTGGGATGGCGGGTCGAAGAAGAAGCCAGGCCCGGTCGTCACACCGGGCTCAAGCTGAAACCTTGGGTTCTGGATGGCTCAACAGTTTTGGCGCGCAGTTAAAATTTTGCCACCCGAGTTTTCGACATCTTCCTATCTGCTCGCACCTCACCAGGCCCTCCAATTGACTCTGCACATCACCCCCATCGAGGGCGGTAGCGCCCTTGGCGATTTCCGTGTCCAACAACTGCTGCCGGGCCTGCAAGCCGTGCATGACAAAATCAACGGCATTGCCGCGCGTCATGTGCATCTGGTGGCAACCAGCGAGCCGCCGTCCAGGGCGCTTGCCGACCAATTGACCGCGCTGCTGTGCTATGGCGAGCCCTATGCCGGCCCCCTGGATGGCGCACTGATCGTGGTCACGCCGCGTTTTGGCACCGTGTCGCCCTGGGCCTCCAAAGCCACCGACATCGCCCGCAACTGCGGCCTGCCCGTGCACCGGATCGAGCGCATCGTGGAATACCGCATCAGCCTCAAATCCGGCCTGCTGGGCAAACCCGGCCTCACCGAGGCGCAACTGGCGCAGGTGGCCGACTTGCTGCACGACCGCATGACCGAGAGCGTGATGTTCGAGCGCGCCACGGCTTCTGGACTGTTTGCCAGCCTGCCTGCCGCACCCATGGCCCATGTCGATGTGCTCGGTGGCGGCAAGCCCGCGCTGCTGGCCGCCAATACCGAATTCGGCCTGGCGCTGGCCGATGACGAGATGGACTACCTGGTGCAGGCCTTCACCCGGTTGCAGCGCAACCCGACCGATGTCGAGCTGATGATGTTCGCCCAGGCCAACAGCGAACACTGCCGTCACAAGATTTTCAACGCGCAGTTCACCATTGACGGCGTGGTGCAGCCGCACAGCCTGTTCGGGATGATCCGCCACACGCATCAAACCAACCCGCAGCACATGCTGGTGGCGTATGCGGACAACGCCTCGGTGATGGCTGGCGGCGTGGTGGAGCGTTTCAGCGCGCCGTCGGCCGCCGTGGCCGGCCTGGCCAGCTATGCCAGGCAAAGCGCCACCCAGCACATTTTGATGAAGGTGGAAACCCACAACCACCCCACCGCCATCTCGCCATTTCCCGGCGCCGCCACCGGCGCCGGTGGCGAGATCCGTGACGAAGGCGCCACCGGCCGCGGCTCCAGACCCAAAGCCGGCCTGACCGGTTTCAGCGTGTCGCAAATCAATTGGGGTCAGATTCCAATTAATTCGCAAAACCCGGATTCTGAAAATAATTGGAATCTGACCCCAATTTATGGCAAGCCGGAGCACATTGCCAGCCCGCTGCAGATCATGGTCGAGGGGCCGCTGGGCGGGGCGGCGTTCAACAACGAATTTGGCCGACCCAATTTGCTCGGCTATTTTCGCGAGTACGAGCAAAGCCTGAACTACACGTACAAGGATGCGGCAGGCAATGACCTGCCGCAAACCGAGCAGCGCGGCTACCACAAGCCGATCATGCTGGCCGGCGGGCTGGGGGTGATCGATGCCACGCAGACCCACAAAATCCAGTTTCCGGCGGGCACGCTCCTGATCCAGCTCGGCGGCCCGGGCATGCGCATCGGCATGGGCGGCGGCGCGGCCAGTTCCATGACCACCGGCGACAACGCCGCGCACCTCGATTTTGACTCGGTGCAGCGCGGCAACCCCGAGATCGAGCGCCGCGCCCAAGAGGTCATCAACCAGTGCTGGCTCATGACCCAGGCCAACCCGATTCTGGCGATTCACGATGTCGGCGCCGGTGGCTTGAGCAATGCCTTCCCCGAGCTGACCAACGACGCAGGGCGCGGTGCCATGTTCGACTTGCGCGCCGTGCCGCTGGAGGAATCCGGCCTTGCGCCCAAGGAGATCTGGTCCAACGAAAGTCAGGAGCGCTACGTGCTGGCCATCGCGCCCGAATCCCTGGTGCTGTTCCAGGCCATTTGCGAGCGCGAGCGCTGCCCGTTCGCCGTGGTCGGTGTGGCCACCCAAGCGCGCCAGCTGGTGGTGGGCGAGGTGGATCTGCAGCAGACCAAAGTGATTCAGGATGAATCAGATTTGCCCGTCAACATGCCCATGAACGTCCTGTTGGGCAAACCGCCGAAAATGCTGCGCGATGTGACATCGGTCAGGCGCAAGTTTGCCCCGCTCAACCTGACGAATTTGGCCTTGCAGCAGGCGGCGATCAACGTGCTGGCGCACCCCACGGTGGCGTCGAAACGCTTTCTGGTCACCATTGGCGACCGCAGCGTGGGCGGTCTGACGCACCGCGACCAGATGGTTGGCCCCTGGCAGGTGCCGGTGGCCGATTGCGCCGTGACACTGGCCGACTTCAAGAGTTTTGCCGGTGAAGCCATGGCCCTTGGTGAGCGCACGCCGCTGGCCACGGTCAATGCCCCCGCCAGTGGTCGCATGGCGGTGGCCGAGGCTATAACCAACCTGCTGGCCGCGCCCATCGCGCTCGATCATGTCAAACTCAGCGCCAACTGGATGGCCGCCTGCGGCGAGCCGGGCGAAGACGCCGCGCTCTATGAAACCGTCAAGGCCGTCGGGCTGGAACTGTGCCCGGCCCTGGGCATCTCTATTCCGGTGGGCAAGGACTCGCTGTCCATGCGCACACAGTGGAAGGACGAGGCTGGCAACGCCAAAAAAGTGACTTCGCCGGTGTCGCTGATCGTGACCGCCTTTGCCACGCTGCCTGACGTGCGCGGCACCCTGACACCGCAGCTCGACGCCATCCAGGACACCGTGCTCATCCTGGTGGACCTGGGCCATGGCCGCAACCGCATGGGTGGCAGCATCCTGGCGCAAACGCAGAACCAGATGGGCAACGAGGTTCCTGACCTCGACGACCCGCAGGACCTGGTGAACCTGGTCAACGCCGTCAATGCGCTGCGCGCGCAGGGCCAGATTCTGGCCTACCACGACCGCAGCGATGGCGGCCTGTTTGCCGCGGCGTGCGAGATGGCCTTTGCCGGCCACGTGGGGGTGGCGCTGAATGTCGACATGCTGGTGACAGAGGGTGATGGCATCACCGATGGCCGCATGGACAGCGGTGAAGCCAAGAACTGGTCCAGCCAGGTCAGCGGGCGCCGCGACGAGCTGACGCTGAAAGCGCTGTTCAGCGAAGAGCTGGGCGTGCTGCTGCAGGTGCACTCGGCGGATCGCAATGCCGTCATGCGGGTACTGCGCGAGCACCATCTGAGCGTCTGCAGCCATGTGGTGGGCTCGACCCGGCCGGCCAGTTCAGCCATCACTGCAGGTGTTGGCGAAGTCCAGGTGTGGCGCGACGCCAAGACGATTTTCAGTGCCAGACTGGCTGACCTGCACCAGGTCTGGGACGCGACCAGCTGGAAGATTTGCAAAACGCGTGACAACCCGGCCTGTGCCGATGCCGAGCACGCCGCGGCGGGTGAGCCGTCAGATCCGGGGATGCACGTGAAAGTTGTCATGACGGTGCCCGCTGCGGGACCGGCACTGATGCTGTCACGCCCCAAAGTGGCCGTGCTGCGCGAGCAGGGTGTCAACTCGCATGTGGAGATGGCCTACGCTTTTAGCGAGGCGGGTTTCGAAGCCTTTGATGTGCACATGACCGATCTGCAAAGTGGCCGCGCCAAACTGCCAGACTTCATCGGCGTGGTGGCCTGCGGTGGTTTCAGTTATGGTGACACGCTGGGTGCGGGCATCGGCTGGGCGCGCTCGATCACCTTCAACGCCGCGCTGGCCGACCAGTTCAAGGCCTTTTTTGCCCGTACCGACACCTTCGGCCTGGGCGTGTGCAACGGCTGCCAGATGTTTGCCGAACTGGCCGACATCATCCCCGGCGCGCAGGACTGGCCGCGCTTCACCACCAACCGCAGCGAGCGCTTCGAGGCGCGCCTGTCGATGGTGGAAGTGCTGGAATCGCCCAGCCTGTTCCTTGCCGGCATGGCCGGCAGCCGCTTGCCGATTGCGGTGGCGCATGGCGAGGGCTACGCCAACTTCAAATACCGCGGTGATGCCGGCAAAGCCATCGCCGCCATGCGCTTTGTCGACAACCACGGCGCGGCCACCGAACAGTACCCCTTCAACCCCAACGGCAGCCCCGGCGGTCTGACTGCGGTGACCACAGCCGACGGCCGCTTCAGCGCCATGATGCCGCACCCCGAGCGCGTGTTTCGCAACGTGCAGATGAGCTGGACCGACCAGGATGTTTCGGCTTTCAGCCCGTGGATGCAGTTGTGGCGCAATGCGCGCAGGTGGGTGGGCTAGCATTTTCGGCAACCGATCAATTCAAAATAAGGGAGTGACTGATGGCGATACCGGATTTCCAGACCTGCATGCTTCCGTTTTTGGATTACCTTGCCGATCAGAATGAACATACGCTCGCCGACACCGAAGAACACCTAGCTGGGCACTTCGAGTTGACGCCAACCGAACGTGCGGAGTTGTTGCCATCAGGTCAACAGGGAATTTTCAAGAACCGGCTGGGATGGGCGCGGACTTACTTGAAGAAAGCAATGTTGCTGGAGGTGCCACGGCGTGGCGTATTCAAGTTGACCGATCGCGGCGCGCAAGTATTGACTTCCAAGCCGGCTCGGATTGACATGAAGTTTCTGGAACAATTTCCAGAGTATCTTCAATTCAAGGAACTGTCGCGACCAGACAAAGGACAGCGCCCGACCATTGAAAATTTTCACAGTCAGTCCACGCCCGAGGAGACGATCGAACTGGCTTATCTGAGTTTGCGGGAGCAACTCGCCCAGGAACTTTTGTCCCGTATCCTGTCGTGCTCGCCCACGTTCTTCGAGCAACTTGTGGTCGAACTTTTGGTCAAGATGGGCTATGGTGGCTCGCGCAGGGATGCGGGCGAGCGTATTGGTCAGACCGGCGATGGTGGTATCGACGGCATCATCAAAGAAGATCGGCTTGGCTTGGACACCATTTTTATTCAAGCCAAGCGTTGGCAGGGCTCCGTTGGCAGGCCGGAAATTCAGAAATTTGTCGGCGCGCTCCAAGGCCAGCGGGCCAAAAAGGGTGTGTTCATCACCACGTCAAGCTATACCGCTGAGGCAGCCAACTACGCTTCGCGTATCGATACCAAAGTTGTGCTTATCGACGGGACGAGACTGGCTGACTTGATGATGGACTTTGATGTCGGTGTATCGCCGGCGGCCTCCTATGTAGTCAAGCGGATTGACTCGGATTACTTTGAAGAGGATTGACTGAATTTTGACCCGTTGGTGCAGTCGCTGGACGAAAAGTCGCCGCTGCGGCAATGGCTGAAAGGTTGCGCGGCCTTCTACCTGGCCGACGCCTTGCAGGACGGCAAACCGGTCGACCCGGTGACACGTTTTCATCTGGGCAACGGCGCGCGCGTCGAGCAGATCAACTGGTGCGCAGATGTGTCGCCCAAAGGTCTCCAGCAGTCGTTTGGCATGATGGTCAATTACCTCTATGACCTCAGGCGACTCGATCCCCATCGCGCCCAGTTTGCCGCCGGCAAGATGGCGGCATCAAGCCGGGTGCGTGCGCTCAGGCTCTGAAGCTGGTGGCGAATGTTTCATGACGATGGTGCCGGGCGCAGCGCCGACGCCATGGCCGACACGAATGCCGAGGTTTGGTCACTGACGGGTGCGATGCACTTGAGAAATATCAGGCTTTTTGCCTTGCCTGAGTTGACCGGGCCGTGTTAGCCTAGGGTAAACCCGATTTCTTTTGGAGGTGTCATCATGTTTTACAGGTTCAAATCCCAGGCTGCAGGCGATGTCATCATGCAAAGAGCCAATGGCGACCAGATGCTCGCCATCGTGGGCAAGGAGCCATCACCCCAGGGCATCATCACGGTCGAGCAGATGCCCGCTGCCATTGCGGCGCTCGAAGCAGCCATTGTGGTGCATGAGGCCGCAGAGGCGGAGCGCGCACAACATCCCGAAAAGACCGTCGAGGTCGAGGGCGACAGTGTCATGCTGCGCGAGCGCGCAGCGCCTTTCATTGATCTGCTGCGCACTGCATCGCAGGCGGGCAAGGATGTGGTCTGGGGCGTGTGATGCCTGCTGCTTGCACGGTGCAGCCCGACGATATCCGTGGATATCCGTCGATACGGTTCAGTGACCAAATTCCGGGCTGGAGGGTGACGGGCGTTTTTTGAAAAACGTCATGGGCGCGCTTGCGCACGCTTGCGCGCTGGTGCGTGCCAGAGACAGCGCTTCGCGCGACTGTCTGGCCACCCCCGCTTTCATCTTGCCCACCACGTGCATCTCGCACGGTTTGCAGTCAAAGCGCAGCGTGA